>CALHGQ010000629.1 GCA_938030175.1 uncultured bacterium | reverse complement strand
CTACCGGCCGTCGGCGCGCAGCGCTCGACGCGTGGCTTGTGCCATGACCCACGCCGTCTTGGGCCTGTACGACAAGCTGCGGCTACCGACTTGACTCAAACCGGCTTGGGTCATGACGTCATTGGGCTGTCGCCGCCTGTCAGGCGACTCTCTTGCCGCGGCACCGACCAGCCGGACACGGGTGCTCGCGCTCCTGCGCGAGGGCCCGCGCTCGGCCCCGCCCGAGCGGCCCTCGCCGGGCGGGCCGCCCGTCCGGTAGGACGCCTGCGCGGCGAGCGCCAGAGATACTGCACTGTCACAGCGATCGCACGGTTCGGCTCCACTTGCATTGGTTTGAGTCGTTCCCGGTACCGCGGCACCCCATGCCGCGCTACCCCACGCCGTCTTCCCGGTAGCGTCAACCGGCCGTCGGCGCGAAGCGCCCGACGCGTGGCTTGTGCCACGACCCATGCCGGCTTGAGTAGCCACCCCACGCCGCGCTTACCCACGCCGTCTTCCCGGCACCGTCAACCGGCCGTCGGCGCGAAGCGCTCGACGCGTGGCTTGTGCCACGACCCAAGCCGGCTAAGCTCAAGCCACTCGCGCTACTGCTGCCACGGCAGCACAAACGGGCGGTCTTCGTCCCAGCCGTCGACGCGCATCTGTCCGAACGCTAGATCGTCGCCGTAGACCGGGTGCAACACCTCGGGGCGCAGCACCTCATGGACGGAACCGTTCGCCACAATGCAGCCCTCGTCCATCAGCACGATGCGGGACGCAAACTGGCTCGCTAGGTTCAGGTCATGGGTCACGATGACCGCGGCTCGTCCGGCGCAGCCTAGGCCCGCGATCACGCGGAACACCTGGATCTGATGCCGCGGGTCGAGGGAGTTGGTCGGCTCGTCCACCAGCACCAACCGCGGCTCTTGCGCTAGAGCCCTCGCCACAAGCGCTCGCTGGCGCTGCCCGCCTGAGAGCGAGTCAAGGGCACGCGGCCCGAGGCCGAGCAGGTCGGCTTCCCCCAGCGCGCGCTCGACGGCTTCGCGGTCGGCCTCGTCCTCGGGGCGGAACAAAGTCCGATAGGCGTAACGGCCTTGACTCACGAAGTCGCGTACCGACAGATCCGGCAGCGAAAACAGCGCCTGGGGCACTAGCGCTATCTCCTGGGCTCGCGCCTTGGCCGTGTAACGCTTGACCGGCTTGCCGCTCAACTCCACCGAGCCAACGCGCGGCGCAATCAGCCCTCCCAGAATTCGAAGCAGCGTGCTCTTACCCGCGCCGTTAGGCCCAAGAACGCACACCACCTCCCCGGCCGCGACCGAGAAGTCGACCCCGGACACCACGTCCTGGGACTCCGCGTAGCTGAACGATACGCCGCTTGCCTCAAGGATCACCACGACGACACCTCCCGTCGACGCCGCAGCAACAACGTCAGGAAGAACGGTCCGCCAACCAGCGAGAGAACGATCCCGGGACGCAATGCGCTAGCGCCGAGAAAGGCAATGTTGAGCGTCTCGGCGCCGAGCAAGAACACAGCTCCCCCGAGGGCCGAAAGCGGCAAGAGCGTGCGGTGCCGTGTTCCCGTCGTCAGCCGCAGCACGTGCGGCACGACCAGCCCCACGAACGCGATCTGCCCCGCGACGGCTACGGCCGCCGCCGCCGCCATGGACGCCGCAACGATCACAAGGAGCTTCGTGCGCAGCGTCGCAACGCCGAGGGACTGAGCCATCTCTTCTCCCTCGGCGAAGAGGTCCAGCTCCTGGGCCACGAACGGAATCGTGATCAGTGCCAGTCCGAGTCCGCTCGCCACCACCGCGATCCGGTCCGGCGTCGAGTCCGTCAGCGAACCAAAGAGCCAGCTGAACAGCGCTTGCGCCAAGTGCCACTCCTCGCGCAGGAGCACGTCCTGGGCCGCGGCCAAGACCCCGCCGAGGCACGCGTTGATGGCAACCCCCACCAAGAGAAGCGTCGGCACCGAAATCCGCCCGCCCCGACTCGCGAGGATCGTCACGAAGAACGCGCAGCCGAGTGCTCCCAAAAAGCTCAGTCCAACGACGACAAGCGGCCCCTCGCGCAGGGCGGCCGGCATGACCCCGAGGCCATCCCCCGCGAAGCCATCCACCATGCCACCGATCACAAGGATGCCAAGCATCGCCCCCAAGGCCGCGCCAGACGTCACCCCGATGAGCCCGGGCGACGCCAGATCATTGCGAAAGAGCCCCTGGAACAGCGCCCCGGATAGCCCGAGCGCTGCCCCAACGAACGCCGCTGTCACGCCGTCTAGGAAACGCCCGGACGCGATGAGCTGGGGCGCCGCGTCGAGCCCCTCGCCCCATCCGAGGTAACCGGCGATCGCCGATAGCGCGCTCTTGAAGCTGAGCGAGTAACCCTCCGCAGTCCCCACCTGCACGCGGAAGAGCAGCAGCATCACGAGGACGGCCAAGAGCAACAGCGCCACCGCGCGCCCCCCTGGCCCCCGCGTCCGATCCGGGCCGGCCCCCTCGAGCCCACCCT
This sequence comes from uncultured bacterium, assembly GCA_938030175.1. Lineage (GTDB taxonomy): Bacteria > Planctomycetota > UBA1135 > UBA1135 > Saltatorellus. Next base: position 4,416 of record CALHGQ010000629.1, on the reverse strand, counting down.
CTGCCGACTTCGATCCCATTAGCGCGGTGCGTCGTCGCGCGCTTCCATCTCGGCGGCGCGATCACGCTGCACACGCTCTTGGATCGCGCCGACCCGCAGGCAGCGATCGATGAACGAACTTGCCACGCCGGGGCAGCTGGGCCAGTAGGGACGGAAGTGCGTCGCGAAGAGATCGCGGCGACCACAGCCTTCGTCCCGCGGGCCGCTCACCGTCGCGTAGATGCCGCGCTCCTCAGGCGTCACGCCGCGGACGAGCCACGAGCGCTGCACGAATCCGCGCAGTCGCAGGCCGCGTTCGCCGATCAACGTGTCCACGAGGGTCTCTACCTCGACGTGGCCGAAGCTCGGACGCGAGTGCAACTGAACCGCCTCAGCATCGATCACCCCCAGCATGGGATGCAAAGCGCCAGAGATCGTGCGAAGTCCGCGCGTCAGATACGCCATCCCGCCGCCGGAAGCGAGCGTTGGCAAGCCGGCTTCGATCGCAGCCTTGAGCGCCTCACGGAAACGCCGTTCCCTGCTGAGCCCAGCGGAGTGTTTCTCCACGCGGCCGTCACCGATGATCAGCCCGTCGAGCCCCTCGATCAAGTCAAAGCGCTCCTTGGACCCACCCATCGCGGAGAGCGGCACGAGGTGCGCGCCAGCAAGCTCGAACTGCATGAGGCCCTCCTCGTCGTAGAAGTCAAAGCACTCATCGAGCACCACGCCGATGCGGGCGCGTCGCCCACGGGTATCGGAGCGCGGGCGGTCCATCGGAATGATGAACTCCAAGGACGGGCAGCGCGCGTGCTCCACGAGCTCGTCGACGGCGGCCCCGCCGAGGCGCCACGGGCCTTCACCATTCTCTGGCGTTCCAAGGGTCAGGACGGGCAGCTGGGTGGCGGCGCCGATGGCCGTGGTCTTCTTGGTCGCGTCCTCGCCCGAAAGAAGAATGAGCGACTCGGTCTCCATCCCCCGCTCGCGGAAGAACTCCTGCGCTTCGTCGACGCGCGTCGCGACCGGAGAGCCCGCGTCCGCGCACAGCACCATCGGCGCGGAGAGCGCGTGCTGAACGTGGACAAAGGCGGGCACCTGGGTGGAATTCTTGCCCACGGCCGATTCAAAGCCCATCACCAGGACGAAGTCGACGTTGGCCCCTGCCCTCGAGACCACCCGCTGGATGGATGGGACAGGCATGAGGTCCACGTCGATCCGATGGACCGCGTGCCCCGAGGCGGAGGCGAGCTTTGCCCGGAGCTCTTGGTGCGGTAGGTCCCGATCGGGCCCGATCGTGCAAACCGACACGCCGAGGCCCTGGGACCGCGCAGCCGCCAGAACTCCCAGCGCGTACGGCGTCGGATCCTCTCCCTCGCGGAGCGCCATCAGGCACAGCCGTGGCACCTGGCAGCGCGCCGGATGCGGAGGAAGAGAAGGATGGGATGGCGACATGGAAAGCAGTTAGTCGGGACGAGGTCCGAAGCGAGGAAGATCGGTCCCGTAGACTCATGCTAGAAAGCCCGGTCCCTCGTTCGAAGCGCTTTGAAGCCGGACCGTCCACGTTGTCACTCAAAATTCCCCATGGGACCCAGAACCGTCTCGATCGTCGTCATCCTCGGAGCCCTCGTCGCCGCCATCGCGCTTCGGGGTGACGGGGACGAAGTCAGGCCCCCGGCGGATGCTCCATCCGCTGAAGCTGGCGGTGACACTGCGCCCGCGCCCGTGGGTGCGCCCGTGAGGATTCTTCCCGGCTCAGCCGCAGCGGTCGACTGGCTCTCTGCACTGGGAGTCGCGCCCGAAAGAGTCGTCGCGCTCCCGATCCAGTCGGATCGCTGGTCCGAAACGCGCCTCCATCCCGCCCTGTGGGCCGACCGACCGCGGTACGAGCGCCTATCCAGCGAGGTCGCCCTCGGGTTCAAGCCGGACCTCGTCCTCGTTTCACCGTTCTCCAACGCCGCGGCCGTCGAACGCATTGAGGCCGGCGGCGGCCGAGTCCTCAGCGTGCTCGAGCCCGCTGAGTGGGAAGGGCTCCTGGAGTCGGGGCGCAGCGTCGCCACCGCCGTGGGGATCCCTGACTCTGGCAAGAGCCTGTTTGACTCGATGAAAGCGCGCCGAGCCGCGCTCGCCGATCGAGGCGCACGCCCGCTTCGTGTGCTTCCGTACGGCAACTTCGGGGGCGGGGGGACGACGTCAGGCGCCGGTACCACCCTCGATCTGGCGCTAGAGCTCGCCGGATTCGTGAACGCCGCGGCGGCCGAGGGCATGGTTGGCAACGACGACCTCTCCTACGAGCAGATCCTCTCCATGGAGTTCGACGCGGTCCTCGTCCTCGGCGAGGAGGACCTCGAGACGAGTAGCAGCGCGAACGTTCTCCTCGAAGCTGCCCCCCTGGCCGGGGTCGCCGCGGTGCAGGAGCGGCGCTTCCTTGTCCTATCGGAAGCGCTCTACGCGGCTGGCTCCCTCGCCATCCTGGACGCCGCTGAGGAGCTGGCCCGCCAGGGTGACCGACTGGGTGACCGACTGGGCGACCGGCCGGCCGTTCCCGCGAGCCGCTCATCGGACTAAGCTCGCCGAAGCTCTCTCGGCTGTGCCCCACGGATCCAACTGTTAGGCCCCCGTCCGCTGCCCCCTCAGCCCCCCAAAGATGCCCACGCAGCCCCAGCGCCTTCTCGAACTTGCCGCCCAGCTCTTCCAGCGCCAGCCGTGGGTCGACATTGAGGAACGAGCGATCTTCCTGGTTCGCATCCCCGGTCGGGAGAACCCCGTGACGGTCACGATCTTCGGGGACACGGTCGACGTTCACGGTATCGAGGTGGGCCTCGCCCCCGATGGGTTCCTGCGCCTCGCGAAGCTCCATAGCCCGGACACCACCGACGAAGAGATCGAGTCCTTCCGTCCCGGCGATGCGCTGAGTCTCGTGTTCCTGCCCCCCGGCCAAATCCCTCCGGAGTACCGGAAGATCTGGAAAGCCGCGGCGTTCCGCCCGAGTGGAAGTCGGCCTGCGCCCCAGTTCGCCGCCAACGGAGGCGGCGAAGACTTGCGTCCCATCAAGCGCAGCGAGGGCACCGTGCTCGGGTACTGCGTCCACGCGGTCTTGAACGCTCTAGAGGAAGGCCTGCTCGTACCGCCCGACGTGGCTTCAGGTGACGAGGTCGCGCTGGAGTTGACGGTCCCCGGCAGCGACCCGGACGCCTTTGAGGACGACGCGCTGCCGCCGGTCGAGGCCAACATCGTTCGCTGGCCCGGCAAAGGCGGGGCCGTGCCGCCCGCGCACGAAGCCGCCGCATCCTCCCTTGCGGCCCTGGGCGCGCTTCCAACGGGCACTCGGACGCTGGCCGTCGTGGGCTTCGACTCCGAGGGCGCGGCGGACCAGAACATTCCGTCGGGCGCCTTTGCCTTGGCGCTGTTTGCGCCCGAGGAGGATGAGTTCCTGGCGACCGTAGCGTTGGATTCCCATGACGCGAGCACGATCGAAGGCGGCCTCCTCGCCCTGCTGAACGCTGCAGGAGAACGGCCCCGCTGGCTCATCACAGACCACCACCTCGTGGCGCTGGTGGCATTCCCCATCGCTCGCTCCGTCGGCATCGCGCCGCGCTTCGGCAACTTCCACTCCGACTTCGCGGCGCTCGTCGACGACACCGTGCGCGAGCTAGGCGGCACGCCAGCCCCGCGACTCGACACGACGCTCGACGCCCTCGACGCCCTGGGTGGCGTCAACGTTCCCCACGAGTTCCCCGCCGCGCTCGAGTCCCATGGGGATTGGGAAGAGGCCTTCGCCTTCACCTCGGGCGCGCTTCTCTTTGGCGCGCAAGACGCCGAGTCCCTCGACGACGCGACGCAGAAGTACTGGGGCTCCCGCAAGGCGGGGGTCCGCGCCGTCGAAGCCATGGGCACCCATGGGGCGTCGACGGCTTTCCTCCACTACGCCTTCGAGGACTACTCGGATGGGCCGGGTGACCCCACGGCGGTCGAGCGACTGATCTCGAAAGCTGCGGGGCACCCAGACGTTGGCGCGGGAGAGCTCAGCTGCTACGAGGCTCGGCGCGACGTCGTCGTCTCGATCTTCGAGGTCAGCCCCCACGGACCGGACGTCACGGACCTCCTCACCGGCGAAGAGTTCACGGTGGACATCGACCTCGACGGACTCCGCCGGTTCGAGGGACACGTGATGCTGCTCCGGCGCTATCGCCTCGGCACCTTCCACGCGTTCGCCATCGCCGGATTCCCCGTCGAGACGACGTCGAAGAAGGACCTCCTCGATGAGGTCGAGAGCGCCTTGGGCGCCAAGCCGACCCACGGGCTCCTGCGCTCGAAAGGGCACGCCCTGGGGAGCCTCTGGCTCTCGTGGATGAAGACGATCGCCCAGGGCATCGAAGGCGCCCTGGGGTAGGCAAGGGCAGGGCCTGACCCGCCGGAGCGCACCGGCTGGCACGGGGCTTG
>CALHGQ010000628.1 GCA_938030175.1 uncultured bacterium | reverse complement strand
CAGTCCGTCGCGTAGTCGCAAATGTCGAAGTCCGAGTCCGGGCCCCCGTCGTCGCATTCTCCGTCGTCGGCGTATTCGCACTCGTTGCTGCAGAGGCCTGTGGGGACTTCGCACGCTCCGTCTTCGGTGCAAAGCGCATCGTCACCGCATTCACCACACTCGCCGCCGCATCCGTTGTCACCACATTCGCGGCCCTCGCACATTGGCGTGCACCCGGCGCAGTCCGGGTCGTCGGAGCAGCCACGAGGGCACTCGTCGTCCATGGCGTTGTCGCATTCGCAGACCGCATCATCGTCTTCTTCGACGCACATGAAACCATCGCGGCAGTCTCGACGAATCAGGCGTCCGCGGATGCATACCTGCGTCGCTTCGCCATCACAGCGCCCTTCTCCGTTGGCGAGACCTTCGCAGGCATCGCCCGGCCCGGTGTCGTCGCCACCTTGGGTGTCGCGCCGCGTCTCCGCGTCGTCGCCGGCGCCAGAATCCGCGGAGGAGTCGTCGCCGCACGCGCTCAGAACAAGAAGTCCGGCCAGGAGGAAAGCGAAGTTCTTCATGGTGCGATCGTGGCGGGGCGAAGAACGAGTGTCAACGTTGGCTAGCTTTCGACCCGGCAAAATCGAGAGGTGAGGACACAACAAGTCGACGCCCCTTATCGCAACCGTTACGTTACGCCACTCAGCGATGGCAGACGATCACTACAGCGACGAGACGACCCCTCGTGGCGGCTCTAGAACGCAGGTTGTGCCCTCCAACGACACGTTTCGGATCGATCCGACACCGTCCGTTGAATCTGTCGAAGGCGTCTGGGTTCACAAATATGAGCATGGGTTGACGCTTGGTGAATCCCTTGGAGCCGGCGGACAGGCAGAAGTTCTTGGGGGTCTGCAGCGATCACTGCAGCGAAGTGTCGCTGTAAAGCGACCGCTTGCCGGTGAGGAAGGCGCCGCCGCGTTGATGCGCGAAGCCTATATTACGGGTGCACTGGAGCATCCTAACATCGTGCCGCTTCATGATCTCGTCATGGACGAGGCGGGCGTGCCCCAACTCGTGCTCAAGCGCATCGAAGGTAAGTCCTGGCATGATGTTGTCGTCGACCCCGCCTCTTGGAACGAGCTTCAATACAAGGACCCCATTGAATGGCATGTGCGCGTCGCGCTTCAGCTCACTCGCGCGCTGTCCTTCGCGCACCAAAGAGGCGTTCTCCATCGCGATATCAAACCGGCGAACGTGATGGTGGGGGAATTCGGTGAAGTATACTTGCTCGATTGGGGCTTGGCGGCGTCCTTTCACCAGGACGAGTTCTTTCTCCCACGCTTGCGTCATGAAGAGATCGCCGGGACACCCGCGTACATGGCGCCGGAGCAAGTAGAAGGGAACACCGCCGCCCTTGGGCCTCACACTGACGTCTACTTGCTAGCCGCAAGTTTATGGCACGCGCTCACAGGGAAAGCTCCATGGCGCGTCGAAGGGGGTGTGCGCCGTGTTCGAGAAGAAGCGGGCCAAGAGATACCCCCGGAGCTCACCTCAGTACTAGAGAACGCACTCGTCGAAGACCCACTATCCCGAACTCCAACGGCGGAAGCGTTCCGACGCAAGCTTGAAGACTATTTGCGACAGCGCAGTAGCTACCACCTTGTCGACCGTGCACGGAGACGAGCACGGGTGGCGGACAAGGCATGGGCCGCTGGTGACCACGAGTCAGCGGAGTTTTCGTCTGCGGAAGCGGCGGTTCTTTATCGCGCTGCTCGCTACGAATGGGATGGCAACCCCGCGGCCCTCGAGGGGGAGAAGATGCTGCTCCGAAAGCGAATTTCGAGAGCCCTTGAACAAGGGCAGCCCTCCGTGGCCGAAAAGCTTCTAGCGTCGGTGTCGCCCGCTCCAGAAGATCTCGTTCTACTCGTGGAACAACGTTTGGCGGAAGCCGCGTCGGAGGCGTCGAATCTCTCAGCGCTTCGTCATGAGGCGGATAAGAACGTTCATATCAACTTTCGCAGGAATGTCGTTCTAGGAGGCGGGAGTTACTGGCTAGTGCTCTGGGCCGCGGGGGCCGTGCTCAAAGACGTGGGGGTTGTGCTCTTCGGTCTCGTCGCCACGCTGTTCTTCGCAGGTCTTGGCGCTTTCGCGACACGTCGCCGTTGGATGAGCACTCATCACAATCGCGCGGTGGTCGGAGTCTGGCTCGCGGGCCTCAGTATCTTGTGCATTCACGGAGCCGTCGCCCTACGCCAGGACGCTGGCTACGCCGAGTTCAGTGCTTGGCTTCTCGTTCTGTTTGCGCTTGGCTCGTCGTTTGCAGCCCTCACCATCGAGCCTCATGCGAAGGTCTTCGCGGTGTCGTGGGTTGTTCTCTGTTTGGTGTCGCTGGCGTTGCCCGCCACCGCGGGATGGGGGGTCTTCGTTGGCAACGTCGTGATGGTCATTGTAGGCGTCTGGGCGAATCTCAAAAATCGCCAGTCTGGTCGACAAGCAACTTAGCTGCTGCGAACCCGCTAGTTGCTGCGTACTAAGCGCCCCGGCCGCGCGCCGGTGAGCTTGCCATCGCGTGCGATGGCTTCGCCGTGGACAAAAGTCGCGAGAATGCCCTCGGTGTCCTGGAGCAGGCGCTTGCCGCCTCCGGGAAGGTCCGCGTGCATCTTG
>CALHGQ010000627.1 GCA_938030175.1 uncultured bacterium | reverse complement strand
TGGCCAACCCCAAGCTTGGCGAACACCTCCCGGATGTGTGGGTGAACCTCGCGTTGGTGGCGCTGGCCAAGGGAGATCTGGATGACGCGGAACGGGCGCTGGCGCAGGCGGGCGGCTCGAGCTGGTCACGAACCGAGCACTGGCGTCAGGAGGCGCGAGCGCGGCTCGCCATGGCCCGGGGAAGCGTGCGGGAAGCGGAACAGATCTGGACGGAGCTCGCGCATCGTTCGAAAGAGGTCGGAGACCTTGCGGCCAGTTGGCGAGCCATGGATGGCATCGCGCGAAGTCAGATGGCGCAAGGGAGACTCGTAGAGGCGGACAGCGCGTGGTCCGAGGCCGATCGGCAGTTCGTGCAGCATGCGGCCTTCGTGCCCATGTTCCACGGTCGGGAGGCCTTCCTTGCCCGGCGACAGCGCGCAGCCATGAACCAGACGGAGGTGCGGCTCGCTCGTGGGGACCTCCACGGTGCCATGGAGGTCCTGCGCCGCTTCCGCCGCCAATACCTGTCCACCATTCGCGTTCCCGAGCAGGTCGAAGCGTTCGACACAGCTACGGCGGCCGTCTGGGAGGGCTCGCTTCGGCGCTACTCTGAGCTGAGGAGCGAGAGGGAATCCCTGCAGCGCCGGGTGGACCAGGTCCCGCAAGCTCAACGTCCCGAGTTGCGTTCGCGTCTGGACCGACTTCAACGGGAGACCAGCGAGGTGTTGGACTCCGGCATGACGTTGGTGTCCACATCGATGGAGGGTCGAGAGCCCAGGCCAGGAGATGTCCTGGTCGCCATCGCACAGACCGGCACGGACTGGTTGGCCATCGGATCCGGACGAGGTGTGGTGCGTGTGGCTCGCGCGTCCGAACCCGAGCAGCTCTGGGAAACGCTCGACGTAGCGGCCTGGAGGCAGTCCCGTTGGGTCCTGCTCCCGTCTGCCCGGAGCGACGCCGCGGATCCTCACGCGACCATGCCGTGGGTGGGCGAGCGTCCGGTGGTGTGGTCACTGGACGCGCCGTCCCGTCCAGAACGGATCCGAGGCGGACATGCGCTCATCGTGGCGGATCCGCAGCGCAACCTCCCGTCTGCACGGCGTGAGGCGGAGGACGTCGCGAGGCTGTTGCGGGGGCACGGACTGGATGTGCAGTTGCTCGTCGGTCGTGATGCCACCCGTGAAGCGGTTCTGGCTGCTCTGGAAGACCCTGCGACCGCGGTGTTCCACTACGCTGGACACGGAGAACTCGGTGACGACACCTGGGATGCACGATTGGCGCTGGCTGAGAGCACCTCCTTGCGGATCGCCGATGTGTTGGCGCTGGAGAGTGCTCCGAATCTGGTCGTGCTCGCTGGGTGCGAGACGGCGGTGACGCCACGGCCCGGTGGATCCACCTTCGGGCTCGCCCAGGCGTTCACCCATGCGGGGAGTGAGGCTGTGATCGCGACGACGCGCACCATCGACGATGATGTCGCGCGCCGGTTCTCCACGGTGTTCCATGAGCACCGTACGCCGGATGGTGGCGTGGAGAGCGCGTGGAACGCGGCGTTGTCCGCCATTCGTGCCGATTCGCGAGCAGACTGGAAGACCTTCCGCCTGTTTGTTCCGTAGGGACGGACACCCCGTCCGCAACTGCAGGAAATGTCTGTACTGCTGACAGGTTGCGCTCACTCATCACGTGATGCTGCCGATGTAGTCCTGTGTCGGTGAGCTCCGCTCGTCGCGCACGAGGAGTGTGCGTGTCCTTTTGGTCCAGGCTGGTAGGTGGCGTGTTTGGCCCAGGGCCGGACGCGGTGCTGAAGGAACTCGAAGAAGCGTTGCGGACGCGAAATCCGGAGCGCTTCGCGCAGATCTGCGCCACCCACAACGACAATCTGCTTCGGTGGTTCCCAGGATGGATGGAGCTGCTCGAGCAACAGATGAGCGCGGAGCGTCAGACAACGCTGTACGCCGTCGCACGTTGGGTCGCCGAGGAGAAGCAGGACAAGTCGCTGCTGTTCACCTGGTTCCGTCCCACCCAGACGGGGGGCACCGATGACACGCTCGTTGCCATCGACGAACTCGAGGCCGATGGCGCCTACGACGACGCCATCTCCACGCTGGAGAACGCGCTTCGTGCGCCAGGCATGACCGACGAGGGACGTGCGGAACTCGCGCTGCGTCTCGGCCGGTTGCAGTTCGGCGCGGGGCGCATCGCCGAAGCGGAGTCCCGTCTACGTGAGTGTGTGGGTCGAGCGCGAGCGACCATGGAGTGGGAGCTCGTCGCGCAAGCGGAGTCCAGGCTGTTCGAGCTGGCCCGTTGGCGAGGAGACGGACCCTCTGCCGCCATGCACGCAGACTCGGTGGCGTCCAACTGGCGACGGGTTGGAGAACAACGCCGTGCGGACGACTGGGCCCGACGGTCCACCCGGGTTCGCCAGGGCGAGCCGTTGGTTCGCGCCACCGTCCGTCTGGAGGATGGAACGCAGCTGGAGCCGGAGCATGCTCCGCTGCCGCTGCCCGAGGGCGCCGAGCTCGTCCTCGTGCGCAACCGACCGGTGTTCCCGCCGGCCGAGCGGCAGATGCGGGACGGTCGGAACCTGCTCGCGGGACGACAGTTCAAGAAGGCCCGCGAGGCCTTCCGCGAAGCGGGCGCACTCGACCCGTTCAATCCGGAGCCCTGGTACGAACTCGGCATGATGTACCTGGACGCCGATGACATGGTGAGCGCCGCGAGCGCGTTCGCTCGTGTGGAGCATCAAGCGCCCGGTTGGCGAGACGTGCGTGCCCATGCGTGGATGCGCGACGCCATCGTGGAGCGCAGATCCGCTCCCGCGGTGTGGCGATTCCGCCGGGAGTTCGCCAGCGGATCGGGGGA
>CALHGQ010000626.1 GCA_938030175.1 uncultured bacterium | reverse complement strand
CCTGGTGTTGAGGGTATCGCCAATTGGCGTGTAATCATGGAAGGGGAGTTCACGATGGGCTCCCCGCTGGCTCAGGAAGGAAGGGATCGAAACGAGGTAGAGCGCGATGTTTCCATCAATCGGAGCTTCCAGATGAGCGCTGCCGTGATCAGTGAGGGGCAGTTCGCGGATTTCGATATCCATCGTGCCGTTCCGGAGGGGGAGAAGCATCTACCCGTCCGCCGCGTTTCTTGGTTCGAAGCCCGTGCTTTCTGTCGATGGCTTTCTTCTCGATTCCCGGGTTGTCGCCTACCCACCGAGGCGGAGTGGGAGTACGCCTGTCGAGCAGGAACAACGACGCGCTTTCATACTGGCGACTCGAAGGAAGACCTCAAGAGGGTAGCTTGGTTCAGTAGGGGGACAGCTCAAGCCGTGGCGCGGCTCCAGCCGAATGCGTGGGGTCTGTTCGATATGCACGGGAACGTCTGGGAGTGGTGCAATGACTGGTACGGCCCGTACGACGAACTAGACGTGAATGACCCTGTTGGGCCGAGCACCGGAAACATGCGTGTTCTTCGCGGTGGTTCGGCCAGTTACGGCTCCAGCAATTGCCGCTCTGCGCAGCGATACTGGACTCGCCCGTCGAACCGGAATGACGGGGTGGGCTTTCGGGTGGTGCGTCCCCTCTAGTGTGAGCAAGAATTGAGCATCAGCTTCTGACCTCAGTCTATCGCTCGCAACTAGCCAATGACTCGCTGGCATGATGTGCCAGCAGACGAGCTCCCCAGCGCTAGTAGAGCTCCAGGCTGCCGTGGCCCCACTCCCCGAGTGTCGGCACGACGACTGTTCATCACTGAGTCGGCGTTCAGCAACGGAACCACCGTTCGTGAGGTAGCTACACCCAACATGATCCCACTCCACATCGCTATCTGCTTCGACCCCGAGTCCAAGCTTGCGTCGAACCTTGCCCGCTTCCTCTTCGAGGAGTTGATGGGCGCACCTGAGCGTACGGCGTCGAGAATGCCTGTGAGCTAGCACGCATCCGAGGATGGGCATCCACTCGAGCTGCGGGGCGAGCCTCGCGAGGAGATGACCACCGCGTGGGTCAAAGGCACGGAGCAGATTGGCGGTGAGCGCAAGGACCGCGCAGCCTTCTACGACGAAGTTCTGGCCATGCACACGGATGCCGGCATCGAGATGAAGTCACCCGAGGAACTCGCAGATGAGTTGGGCGTTATCGGAGAGCAAGGATTGGCCCTGGCGCTCAACAACGGTCTGAACGACGAGGAGAATCTGGAGCTCGCCACGAGCGGGAACGCGATCCGATTGGTGGAGCTGATCCTTCGGGGGCTTGAGAGGAAGGCCGGTTAATGAACGGCGTGCACGGCGTGGAGCGATTGGAGCTGGTACTCGAACGTTGCCAGGTCGTGTGCCTCCTCGTCCTCTGATTCGTCCTCGCCCTCTTTAGGGAGCCACTTGTCTCCCAGGTCGAGGAGGAGTTCGCTCGCGGCCGGCCTGGGTTCTGCGATGGACTTTGGACCCAGCGAGACCGAATCGTCGGGCGGGTTGAGGCAGAGGAAAGAGATACTCCCTCCGTACGAGGCAACGAGTGTGCAAACGGACCAAAGAGCACCAGGGGAGTCCAGCAGACTGATGCGGTAGAGGCTGGCTCTTCCTTCGGCAACACGGTTCGTTTCGATCCGGCCGGCACGGTCTTCGAGCTCCACGTTGACCTCGATCTTCGAAGCTTGCAAGAAGAGAGCGCTGAGACGACTCTGCAGCTTCTTGCTCTCGGACTCCGGATCGAAGCTAGGCCTCGATGATGTGACGTAGCAGGTGATGCCTCCTGCGCTTGAGTCCGTCGGTGAGCAGCCCACGAAGGCAGCGCAGATCGAGAGGCCGCGTTGGAAGATCTCGCGTAGGACTGGATAGAGAATGCCGGGCGTTCGCTTTCCGCTTGGTCCTTGCACGATATGGATCTTGAGGAGCTGCGCGTGCGGGTCCCTCGCCTTCCCTCCCGTCAAGCCGTGGAGGCAACCACGTACCGCTTGAAACAGCCTCGCGTGGGCTGGAAAGTAGTGAAAGTCTCCACGGTTGTTCAGACGCCCGGGCGCTTCGCGAAGGGTGGTTCGGACTTCGCGTAGATGACCACGGATCGGCAGCAGAAACTCCTGGAGATCGTAGGTGAGCTGCGTACCGCCGTCCCTTGATCTCTTCTGAAAGAGCAAGGTCCTGCTCTCGAGCACGCGCCGAACGCGTAGCGATTCGCTGTCGTCGTTTCCGAGCGCCGCGCGCTGCAAGGCGGATCGGAGCCACTCGATCCGCTCTTTGCTGCGCATGTACCCGTTGAGCGTTTCGACCTCCGACTCCTCCAAGGGGCACCACGGATGGAAATGCGCGGACGCGTCGCCAGCCTTTCGTAGCCCGTGACCACCCAGGCAGAGCTGCCGCATCAGGAATCGGTACAGCTCATACTCGACCCAGGTCAGCCAACCGATCGCGTACTCCTGAAGCCCACTTGTGCGAGAGTAGATCCCGACGAAGAAGTCGGCCGCGTCGAGGAGGCTGTCGATCTGATCCCGTAGAGAACGCTTCCCCGAGGTCCGGCTATCAGGCCTTGGGTTCTTACCCGCCCGTTCGTCGTTCTCGCTGGACGGGGCCAGCGGCCCTGTGCTCTCTAGGGCATCGTCAGCGAGCTTGTTGAGCGCTCCGTCGAAGACGAGGGGAATGACGCCCGTCGACGCGACAGCAGAGGAGATGGCGTTTCGTTCGAGCCAGAGCTCGTCGGTCCGCGCACTGACGAACGCCGCAGTGGGACTTGGTGTCGTCGTAAGGAGGGGCCGATGAGCCGTCTGCGAGAGCGGCGGAGGGCCATGGTCTTTCGTACTGCGTGCTGAGCGCCTCGCCGGGTCGAACGTTTCTCTCAGTGTCATACGCCTAGACCGCCGTTGGGGTCCCCATAGTGCTGATAAGCGGCCCAAAGCTGTCCGAAGTCATCCTTTCGCTCGAAGAGCTTCTGGCGTCCGCGGAGGACGGCCTCGCCGACCGTGGCTCCTGGACGGTCGAGCAACGTGTCGTAGAGGGTCTTGGCGAACTCGATGGCGCCTTCATCATCCACGGTCCACGCGGTTCCGATGTAGTGTCGCGCACCTCGCCTGAAGAATTCGTCGGCTAGGCTAGCGACAAGGGCGGTCTCGCGACGACGCGACGCGGCGTTGGCCTCGCCGTCCTGAACGGCGGTGCGTGCGCTCAGGCACGCGTTGGCCACGACGAGTGGAGGTATCTCGTCCACTTGGGAGAGCTCGGCCCCGGTGAATAGCCCGCCGGAGAAGAGCCAGCCCGCTCGACCGGGTTGTGCTGGATCGAAGTCACCATGCCCGGCGTAGTGCAAGAGATCGTAGTTGCCCCGCAGAAGCTCGCCCATGAGTTCCACCCGCGACGCCGGCCGGACGTCGACTCGTAAGCTTCGGGGCTGTCTATGCCTTGCCTTGGGCGAGCCGATCAGGAGTGTGACCTGCACCCCCGCACGGGCGAGGGCTTGGGAGACGATGATCGCCTCACGCCTGGCTCCTGGCAGGTCGTCGTGCTGGCTCGGGTCTCCTGGATCGCCGACCACCAGGGCCCTGCGTATCCCGTCTCGGCGACCGCCGAGGCTCGGCGCGGGTGAGTAGGTCGTGCGAATCTGACGCGAAACTGGAACGCGGAGTGCTAGGAACGCCGACTCTTGTCCCTGGTGCTCGCGGTGGAGAGTCTCCCATGGGATTTCAGCCATGGCGCGATCCACCTCGAACACCACGGGACGCCCTCCAGACTGGCCGATCCACTGCCGGAACTCTCTCGGAAGCAGAAGCCGCGTCAGGACCGACGCGTACTCGAGGACAGAGGCCTCCTCCGCGAGCTCGACACGATCGAGGAGCTCGTCGAGGATGCGCGGGTCGAAGGCGAGGAGGCGCTCAGCTACCGTCGTGAACTCGGAGATGGCCGACGCCCGCATGCCAGATACGTCCCGTGAGAATGACATACGAATCGGAACGGGGCTCGTCGTGTCGCCATCGCCTTCATCCTGGTGATGGGAATGGGCCGCGCGCGCGCTGCTCGCGAGCGCGTTCGCGAGCGCATCGGCAGCCTCGGTGTCGCTCCTGCGAATCCTGGTGAGGAGCTGGCCCAGAGCTTCTCCGTTTGAGTTGGAGAGGAGCTCGCCGTCTCGGCTGGTCGAGATCCGCAGCATTTCACGGAGGAGGTCTTCCGATCGGACTCGTCCGCCCACCCCCAAGAGGTACTGTGGTTCGAGGTCGATGTGAAGGCCTGCTGGCGGCGACGCGGCGACGTTTGCCATGGCCCGTTGGATCTCTGAGGCGCGGCGACGGTCGACTTCGACGATTCGCAGGCACTTGATCTCTCCCGAGGAGTCGCCGCTGCTCACGAAGTCGCCGATACCTTGCACTAGCCCCTCGACGGCCTCTGCGACGTTGAGCGTCCCCTCACCAGAGCCGATGAGGACGCAGGCAACCTCGGTCGTGTGGGGGAGCTCTGCCACAGACCAAGCCAGCTGGTGGGAGATCGCGCGTAGGGTATCCATCGTGAACGTGCCGGGCTGACCCATACCCACCACTACGACCGCCGAGTCGCCCCAGGGAAAGAAGGTCACTCGTCCCTCGGCGCCGCTGAGATTCCCCCGTGCTTCTTGCCTGCGAAGAATCTGCTGGTCGCGGTCATCCCAACCGCATCCCGACAGTGCAACGTCGATGGCCTTGAGGGCGTTCTGTGGTTCGATTCCTTCGTAGTGTCCGACGGCATACGCGTCGGCGTCGACTTTAGTGATGTCGCCCCATACAACCTCGACCTTGAGCGTGCGCGCGTCGACGCCCTCGGGCTCCCCACTGTCCTCTCCCTGGCCCTCGGCGTCGCCGGTCAGGATCAACGCTTCCATCCGCGCTTCTTCGAAGGCCGTGAGGTGGAGCGCCTCCTCTGGCTCCCCTCGTCCGCTCTTGCTGGCACGGGACCCGCCCGCGTGCTTCTTGACCAGTTCCTCGAGACCCGCCGGGACAACGTCAGGTCGTGCTTCGAACACGTCGGGCTCGTCCTCGTCGCCGCGCTTCAGTGGGGGTGATCCCGTCAGCGACTCGGTGCTGCCTTGGCCCAAGAGATCGTGCAACGCCCTGAGCACGCGCTTGTTAATCGTTAGGTCGCCATGGTCTTCGTGGACGAACCAAGTGGGCACGTCGTCGAGCAGCCCAAGCCGGTGGGACACACGCCCGTCTCCCTGGCGCGTCCACTTGTAGCGCCAGATGTCGCGGGAGTGGCGCTCCGCCTTGACCGGAGTTCGCTTGCTGCATCCCGCGACGTACAGGAAACGCTCCGGATCCACGACGCCCTTGATCTCATCTTGGAATTGGCGCGCGTCGTCGAGGTTGGCCTGTTGGAGCGGGTGTCCGCCCCAGGCGCTCGCTCGGTAAAAGTCCCTGTGACTGTCGGGGTGCCAGTGTGCTGGCATCATTTGGTAGGTGCCAGGGAACGTGTCGGTGATCGCGAGTACCTTGTCTAGCTTGTGCTTGAAGTCGAACAAAGCGAGCTTTCGGATCACGCCCTCCTGACCGAGGAACACTCGTGGAATCACGAACGCGCCGTGGTTCGGGGTCCCCAGTTGCACGAGACGCCCGCCTGACTGAAGACCGTTGGGGTCGATGCACGAGCGCCAAAGGTTCGGGTGGCGTTGGATGAAGGATCGAACCACGAGGCCGCCCATGGAATGCGCAACGAAGTGGACGGGGCCGCCCGCGCTGAAGCTCTGGACAAGTGCGGCCAGCCTGTCTGCGCTCTTGCGGATGTCGAGCCGCCAGTCGTATGCGAAGGGGCGCACATGCCATTGCTTGGCGAGCTCCACGAAGGTGGGCATGTAGTACTTCGCATTCTGACCCGCCGTGAAGACCTTGACCTCGTCGCTCTTGGGCTCTCCGACGGCATCGAGGGCGAGGTCGCGGAGGCGGCCTTGGTTGATGCGCCGAAGTTTGACCCAGACTCTGTCCTGGGATCCTCGCTTCTGTACGTCGAGGTTGGCGCCCATGATGCCGTGCAGCAGGATGACTCGACCCCGGCGCTCACCCCGACTCCGTGTTTGTGTCGACCCCTTGAGCAACCGGTAGGAGCGGTCACCCAGCTGCTGCCGCAGGAGCCTTCGCTCTTCTTCGCTGAGGCTGAAGAAAATGCGTCGGACGGCGTCGATGTCGCCGTGATCGAAGGCGCGCTGGAGGGAAGTGAGTTTCATGGGGCGAGTAGGGGGGGGCGGGTCGGCTGCGATACCAATGAGTCCGCGCTCCGAGACGCATGCGATAACGTGATGTCTGACGTGCGTCCGCCAAATGTACGGCATAAGTGGCGAGATCGAACGACGCCCCTGTCGCAGTGGCTGGGTCCCATATTTGGGACCCCTGCGGCGAGCGAGCGGCGGTCCCGCACCCTGCGCTTGCGCGAGCTTCGCTCGAAGGGGGACGCTTGCGGGTTCTTACAATTGGTGGCGGGACAGAGAGCGCTCGCCGTTAATGGGGGTGGATGACGTTTTTCCTCTCGTACAGCTCGGCGGATCAAGCGATCGCTAGCCAACTGGCCAAGGCGCTTTTGGTCGAGGGCGTCAAACTCTGGAAGGACAACTACCGGATTCGGCCGGGTGACCGGTTGAGCGATGAGATCGTGGCGGCGATCGAGAAGGCATCGTTCTTTTGCATCCTGCTCTCAAGGGACGCGCTCGCCTCCGACTGGGTTCGCCTCGAGCTGGAGGTGGCCTTGGCGAGCGAGAGTGCAGCCAAGCGGGGCTTCATCCTTCCGGTGCTCCTTGAGGACTGCGAGATTCCAGAGTCCCTCGCAGACCTGCGGTTCCTCGATTTTCGCAACGACCCAGATCGCGGGGTGGAGTCGCTAGTTCGACACGTCGCTCGGACCTACAGCGTGGCCCATTCGGGCAGGTCCACAGAGCCCTTCAACTTCTGGTTCGACTACACCGTCAGGACTTTCGACACGGAAGATCGCACCTTCTTCGAGCTCGACATGGTGGCCATCGACAAGGAGGAGGAGCACTCCGTGATGGCGCAAGTGCGGGTCGAGGTTCCGATCACCGAGATGATGAACCAGGACTTCCTCGAGCGGATTCTCAGGCAGTACCCGAGGGCGGATGCGAAGATCGCTCTCCGTGGGGGGGAGGTCTGGGAGTGCCGCTACGAGTTGCCCGCCGAGGGAGAGCCCTTCGAGGGGATCATGGACTTCCGCCTCGTGCGCCTGGGGGACTTCGTCGAGGCCGTCCAGATCTTCCCGCTCCGGGCTCACCTGGAGCAGGTCCTTCGCTTAGGCAAAGCGCCCAACGCGTAGGC
>CALHGQ010000625.1 GCA_938030175.1 uncultured bacterium | reverse complement strand
CTTCGACGAGATCTACGCGCTGTCCGTCTTTGGAGAGACGCCCTTTACGAGCGCCGCGTCCGTGCGCCCGACCCTCGGCGAGTTCGTGCACATCGTGTGGGCGTTCAGCAAGGACTTCGGTGCGAGCGGGCTGCGCTGCGGCGTCCTCGTCAGCGAGAACGAAGCGCTCCTGGCGGCGGTCAACGGACTCGCCTATTGGGGGGCTGTCTCCGGCCACACCCAGTGGATCTTGGGGCAGATGATCTCCGACGACGCCTGGGTGGACACCTACTGTGCCGAGCTGCGCGAGGTCCTTGGCTCGACCTACGCGCGCGTCTCCGCCGCGCTCGACGCGACGGGCATCCCGATCGTGCCCGCCGAGGCTGGCATCTTTGTCCTGTGCGACATGCGCCGCTTCCTCGATCAGCCAACGTGGGAAGCCGAGCACGCGCTGTGGCAACGGATCCTCGACGAGGTGAACGTCAATATCACGCCCGGCTCCGCCTGCCGCATCGCCGAGCCCGGCTTTATGCGCCTCTGCTACGCGGCCGAGCCCATCGATTCGGTGCTCGGGGCCATCGCACGCGTGGGTGGGTTGCTCGGCGCTTCCTAGCAGCACCCAGCGCACCCCCGGGCTTTGTCCTTGGGCCGCATGCCGTGCGGGCATGCATGTGACCTGGAGCGATCAAATATGATATCTTTGGAACCAATTTAGGCACATATCGATCTTTTGTTATCGATTCCGTGACTCTATCTGCGCTATTGCGCAATGAGCTATCAAATGTGATTGATTCTGTCGTGAATGACGCTGAATATGATCGATAATGATTGAATGAAGATCGACACGCTGACGCCCCAGGCCGCCATCCTCGAAGAGCTCGGGGAGCGCCTTGCGAGGGTGCGCAAGAGGCAGGGCATGACCCAGGACGCCTTGGCGGAGGCATCCGGGCTCGGGGTGGCCACGGTTCGCAGGATCGAGGACGGCAGCGACAGCCAGCTCGGGTCCTGGATCAAGTTGCTCAAGGCGCTGGGGATGGAGGCTTCGATCGACGGACTCCTGCCCGAGATCTACGCGTCGCCAATGGCGGAGGCCTTGGGCGGCAAGCGGTCCCGTTCAGCGCGGGATGGGTCCGAGGCTGACCAGGCGTTTCGTTGGGGAGATGAGCAGTCGTGACAACGGCCACCGTCAAGCTGTGGGGGACCGCCATTGGCTACGTGTCGATGGATCGCGATGAGCGCTTTGCGCGCTTTGAATTCGACCCCGAGTTCGCGGCCGCTGGCATCGAACTCGCGCCCTTGACCATGCCCGTGAAGGCCCATCGGCTCTATCAGTTTCCAGGGCTACCGGCGCGTTCTTTCCACGGTCTACCGGGTCTGCTCGCGGATAGCTTGCCGGACCGCTACGGCAACAGCCTCATCGACGTTTGGCTGGCGCGCACTGGCCGCGACGCTCGGGAATTCAATGCGGTGGACCGTCTGTGCGCGACCGGGGTGCGAGGGATGGGAGCGCTGGAGTTCGAGCCTTCGACGGGCCTTGTCGATCAGCCCGGCAAGGCGCTAGAGATTGCCGAGCTGGTCGAGTTGGCGTCTCTTGCGTTCGCAAGGAAGGAGGCCCTCGATACGCAGTTGACCCGCGACGGAGGGGAAGAGGCGCTGCTTGATATTCTGCGCGTGGGCGCCTCGGCTGGGGGCGCAAGGGCCAAGGCCGTGATCGCCTACAACCCGATCACGAAGGAGGTTCGCTCAGGCCAGCTTCAGCTTCCCCCAGAGTTCGAGCACTGGCTGATCAAGTTTGACGGCGTGGAGTTCAACGGCGATTGGGGCGTCGCGGACCCGGCGGGCTATGGCGTGCTCGAGTACTCCTATTCCGAGATCGCGCAGCAGTGCGGAATCGAGATGGCCGAGTGTGTTCTCTTGGAAGAGAACGGCAGGCGGCACTTCATGACGCGGCGCTTCGATCGGGAGCCCTCTGGCGGAAAGAGGTTCATGCAGTCGTTCGGCGCCGCTGCCCACCTCGACTACTACGAGAGCGGTCGCCATTCCTACGAGCAGCTGTTCCTCGCCATGAAGCAGCTCGGCGTCCCGCAGCCCGAGATGGAGCAGCAGTTTCGCCGGGTGGTGTTCAATCTTGTTGGGTGCAACCAAGACGACCACGTCAAGAACTTCGCCTTCATGATGGACCGCCGCGGCCAATGGACCCTCTCACCCGCCTACGACCTTTGCCACTCAGAAGGCAGCGACTTCACCCGCAACCACCAGCTCAGTATCGGCGGCAAGACGAACGGCTTTGATCGGGCCGATCTCAAGGCCTTGGCCGAGTACGCCGACCTTCCGCGATCCCGCGACAAGCAGATCCTGTCCGAGGTCTGCGATGCGTTCGCCTGTTGGGAGGGGCTTGCGACGGACCTAGGCGTTCCGAAGGCTCTGCAAGATCACGTGCTGCGAACCCTTCGGCTGAACTGGTGAGGATCACGCCCGCTAGAATCGTCCCATGACGTTCTGTCTCGATGATTCGATCCTGCACTTGGAGCGAACGCCTGCTCTGCTCGACGCTTGGCTCCGTGGGCTTCCCCGCGAATGGGTGCGCTCTAACGAAGGGCCCGGGACCTGGAGTCCCTTCGACATCGTCGGCCACTTGATCCACGGCGAGAAGACGGACTGGATCCCGCGCACGCGGCAGATCCTGCTCGGTGGCGCCGCGGCCGAATTCGAACCGTTCGATAGGCATGCCCAGGAAACCACGAGCGAAGGGAAGTCCATGGCGGACCTACTCGATGAGTTTGCGGCTTGCCGGGCGGCGAGCCTCCGTGAACTTCGGGCCATGGACCTGGGTCCTGCGGAGCTGGAGCGATGCGGCGTGCACCCAGAGTTTGGTTCCGTGAGGCTGGACCAGATGCTCTCCGCGTGGACGGTCCACGATCTCGCTCACCTCGCCCAGGCCTCACGGGTCATGGCGCGCCGCTACCAGTCGGCTGTCGGACCCTGGAGCAAATACCTCTCCATCGTGGCGCCGCGCCCTTAGCTACGGGTACCGGGCAGGATCGGGCCCGAACCCGTGGGTCATGCGAGGGCCGTCCGGGTGGATGCAGTCCACCGGGACGCGCACCCGTGGTGCCGGCGATCGAAGCGCTTCAGAGGCTCGGAGCCTAGCTGTGGGAATTGGAGTCGTCCCAGCCAGCAGACCCAGCCAGCGGGCCCAGCCAGCGGACTCAGCCAGCGGACTCAGCCAGCGGGCCCAGCCAGCAGACTCAGCCATTTAGGCCCAGCGAGTCCGTCCCGCGGCGACCTAGGCCGCCGCGATCTTCTCGAGCCACGACACTGCCTTCGCCGGCTTGCCATGTAGGTGGGCGGGGAGCACGAGGTGCGCAACGCCGGGCTTGATGCGGCGCAGGTCGATGCGGCCCTTGCCGGCGGCGGCGGCGCCACCGGCGAACAGGTGCTCGAAGGCGACGGCGTCGGTGTACTGGATGACGTAGCGGTCCTCGTGCCACGCGATGTGGCGGATGCCCGCGGCGTCCATGGGCAGCTTGAGGCTGAAGAGGCGGTGGAGCTCCTTGGCTTCGGCGGGGGGGCGGCCGTAGCGGTCGACGAGACCTTGGAACGTGTCCTTGAGCTGCTCACTGTGCTCCGACTGGGACAGCGCACGGAGGGCGTCGAGTCGCTCGTCGGACTTGCTGATCCACTCCTCCGGAAGGAACGCGCGCAGGCCCACCTCGAGTTCGCAGCCGGCTTCGGTTTCCTCGAATCGCGGCTTCTGGCGATCGGCGGCTTCGCCGGACGCCAGGCGCTCGACGGTGAGCTTCAGGAGGCGACAGTACATGTCGTAGCCGATGGCGGCGATGTGGCCGGACTGCTGGGGGCCGAGGACGTTGCCCGCGCCGCGGAGCTCGAGGTCCTTGACGGCGATGCCGAAGCCCGCGCCAAGGTGGTTCATTTCCTCCAGGGCTTTGAGGCGATCGCGGGCCTGGCTCTTCAGGGGCTTGTGCTTTTCGACGAGCAGGTAGCAGAAGGCCTTGACGCTCCCGCGACCTACGCGCCCGCGGAGCTGGTGCAGCTCGGCGAGGCCGAAGTGGTCGGCGTCGTCGACCATGATCGTGTTGGCGGTCGGCACGTCGACACCGTTCTCGATGATGGTGGTCGCCACGAGGACGTCCACTTCGCCGCGGCGGAAGGACTCCATGACCTTGCGCAGGTCGGCGGCGGGCATCTGGCCGTGGCCAATGGCAAAGCGTGCCTCGGGCACTAGGGTGCGCAGGCGAGCCGCCGTTTGCTCGATGGAGGTGACGCGGTTGTGCAGGAAGAAGATCTGCCCGCCGCGGTTGAGCTCGCGCTGGAAGGCCTCGGTGATCGTCTCGTCGTCCTCGCGGTAGCCGAGCACGGTGTCGATTTCTTGGCGGCCCGGCGGCGCCTCGTTCAGGGCCGAGATGTCTCGGATGCCCGACAGCGACATGTGCAGCGTCCGCGGAATCGGCGTCGCGGTGAGGGTCAGCATGTCGACGTTGGCGCGGAGCTTCTTGAAGTGCTCCTTGTGCGTCACACCGAAGCGCTGCTCCTCGTCGATCACCACCATGCCGAGGTTCTTGAACTTGACGTCCTTACCGAGGATCCGGTGGGTTCCGATCACGACGTCCACGCCGCCGGACGCGAGTCCCGCGACCGTCTCCTTCTTCTCCTTGGGCGTCGTGTAGCGCGACAGGCCGCGCACGGTCATGGGGAAGTCCGCCATGCGCGTCCTGAACGTGTGCAAGTGCTGCTCGGCGAGGATGGTCGTCGGGACGAGCACGGCGACTTGTCCGCCGCCAGCGACGACTCGGAACGCGGCACGCACCGCCATCTCGGTCTTGCCGAAGCCCACGTCGCCGCAGAGCAGTCGATCCATGGGGCGCTCCGACGCGAGGTCCTTCGCCATCTCGACGGTGACTTCGGCCTGGTCCGCCGTGTCGTCGTACGGGAACTCGTCCAGGAACTGCTGCACGAGCTCTGGCTCGCCCGCCCAAGCTTCGCGCTTGCGGAGCTGGCGCTTCGCCTGAACTTCGATCAGCTCTGACGCGAGATCGAAGAGTCCCTGCTCTACCTTCTCCTTGCGCTTTCGGAATGCCTGCCCGCCGATCTTGTCGAGGGCGAGCCCCGCGCCGCCCGCGCCGATGTAGCGCTGGACCATGTCGATCCGGCTGGCGGGGACGTAGAGTGAAACCTCGCCCGCGAACTCCAGGTGTAGGTGTTCCTCCTCGCCGGTCCCGCGCTCCATGCGCTTGAGGCCGCGGTAGCGACTCAGCCCGTGAACCGCGTGGACGACGAGGTCGCCGTTGCGCAGCTCGAAGAAGCTTTGGAGTGCCTTGACCTTGTGCTGGTGCGCGCGGGACGACTTCTTCTGGCGCGCGCCCAGGGTGCCCTTCAGCTCGTGGCTGCCCACGATCAGCAGCTTCCAGGGGGGCGCGCGGAAACCGCGACTGACGTAGCCCACGCGCAGCTCCAGCCCGGTGAAGCCCGCCTTCTCGAACTGCGCGCCCATGCGATCGCGCTCCGCGTCCGTGAGGCATGCAATGATGACGCGCGTGCCGGACTCGGAGAGCTGGCTGAGCTCCGGCGCCGCGGCGTTGACGCCCGAGCTGAGGCCTTGGACGGAGCGCGTGTCGAGGGAGAGGTCCTCCCCGGGCAGGCTCTGCAGGTCGAGGATCTTGCGACGGCTCAGGCCCTTCTCCAGTACGCGCAGCGCGCGCTCGTACAGGGGCGACTGGATCTGGAGAGACGATGCCTTCTCTTCGACCCGCAGGGGCTCGAGCCGGATGACGAGCGCGTCCTCCGGCATTAGGTCGATCACCGGCGTCCCGTCACCGTCCTCCAGCGTTCCCGAATCGCTCGCGAGGCAGACCTCGATCTCATCGTGCTTGGCGGTCGAGCGCTGTTCCACGGGATCGAAGGTTCGCAGGCTCTCGATCTCCTCCTCGAACATCTCGATGCGCAGTGGCTCTTCACTTGCGAACGGAAAGATGTCGAGGATGTCCCCGCGCAGGCTGACGTGCCCGGCCATCTCAGCGAGGGGCTCGCGCGTGTAGTTGGCGCGCATCAACCGCTGCAGGAGAGCCTGCACGTCGAGGACGTCGCCGACCTTGAGTGAGACGAACTCCGCCTGGAGGTCCTTGAGCCGCGGCACCGGCTGGAGCAGCGACAGCACCGACGCGACGATCACCCGCGGGCGATCCTTCGCCGGGCCCGCGAGGGCCTGGGCCATCTGGAGCCGTCGCCGCACGGAGGAAGCGTCCGCCTGCCCCTTGCGCGCCCCTGCCTCCCGCGCCGGAAACTGGGTGCTGTCCACGCCGAACGCCGCGAGGTCGTACGCAAAGGACTCGGCCTCGCCGTCGGTGGAGGCGAGGGCGACAATCGGCCGCCGGCCGCTGCGAATGAGCTGCGCAGCCACAAATCCCTGGGCACCGCCCCAGACGTTCCCCACCGACGCCGACCCCTTACGATCGAGCGCGCGGGTAATGCGCGTCTTTTCGGACTCCGGGAACTCCAGCTCGCCGGCGTCGATGAGCACCGTCCCCGCCTGGGAGGCACCCTCGTTCTTATCGGCGTTCTTGGCCGAGGTGTCGACGAGGCTTTGGGACATGGAGGGGGAGGAGGTGACGGTGGG
>CALHGQ010000624.1 GCA_938030175.1 uncultured bacterium | reverse complement strand
CGCGGGCCTCTAACCAGACGAGGTAGCCCAAGCGCCGACGACCGGCTTTCATGGGAGAGTGCATCGCTACTCCACCTCCATCGCGGGTGCGCGCAGCGTTCGAATGATCTCGCCGCTGCGATCCAGAAGTTCAAGGGTTCGCCGCGCCCTGGACACTGCCACCATGCGGTCGCCGTCAAGGTCGATGATCTCGTAGGAGTCGACGACTGGGTGGACGTCGTCGAGGGCTCCATCGCGAAGCCAGGCCCACTCGACTTCGTAGTCCTTCGTCCCCGCCCGGCGACGGGAGACAAAGATCGCGTCGTCTCGCACGATCATGTCATGCAGCGACGAGCGGCTCGCTTCCCACCCTTCGGGCACATCCACGACTTCCCCGGTCAGCCCGCTGACGAGAGAGGGGTTCGGCCTCTCACGAGTCGGGAAGGGCACGACCCAAGTCCCGAGCGGATCGATTCGGTAGTTGCAGTGTTCACTGATGGGCAGTGCGTCCATCGACCTTACCGTCCCGCTCGCCCCGTCAATGCGTCGAAGAGGCACGTCACCCGCGGCAAAGCCAAAGATGACGCCCGGGGCGCGCCTTGGGGCGTGCAGATAGCGCGGCGCCAGCGCCTTCAGTGCCGCAATAGCCTCGTCGCAGCTGACTTCCTCGAATCGAGCTACGGCCCGCGCGTAGCCGTCGGACTCGATGTGATGCCATCGGCTCAGTTCGTGGTACGACCACGCGTCGAACGAACCCGGCTCGAAGCTCCCGTCACGGAGATCGAAGGATCCGGACGGCTCCAACCAAGGGAGGGCTCGCATGATGTCAAGGCCCACGGACTCACCGTCCGGACTCCAGCTCCCGCCGAACACCTGGGCAGTTCCGAAGGGGATCTTCTTGGCGATCTCCCGCGGCGTGATGAGCTGGCGAACGTCGCCAGAGTCGACGTCAACGATCCAAGTGCTCGCGCCGGGCGAACGTCGCCAGTTTCCCACGTTGACGAGCAGTCGGTTGCCGTCAGGACTTGGGACCACCCGGAGTACCCCGGAGCCCTTCTCATCATACGTCGCGATGTCGGCACTCGCCGTGAGAACGGCCGTCGATCCGAGCGCCAGAACCGGTGCCGCCAGGCACAGAAACAAGCCGGCCAGCGATCGACGGAGCGTGGCGACATGGTGGTTCGCGGACGCTCTCCCACGGAGCGCCGAGGCCCAGGCAAGACACCCTAGCGTTAGGGTGAGCACCACAGGATGGAGCGCAAAGTAGGCAGCGCTGAGGCCCCAAGCCTCCAGCGAAGACGCGCTGTGGGGCGGCGCTATGTAAGCCACGACGGCCGCTCCGGCGAAGATCAGCGTCACGAGCCCGAGCAACGTCGAGCTGAGAGCGTTCCTGATGATCGCCGCCATCAGTGCGGCCACAAAGAGTGCCAGGACAGGCGTTCCCAGAACCAGGTGCGACAAGGCCATCGATTGACCCGGCTTCATCTTCGTGCGAGGGAAGAACTGATCCAAGGCAAGGTCCGTCCCAGCGGTGAACGTCCATGTCATCATGGCGCACACTAGGAACACAGAAAGCTTCGCGGCGAAGACCTGCGACCTTCGGGCCGGCAGAGGCCGCAGCGTAGAAGCGCGGACGGTGCGGGCGCTCGAGCCGAAAAGGTCCGCCGCCAGCGGCACCATCGCCGCGAGCGTGAGGACCGCCCAAGCGTAGGGGCGTCGGGCGTCGATGATCTCGGGTGCCATCTTGAACTGATAGCGCGCGGCGAGCAAAAGGAGCGCACCGGTCGCGATCAGCCCAGTGGCCATCGGAAGGGTGCTGCGCAGCTCGACCCGCAGGAGCCCGGCGGTGGACCGGAGCCAGTGAAGGGAGCTCACGCGGCCCTCCCTTCGGCGGCTACGGCCACGAGGGCGTCTTCTAGGTCGCCGTGCTCGCTGCGGGCGCGCAGCTCGTCGACGGTCGCGACTTCATTCACGACACCTCCGGCAAAGAGAGCCACGCGGTCCGCACAGCGTTCGACGTCCGCGATCGAGTGGGAAACGAGCAGCACGCTGGCCTGGTGCTCGCACATGTGTTCGATGATGCCGTCCGTCACGAGGCGGCGCGCAACCGGGTCGAGACCCGAGAACGGCTCGTCGAGAAGCAAGAGGGGCGGCCTGACGGCGAGGGCGGCCGTGACGTTCTCCAGCATGCGCTGGCCCTTCGATAGGTCCGCGTAGCGCAGGGAGTCATTGAGTCCGAAGCGCTCTAGGAAGCGAGCGGCTTCGACGTCGTTCCAGCGCGGGTGCAGGGCCTTGACGAGCTTGAAGTGATCGCGGATCTTCATCCACTTGGGAAGTTCGGTGTGATCCGCCACGTAGCCGACGCTCGAGCGAACCCGGTGGCCGTGCTTGACGGGGTCGAGGCCTAGCACTTCGACGCGCTCGCCCTGGCGGCGCCTGCGCCAGCGTGCGCGGTACGGCTCAGCCCCGCAAAGAAGGGAGAGGAGCGTCGACTTGCCCGCGCCGTTCGCCCCGACGAGGGCCATGATCTCGCCTTGTTCCACGTCGAGGTCGACCCCTCGCAGGACGTCCTTGCGGGTCCAACCGAACCTCAGCCCGCGTACCGAAACCGCTTTCTTGCCCGTTGTCTCTTCTGACATGACGTTGCTCACTTCGTATTTCCCTGGCTCTTCGCCTTCTCCTCATCCAGCTCTTCACTGAGCGGCCACGCCTCGCAGGCGCTGGTCGCGAGCTCGATCACTTCCTCTGGTGCAAGTCCCGCCGCTAGCGCATCGCCCACGGCGCGCCCGAGGCGCTCCGCGACCATGCTCGTGCGAAAGGCCGCCGCGATCGCGGGGCCCTCTGGGGTCACGAACATCCCGCTGCCCCGGCGCGGCTCCAGGAGCCCACTGAGCTCCAGCTCGCGCCAGGCACGGCTCACCGTGTTCGGATTCAACCGGGCTCCCTTCGCCACCTCGCGAACCGAAGGCAGTCGATCCCCCGCCCCGAGACGCCCTGCCGCAACGGCAAAGCGCACCTGGTCCGCCAGCTGCTCGCTGGGCGTCACCGGAGACCGTGGATCGATATCGAACTGCACACGTGTCCTATCGACCTAGGACACTCGCGCACTTGAGGGGCCTTCCGGGCTCTTGGGGCCTATTTCTTCGCTGCTTCCCTCGCTGGGGCCGCCGGATCGACCTCAAGCGCCATCTGAATAGAAGCGACTTCGCCCGCCTTGATCTCGGCAACCGTGATGACGGGCCGATAGCCATCGGAGCTCAGCCGAACCTTGTAGCGGCCGGGAGTGAAGGCTCGGCTTTGGATCACCCTTCCGGGGAAAACCGTCGCCTGCCCGAAGTCCCTGGGTGGGTAGGAAGCGAAGGCGAAGGTCGTGTAGCTCGAGTCGGGCTCCTTCTCTCCCTTGATGTGGATGGAGCAGGTCATCCAACCCTGCCGGTCGTCCGTGAGCGTTAGGTTCAGGCCGACTCGACCGCCCAGGATTCGTGTGAACTCCAGGAGCTGATCCTCGGGTGGGGCCAGGCGAAAGCGGCGCACGGGGGAGGCGAGCACCTCGAAGCCAGCGCCGCCCAGCTCACACTCCAGCTCGTAGTCCCCCTTCGGAAGCCCGTCGAGAACCACGTTGAGGCAGGTGGGGTGAAACGCGCTCTCGCGCTCCAATACCTCCATCCTCTTGCCGTCCACCTTGAGGCTGACCACCTGCAAACGATCCTCCCCGAACCCGCCGCGCTTGGGGACGCGCAGCACGACGCTCGCGAACTCCTCCGCCTCGGATCGAAGCTGAACGTCGTGTTGGCCCGCGACGAGCGTCGAGTCGACCGACGCGGTGTAGACACGGCCATCCTCCGCCTTTGCCTGCAGTCGATGCTCGGCCCCAACGGCGGCATGGACGACCATGGACTCCACGGCGGGCGTCTTGCGGAACGACTCCATCGGCGAGGCGGCCTCGGCGGAGGACCCCGGTAGCGCCGTCTTGGAGATCATCTGAAAGGGCACCAAACGTCCACTCTCGGCGACGCAGCGCACGACCAGGAGCAGCGCTTCCACCTCGAGGATCACCCCGCGGTCGTGGGTCGCCGCTGTCACGTCGGTCGTCAGTGGATAGGGATCCTTGCCCGCGACCGTTAGGCTGAACTGCCCTTCCGCGAGCCCCCGCAGGCTGAAGGTCCCGTCTTTGCCTGTCGCGGCCTGGGAGACTCCCAAGCCCCCAAGGGACGAGCGTTTCTGGGCGCTGGCCACCACAAGGACGTCGGGTACCGGCGAACCATCGGCGAGCTGGACCACCCCCTCGATCGTCCCTTCCTCCAGGAGCCACACGGTCCCCACGTCGAGCTCAGGCGTGGCGTCCGTGACGATGGTCAGCGGCTCGGACCGACCTACGTTGACCTTGGAAAAGACAACCGTCGCTTCGCCCACCGCTGGCACCCAAAGGCGGAAGCGCCCCGTTCCATTCGTCGGCAGGCGCTGCGGCGAGCCGAGGATCTCGTCGACCGATTCGAGCGAAACGCTGGAGACCGGCTGGCCGCTCGCATCGAGCAGCCTGCCGGTCAAGAGACACCCGGGCCCGGGCGCGTACGGCACAGACGACCGGGACCTCCAGCTCGACGGCTGCGAGCTCGATGCCGGCCGCGCTGGGGCCGAGGCCTCGCCTTCCGAAGACAAGGCGCCCTCTCTTGCCCCCATGGTGGAGCCAGCTCCCTCCGCTAGGTCGTCCAGCTCCTGGCGATAGGCCGACCCCTCCGGTGCCAGAAGGACAGCGTCCACGGAGCTCGCAGGTTCGCCACCCCTCAGGGAAACGAGTACCAAGAATCCGAGCGCGACCCCCAGACCCAGCAGTAGGACTACGCGCCGCACGGGAGCTTCCTCCTATCCATCCATCGGGGTCCCACGGGATAGAGGATGCACGATCGGGCGCGCGACGGTGAGAGTTTGTAGCAGCAGTGTTCAGATGCCGTTTCAGGCGTGAACCACTTTGGGCATAGGTGGATCCGGTCGACCTCTTCCGTAGAGATCGCCGTTAGCTTGAGCGCCCCCATGACCCCTCCACCAG
>CALHGQ010000623.1 GCA_938030175.1 uncultured bacterium | reverse complement strand
CTGGGCAAGGTGCTTTCCCGACCGACGATCTTGCCCGTGCCGGGCTTTGCTCTCAAGGCGGCCGCTGGCGCCGAGCAAGCGAAGGAACTCTTCCTGTTCAGCGTCCGCGTGGCGCCCAAGCGGCTGCAGCAGGCGGGCTTCGAATTTCAGTACCCGTCGCTACACGGGGCGCTAATGCACTGCCTGGGCAAGCAGCGCTAGGGGCGGGAGCGCGTCGATTCAGCTGGAACCGAAGAGTTCGGTTTGGTTCCCGGCCTCGGCGTACTCCGCGATGTAGTTCTTGACCCGGATCTTGCGGGCCGTGTTCTCGCTTGTCATGTAGCGCACCTTGCCGAAGATCTCGCGCTCCGGTCCCCAGGCGCGGTCATACCGGCCAAGGGTCCACATGATGCCGCCCCAGGAATTCGGGTCGCGTCCGTCGAGTCCGTACTTGTTGTTGAGCTCCACCATGATGCGATGGGCTTCCTTGGGCGTCTTCGACCAGTGCAGGATCTTCTTGCCCCAGAGCATTCTCAGGTAGTTGTGAATCACTCCCTCGCGCCGGAGTTGGTTCTGGGCCGCGTTCCAAAGCGTGTCGTGGGTCGCCGCGCGCTCGAATTGGTCGAGGGTGTACGTCTGCGGCCGCGGGTCACCAGCGTGCTCTTCGAGGGTCTTCTTGGCAAAGTCGGGGAGCGCTTCGTACTTGCCGTAGTCCTTCGGTCGCATCTCGCACGTGTTGAAGCAGACCTCGCGCCACGTGACCAGCTCGTCGAGGAAACCCTCGGACTCGGGGCTCATGCCCCACCAGCCCTCTCGCTTGCCGGTGGCCTTTTGGCCTTCAATGGCGCTCGGGTCCCAGCCCTCGCGGTCGGCCACGCGCTTGAAGATCTCGTGGGAGCTCACGTGGCCCCAGTGCAGCCATGGCGAGAGCCCGCTCGCCGCCTTGACCTCGGGCTTGTTGCGCTCGAGATAGTTGGGGAGCCGCTCGTCGATGAACGTGTCGAGCCTTCGTAGCGCTTCCGCTTGTCCGCCCACGGCGGCTTGGACCGGCTCGACGTCGTGGTCGATCGGCAGCTTCGAGATCAGCTTGCCGATCGCTTTCTCGTCAAGGTCGGTGCGGGGGTAGCGCTTCTCGAAACCCTTGGGGAACCCGTCGAACGGCCGCGGTAGCTCGCCCTCCAGGGGACTGGGGACGGGGATGTCTTGCAGCGCTTCGTAGACGTCGCGGTGCACTTGACGCCGGAAGTCGTGGGCCCGGGCGAAAGCCTTCGGCACGGAACGAACGGGCAGGATCCCGCATGAGTCGACGACCTCCATGGAGACGTCGAGCTCCGACGCCACCATCGCCACCCACTTCGGCATGTGAAAACACGGCCAGTGGTCGGTGACGTACAGGCACGCCTCCTTCCCAAGCGCCGCGTGAAGGCCAAGCCCCGCGTCTTCTTTCGGCTCGACGTAGGGGTAGTACTCGATAGGGCTCCCCTCGAACGCGTCGCGCTGATCGCCCATGCCTTGGATCGCAAAGGCGTGCATGCGATCGCTTGCCCAGCGGTAGCTGCATGAGAGCGCTTCCACCACCAAGAGCGGGACGTCCAGGTCGCGGGCGCGCTGGATCGCATGCTGGAGGCCGAAGCTGTAGCGAGTGCGTCGCTGCGCAAGCATCCAGTAGACGACGTAGCGTCCATCGGCGCGGACGGGGGTCTGGTTGGCCAGTTGGAGTCGGCTGTTGGGTGCTAGCATCGTGCTGTCGGGTTCGCCCCTGGCGCCTCTGGGGTTGCGCCCTTGGGGGGCGAATGTCGTCTTTGGGGGGGAGCTACTTCGGCGAGGCGGCGGCTTTCGCTTCCGCCAGCCACTGCTGGCCCGGAAACTCGAGCGCGCCGGGCTCGTTGGAGAGCGTGCGGATCACCGCCGCCATGAAGGCGCGGTCGAGGGAGTCGAGATCTGCCGCAGCGCGCGCGTAGCGCTGGATCAAGAGGCTGCCAAACGGAAGCAGGCGACTCTCTGGGCAGGAAATCCACGCGCGTCGACTCGTGGCCCGAAGGCGCGCTTCCCAGCGCGCTTGGGGGACGCCGAGATGTTCGCCGCCTGACGCCCCAGCTTGCCGGGCGCATCGCTCTAGCCAGCTGGCGAGCCATGACCAGCCGTAGTACCGGAGGTCGGCGTTGCCTTCCGTGGCCAGGTGAATATCGAGGGCGGTTTCGACGTCGCCGGGGGTCGGGACCGTGAAATCCATCACCATCGCCTGGAGCGCCGCGTATCTCTCGCTGAATCCGTTGATCCCAGCGCCCGAAGTATCGTGGCCGTTCGGCTCGATCGCTTCATGGGCTCCGCTTGAGAGTCGCCACAGTTCGGAGGCTAGGCCGAAGCGCTCGAAGGCGCTGCCGGTAAGGGGACTCAGTTGACCGATGATCTGAACCCCTCCGGTCCCACTGGGCGCCGCGCTGAGTGCAGCCGCCGGGGCCACGGCGAGGAAGTCAGGCGCCGCCGTCATGCCCAGCCTGGAGGCAAGCTCGCGGTCTTCGTCAGCCCCGTCCAAGAACGCAGCGACCGGCACGAAGTGGGAAAGGGCTTCCTGGAGTACGGGGTCCTGCGCAAGGTCCTCCTCGAGGGCGGGATTCGTTTCCGTCATCCCCGCGTACACCAAGATGGGAACGCCCCTCCCTTGGGCGAGCTCCATCGCTCTCTCCCACTGCGCGGCCGGTAGAAAACCGGAAATCTCGGGTCGTGTTCCTGCTGTCGCACCGCGTTCTGAGTTCCACGCCGAGACACCCATGCCTAGAAAACCGCAGCACAACGCTAGGGAAAACTCGGTGACGACGTTCATGGCAAGAGCGTAGCGCAGGGGGAGTTCACTGAGAACCTTCCCCATTGCTTCCCTCCCCCCGGGGTAAGGCGCGTTTCGCCTCCGTGTGACTTCAGGGGTATCTTGATTCGCCAAATGTCCCTGTCGAGGGACAGCGATGGCATCAGACAGGAGAAGAAAGATGAGCCAGTCAACGAACCATCCCACAGTCATCCGCGCCGCCCAAGGGCATCGCAGACTGAAGACGTCCTTGCTAAGGGGGGTGGGCTTCTCTTTTGTGGCGTCCATCGCCTTGGCCTCGCCAGCGCTTTCGCAGTCGAGGGTCACGATGCCCGACACACTGGCGCTTGACTGGTTCGGATACGACGTGGGAGCCGAGGGGCCGCTCGCGGTGGTCGGCGCGTGGCGCGACGACGACGCCGGACCGAACACCGGCACCGCTCACCTTGTCTACATAGACGCGCAAGGGGAGGGAACTTACCTCCAAAAGCTCAGCATCGCAGACGCCGCAGCGGGGGATCGCGCGGGGGAGAACGTCGCGATCGGCGCAGGCTACGTGGCCTCCACGCTGCCAGGCAAGGCCATGCCGCGGACCGACGGGTCCTTGGTCCATGGCGCAGTCGCCATCTTCCGGGATGTGAACGGGATCTACGTCGAGACGGCTCTCCTCGACGATCCTGCACGAAGCGACGGAGACCTCTTTGGAAACTCGGTCGCGATCCACGAAGACTTCATTCTTGTCGGTGCGCCGCGGGACGATGAGTTCGCCCCGGACGGCGGCGCCGTCTACGTCTTCAAGCGCAACGGTTCGACCTGGGTCCGGGTGCAGAAGCTCGCCCCGGCCGACATCGGCACACACGACTTCTTCGGGCACGACCTCGCGCTCTCTGGCGAGCACGCGGTGGCCACTTCCTACAACGACGACGACCGTGGCGTCAACGCAGGCGCCGCTTACGTCCTCGACCTTGACGGATCGACTTGGTCGGTGGGGCAGAAGCTGACGGCCAAGGAGGGATCGAACTTCGACCTCTTCGGGACCGCCGTGGCGATGACCGAGGACACCATCGTCATCAGCGCACCGCAGAACCAGGACGGCGACGCAGACGCAGTCAACGACGAGGGCGCGGCCTTCATCTACGAGTGGAGCTCCCACATCGGGCAGTGGTCGGAGACCATGACGCTCCGCCCCGGCGACCCCTCGGAAGAGCACCGCTTCGGCATCGACGTCGCTATCAACGACTCGGTCATCGTTGTCGGCGCATCGCACGCCGACTCAGGCATCCTGAACTCAGGTTCCGCGCACATCTTCCGGCAGACAGGCCGAGACTGGTTCGAGGTGTCGCGCCACGTGTCGCCGACGTCCCAGGCTTACGACTACCTGGGCTTGACCGTGGCAGTCGGCGACTCGATCGTCGTCGGCGTGCCTGGCGCCAACGACCTGAAGTCGGGTGGCGGCGCGATCGATATTTTGCCTCTGCCCGCGAAGAACTCGCTCTGGGGCGATAGCTACTGCCACGGGAACGAGCGAGTGGGCGGCTTCCTGCGCATGGGGGGCAACATTAACAGCGCTTCCACGTGTGGTCGCTTGACCACGGCGGGAAGCCAAAGCGTCGCTCGGGACGACCTTGTCTTCCGGGCCGTGGACCTGCCGCCCTTCGCCAAGGGCATCCTGTTCCTCGGCCAAAAGCGAGCGAACTACTCCATCGGAGACGGGCCGTTCTGCGTCGCTGGCGGCAGGAGCAGCTACCAATTCGTCACGAAGGTGGCCTCGTCCGATGGTCGCTTGATCCAGCGCCATCCGATCGGCCGTATCGAAAGCGCGATCCCAGGTGCCGCTGCCACGCTAATTGGCGTTCGGTTCTTCGCCCAGGTCGCCTACTACGACTCCGATCGCAACGCTTGGAACAGCACCAACGCGGTCGTGGTCGACTTCAGCAACTAGCGGCCTCCCCATTCCGAGCGATCCAGCGTCGCTCTTCGAAGCCCCTGCCGCGTGACGCGATGGGGGCGCCGGAGGGCCTCGGGTGGCGGCGCTCCTGCAACGGGCCTCAGCCCCTTAGGTCTTCAAAAGGCCGGGGATGAGGCCCGTGCTGTCTGAGAACGAAGGGCGGCGGATGCCCGCTGCGTGCAGGGTCGTCAGCAGCACGTTGCTGAAGGGCGTGCCGTTGTCGTAGCGCTCATAGCGGCCGTGCTGGATGCCGAGGTTCCCTCCGCCCACGAGGGCGATGGGGTAGTTGCGCGCGTTGTGGGTGGTGCTGCAGCACGCGCCGTAGAGCGACAAGGTGCTGTCGAGGAGCGGGCCGTGCTCGTCGCTGACGGCGCCGAGCCTGTCGATGAAGTAGGTGAATTGCTCCGCGTACCACTGGTCGAAGCGTCCCCACTCTTCCCAGTGACCTTCCACCTTGTCGTGGCTGATGGTGTGGTGACCCTTGTTGATCCCAAGGGCGATCTTCGGGAAGTTGTCCCCAAAACCCATGCCGTCCTCGCGGCCCATCATGTAGGTCACAGCCCGGGTGAGGTCTGTCTCCAGCGCCAGAACGATGAGGTCGAACGTCGCCCGCAGGTAGTCTTTCGCGGCCGTGCGTGGGTTCGGGTCTAGGTTCAGGTGCTCCGAGCTGAACGGCTTCATGGGAATGTCGAGCCATGCCTCGTTGCGCCGGACCTGTTCCTCCACCGAGTTGAGCGAGGCCAGGTACTCGTCCATCTTTTCCGTGTCGCCCTTGCCGAGCTGGCGTCTCAGGCGCTTGCTGTCCTCGAGCACCAGGTCGACGATCTTCTTGCCCCTGGCGAGGCTCTTGCGTCGCTCTTCACTGGTGCTTGCTCCGCCTTGCGAGAAGTACCGCTCAAAGATCGCCCTCTGGCGATGCTCCGACGGGATCGGCCGGCCGGTCTGGTCAAACGACAGCGTCGAGACCCGTGACTTGTAGCCCACGCCGCCATCCGTCGAGAGGACGAGGCTTGGATAGCGCGTCTTCGCTTTCAGCTCGAGCGCTGCGACTTGGTCAACGGAGACGCTGTTCTTGTATTGGTCGAAGCGAACGTCGCCACCCGTGAGCCACGTATCCCCGGCCAGGTGCCCAAGCAGCTCGCGGCTCTTGACGTGGCTCAAGCCGCCGAGGATCGAGGTCTGGGCGCGGTGCCGCTCGAGGGACTTGAGCACCTCGGTGAACTGGAAGTCCTTGCCTTCGCCGTCCGGGAACCACCGCCACTTCGCGTTCTCCGCGTCGTCCTCTTCGGGGAGGCTACATCCGTTAGGGAAGTAGACGTACACCAGACGCTTGGGAGCCCCATTCGTTGGGCCGCCAGCGCCCGCCTTGGGCAGCGCCTTCTCCATGGCCTGGAGGTAGGGCATGGTGACCGCAACGCCGGCGCCACGCAGGAACGTGCGGCGCGAAAGGTGCCAAGACTTGGATCGTGTCATGGGAGGTGCTCTTTAGCGATGGAATGCGGCGGAGTGGACGATGCCGTGGATGACGGTGCGGAGGCGACCGTTCGCGGCCTGTGTCTCGGCGAGGATCGCGTCAAGATCCTCTTCGTCGGTGAAGGATACGTCGCGCCCGAGCGCGTACGCGTAGAGGTGTTCGATGACCGAGCGCGTCACGCTCTCAAGCGCAAGGTCCAGCAGGTACGCCTTGAGCGCCGCCGCACCATCGATCGCGGACCCGTCTGGCAGGGTGGTGCTCGCGTCGACGGGCTTTCCTTTGCGTTCGGCCTGGAACAGGCCCGCGGCGTTGTACTCCTCGAAGGCGATGCCGTAGGGATCGATGCCCGCATGGCAGTCCCTGCAAGAGGCGCTGTCGCGGTGCAGCTCGAGCTGCTCTTTGAGGGTGAGCTTCTCAAACCCTGGGGCGTCCGGATCGAGGTCTGGCACGTTGGGTGGGGGGGGCGGCGGCGGGTCGCCGAGGAGACGCTCCTTCAGCCAAACGGCGCGCTTGATTGGGTGCGGCTGATTGCCGTCCGAGTGTCCGACGAGGAAGGCCCCCTGGGACAACAGCCCGCCGCGGCCTTCGCTGCGCGGGACGTTGACGGCGCGGAAGCCCGGTCCGAGCACGTCGGGGATCCCGTAGAACTCGGCGAGGTTCTGGTTGAGCATCACGAAGTCTGAATCGATCAGCGTAGCCACCGGCAAATCGTGGGCGAGGACGTGATCCATGAAGGTCAACGTCTCCTCGCGCATGTCTCGCTTGACGAAGCGTGTGAACGCGGGGAACTGCCGCGCGTTGACCGTCATCTGCTCAAGGCGATCGAGGCGCAGCCACTCCTCGCTGAAAGCGTCGACGAAGCGCCTGCGCTTGGGATCGTCGAGCATGCGCTCGACCTCGGCGTCGAGGTGGTTACGCAGCTCGCCCGCGGCGGCGAGGGACAGGAGCCCCTGGTCTGGGCCGGAGTTCCATAGGAAGTACGAGAGTCGCGATGCCAGGGCCCACTCGTCGATCCGGGCGCCCGCCTGGACCGCGTCGGGATCGTCGGTCGCTCCATCGACCTCGGCCCCTTCAGGGCCAGGCTCCGCAAGGAACAGGAAGCGCGGCGAGCACAGGATCGCCACGAGCACCTCCTTGATCGACGCCTGCAACGAGTCGTGCTCGCCCGAAACCGCGCGCCAGAATCCGTGGTAGCGATCGACGACTTCGTCACCGGGTGGCCTGCGGAAGGCGCGGGTGGCAAAGCGCTTGATCACGCGGTGCGCGTAGGCGTCGTCGGTTTCTCCCCGCGCCCGCTCCACGAAGATGTCTGTGTGGGAGCGTGGCGGCCACGACTCGAAGTAGGGCGCTTCCACCTCGATGGACTGGATCAAGAGCGGCGGACCGGGTTCAGACTTGTCCTTGATGAGGAAGTCGTTCCAAAGGCCCAACAGCAGGAACCCAGAGAGGATCTCAGCGTCGCCGGAGTCCGGCTCGGGGATCGGAAGGTTCTCGAGCCGCCCGTAGAACGTGTACTCCTGGAACTCGCCGGCGGCGCCACCGACCTCCTGCGCCTCGCCGAACGTGCGGTAATCCATGCCGTCGTCCGTTCGAGTGCCCGCGTAGACGCGCAGCGCCGGGAGCTTGTCGACGACGTGTCGCTCACGCTCCTTGCGCGCGGTGAGCTGGGCTGCGATCAAGGGATGATCCTCCTCGAGCGGCGTGATCGCGACTTCGCTGAAACCCGTGAAGAAGGGGCCGCCGAGCGTCAGGTGCGTGCTTCCCTCCATCAGGTACGCAGCGCCGACGGTGGTGACGATGCTGGGCTCCTTCAATTCCTCCTCGGTGAACTCAGGTCGCATGTCCAAGGTCAGCTTCCGGTGCCCGAGGCGGATCGACGGCATCGCGTCCGCCGGGACAGGGCGGTGCGCCAGGTCGATCTGGTAGAAGCCTTCCTTCGGGACCTTGACGCCCAGCCGAGCGCTGCTGGGCTTGGTGACGTCGACGGGGACGAGCGCGTCTCCGCTGTTGACAAGGTTCTTGCGCTGGTCGGAGCCGAGGGCGCGGATGACGAGGCTGTCCGCGCGCGGCGCGATCTCTCCGCTGCTGGGAT
The DNA here is from genome assembly GCA_938030175.1 of uncultured bacterium. Classification (GTDB taxonomy): domain Bacteria; phylum Planctomycetota; class UBA1135; order UBA1135; genus Saltatorellus. Next base: position 3,184 of record CALHGQ010000623.1, on the reverse strand, counting down.
CAAGCGTCACCATCGGCTCGCGGTCCTCCATGGCCAACAGAACCATCTTGGCCGAGTCCCACATCTCACCGCGCGCAGCGCGCACGCGCATGGCAAGGTCGCCGCGCTCCGGGAAGACACGCTGCATCTCAAGCTTGACGTTCGGGGACGGCCCCTGCCACGCGCCCGGTGCAACCTCGCGGTGGGGGACGGCTCCGTACAGGACCATGCCCTCGTCCGTGATCCGAAAGCGATCCTGGGCGGAGCCGCGCAAGCCCATGCTGATCTTCCTGCGGAGCGCGTCCTGCGCGGCTTCTTCGGCATCGCTCGCGGGTACCCGCGGCTGTCCGTTCGGCCCGAGAATATCGATCCGGAAGTCGTCCGAGTCGACGCGCACCGACTGGTAGCCGCCGGTCTCGGCGGCCACAAGATCGCGGCCGATCCCTGACCCGATACGCACCGAGTAGCGCGTCGCTTCGGGCCGCTCGCCTTCCACGATCGCCTCGTCCAGGGCCGCACGGGCGATGGCGCGGTAACCGTCGATGTGCAGCGGGGAGGCGAGCAGCACTTCGCCGTTGTTCGTGAACCCCATCTTGGACTTCGCGTCACCCGGCAGGCGCGAACCAAAGTCGATGCCGAGGCTCAAGAGGTCTTGCAGCGTGTACGTGTACTGCGCGCGGTTCAGTCGGCGGAGGACGGGTCGTTGTGGTCCCTCGCTGCCGCGCTTCACCGCCTCGAGGCCGCTCTCAATCCACGCGACGAGCGCGCGACGATCCTCGTCGGTGAACTGAGTCGCCTTGGAAGGGGGCATCTCCGCGCCCTGGATCATGTCCAGCGCGTAGTGCCATTCTTCGGCGTCGCCTCCCCCGAGAAAGTCCGGGCTGAGGACGTCGAGCTGCACGCCGCCCTTCTGCTTGTCGGGACCATGGCACCCAAAGCAGTAGGTGCTCAAGATCGGGCGGATCGACGCGTCATAGGTGTCCAAGAGCGCCTGCGTCTCGTCGGCGGTGGGGGAGATCGGCGCGGTACCGAGAGCGGCTACGAGAAGTAGAGAGACGACCATGGCCCCATCCTATCGACGGGGCCGTCCTCGTCTTCTCGGTTTCGCGCAATGAGAAAGGCACCCCGGAGGGTGCCTTGCAGTCGGGGCGATGTGGCGACTCGGGCGAGCCCCGAGTGACGCGGCGGCGCTCGGTCGCGGGCGGCTTACTTCACCGAAACGTGATCGTGACGGCGTCGGAGAGGTTCGAGCTTGGGCCTCCTGAGCTACCGACGTCCCGATGCCAGAACTGAAAGTTGAACGTGTCGCCCACAGCCACGCTGACCCCTTCGAGGCCGCCCGATGGAAGCGGGATCGAAGTGTTGTCGATCACGAACGCCACTTCGCCGCTTGGGGAGCTCACGCTGAGAGATGCCGAGTAGCGCCCGACATCGGCGCCGGCGATGCAGAGCCGGCCGTCGCCGCCTCCCACCTGGGGCAGCACGTTGAAGGATTGGCTCACGATGAAGAAGCCGATCACGCCCCCGGGAAGGTCGTTCACCTCCAGGCTCAGATCGTTCGCGGTGACCTCAAAGTCCGTCACGCTTCTCGCGTCGAGCTTCGATGACTGGCCGGTGGAGTTCGCGTTGCCGATGCAGAGAACTCCGCCGCTCAAGGGGACTCGGCGCACTACCCGCAGGCTGCCGTCGCGGATTCCCTGTCCGCTGGCCCGGTCGGCTCCGGCGGCGACGTCCGCGAATCCATCGCCGTTAGCATCTCCAACGATGGATGCGCCGGAACCAAAGGTGTCGAGATCAGACTCCCCGGCGAGGCGGAAGAGCAGGGAGCCGTCGCGTCCGCTGTAGGCGTAGACCACCCCCCGTGAGAGTCCATTGGCCGCGCCCTTCGCGAGGGGGGCTCCCACGACGATGTCCGGAACGGCGTCGTTGTTGAGGTCGGCTCCGCCATCTACGGAGGTGGCGTACGCTGACGGCAGGGGGAGGCCTGCCCGGTCGGTCCAGCGGAAGACCTGATCGCCGTTCGCACCGGAGAACACATAAGCCGCGCCGTCCTTTTCGTTCACGATCGAAGCATCGGGGGCGCCAGCGATGATGTCAGGGATGCCGTCGCCGGTGAGGTCGCCCGCCGCGGCGACTGCCGCGCCGAGGCGGGACTCCGGGTCGCTGTCCGTGATCGTCAAGAGGGGCGCGCCGTCTAGCCCTGAATAGACGCGGATGCACGCGGGGCACGAGCCGGGGATCCCCCCGGGTGAGCCGATCAGGACGTCTAGGGTGCCGTCTTGGTCAAGATCTCCGATCCCGGAAAGCGCCTGTCCGAGCTGCTCGCCCCCAACGCCGAGGAACGTTCGGAGGATCGCCCCGGTGGAGCCGGAGCGCAGTTCGACCACTCCGCGGGTGAAGGCCGCCAGCGGAGCGCCAATCACGAGGTCGTCCGACCCATCGCCGTCCACGTCGCCCACCCCGGCGACCGCGCGGCCGAAGTCGCCGTTGAAGCTGGCCTCCTCGAATCGGTGAAGGAGCGTGCCGTCCGCGCCTGAGTAGACGTAGACGCTGCCAAAGATAGGCGCGGTGGGGTCTGGGTTTGGGGAGCCCACGATGATGTCCCCATGGCCGTCTCCGTCGACGTCGCCTGCAGGCGCGAGGGAGGCACCGAACAGGGTCTCGGCGCTCGAGTCACCCCGGAACTCGTGGAGGATGGCGCCGTTCCTGCCGGAGAGGACGCGCACGTAGGACGGTGAGCCTGGGCCCTCACCGCCGCCGCGGGAGGCCGCGACGAGATCGTCGAACCCGTCGTTGTTCACGTCGCCAGCCGGGGCCACTTGGGCCCCGAACTGGTCGAAGTCACCGTCGCCGGTCACCACAAAATGGTCGGTGACCCCCAGCGACCCGGATTGGCCGTAGGTCGCTCCGACGAGCGCAAGGGCCGTGAGGGGACCGATGAGCCAACTCGCAAGCCTGGACTTGTTCAACGGCCTGCGGGAGGCAGTAGGGCTGGCGGCGGGCATGGGGATCAAGGGGGACAAAAACGGTGCGGGGTAGCATCGGGGGAGACGGCTGGGTGGTTTACGCCTCTTCCGTCTCCCCTGCGGGAGTCAGGAAGCGGCTACCTCAGCGGTCGCCTGGGTCCCCCGTGTGTCCGGAGGGTCGAGGATTGTAGCGACACCCTCAAAAAAGACTCGGTTGGTCCGTCACGGGAGTGTCCCGG
>CALHGQ010000622.1 GCA_938030175.1 uncultured bacterium | reverse complement strand
TGGAGGAGGCCACGGGCCTCCGCCTCCGCTTTTCGAACACAGCAAGCGCTGACCTATTCATGACCGATAGCTGCGACATGGATGCGCGCCTCAAGCGAGAGGACTTCCTCCCGCAGTAGCGGCTGCCGCCAAAGCGCGCAGGCCCGATCCACCGCTACTTGCGGTGGAACGCCTTCTCTAGGTCGTGCAGCGTGAAGCGTACGCGCGTCGGCCGCGCGTGCGGGCAGGTCTGGTCCGTGCCAGCATCGCGGGCCCGCTCCAAGAGCGCCCGGATCGATGACTGGTCGAGGGCATCGCCGGCCATGATCGACGAACGGCAGGACGCACGATGGAGCACCTCCTCCAGCACGTCCTCCGCGTCGGGCGCCTTGCCGGTGCGCGCGATCATCTCGACCATGTCCTGGATGATCGCTTCAGCGTTCGGCCGTCGAATCCGCACGGGAAGTCCGTGAACCGCAACGGTCTTGTCGCCAAAGGCCTCGATCTCCACGCCGATGCGGGCGAGCGACTTCTGGTGCGTCATCAGGAGCCCGAGGTCCGAGGCCGAAAGCTCGACGAGCTCAGGGGTCAGGAGCCGCTGGACCTCGACCTTGCCAGCGTCCACCTCGCGGCGAAGCTCCTCGAAGGTCAGACGCTCATGGAGCGCGTGCTGGTCCACGATCTCAAAGCCGTCCGGTAGCGCTCGGATCAGGTAGGTCTTGTCGATCTGGAGGTAGGGGCCGCGCAGGTCGTCCACGGCGTGCCAGCCGCCCTCGAAACCCGCGGCGTCGCTGCTCTGCCCAGTCCCGCCCGGGGCGACATCGCGCACCTCAAAGGACGGATGGCCACTGGACGACCGCTGGTTGCCCCCACCGTCGCCATAGGGGCTCACAGGAGCGGCTCCACCGCCTCCGGACGGGCGCGGAATCCATCCGTCCATGGCACCGCCAGCGCGCGCTGAGTCGATCGAGGCGCCGCCTGCAAGCGGGCCAGGATCCGGCAAGGTCTCACGCTGCTGGAGCGTCTGGGGATCGCGCCTGCGCATGCTCTCGAGCATGGTGTCGCCCGGCGTCGCCATATCCGTACGAAGCACGGCCTCCTTCAGCGCGTTCACGAGGAAGCCAAAGAGAGGCCGCTCGTCGCGCAGGCGCACCTCGCTCTTCGCAGGGTGCACGTTCACGTCCACCGTTTCCGGGTCGATCGATAGGTGCAGGAACGCCACGGGCTTGGGGCCGTCGACCAGGACACCCCGGTACGCCTCCTTCAGGACGCGGGTCAAGACCTTGTCGTTGAGGGGTCGACCATTGAGGAACCACATCTGACGCTGGGCGTCGCGACGAGCGAAGCGCGGCGGAGCCACATAGCCGTAGACGCGGGACTTGCCCGCGGACTTCTCCACCGGCTCGAGGTTCGACGCGAGCTCGTCCCCGAAGATCCGCCGGATGCGCCCTAGGAGATCCATGGATGACTCCACGTCAAAGGTGCGCTTGCCGCCATGGTTGACGATAAAGCCGACGCCCCCGTTACCGTTCTCGTCGGCCGGATGGGCGAGGGCAACCCGCTGAATCACCGCCATGCAGCGTGAAAGCTCCGTTCGGTCCTGCTTCAAGAACCGGCGCCGCGCTGGCGTGTTGAAAAACAGATCGCGCATCTCCACGACCGTTCCCTCGGGCATGCCGGTGGGCGTGACGCGCCCGCGCTTGCCACCTTCTTCTACGATCTCTGCGCCGGTCTCCGCACCTCGGGGTCGCGATCGAATCTTGCAGCGGGCCACCGAAGCCATCGATGCGAGCGCTTCACCTCGGAAGCCAAGGCTCGCAATGTGATCGAGGTCGTCCGGCGTGCGCAGCTTGCTCGTCGCGTGGGCCTGAAACGCGAGTTCGAGATCCGCGGGGCCCATGCCGATGCCGTTGTCGGTGATGCGGACGAGCCGCATGCCCCCCTCCTCAAGATCGATCACGATCTCAGAGGCGCCCGCGTCCACCGCATTGTCCAGAAGCTCCCGGACAACGGACGCGGGCCGATCAATCACTTCACCGGCCGCGATCTGATTGCGGACCACCTCCGAGAGGACCGCGATCCTCGGTGTACCCAAAGCCTCGTTCATCCCACCAGTCTACCCGGACACCCCATCGGAGCCCGCGCGCCGTTTGGGATAGTGCGGCCTTCTTCAACGGGCTCTTAGCGCCGGACGGCCGCCTTCCGGCGGCGCCAGCGAAGGGCGAATTGGGCGAAGTCTGTCACGTCGACCGTCACGTTGGAGCGCGAGCGACGCTCAAGCTCGCCGAACTCCTCCAGCATCACGGCCCAGTCGCCGGGGGCGCGGGCTTGGAAGCGGGTCATGAAGTCCTCGATCATCTTGGGCGAGCCCTTGATGCCGCAGCGTTCGGCCGCACGCTTGGGAGGAAGGCCCTCCAGGACGGCTTCGGCGACCCGGGCGGCCTCACGTACCTTGGCAGAAATGGCCGCAGAGAGCTGAGCGACGATGCCCCCCACGTCGATCGTGCGCGACCCGTCGCGCTGGGAAGCGCCGCCGCTGAACAGCGTCTCCAGTCCCACCAAGGAGCGTTTCAGGTCGCCGCTCGCGATCTGCTCGGCGACTTCATAGGGGGACGCCGTTGCGTCCCACGCAACGAGCTCTTGGATCGCCTCCTTGCCCCGCCCCACGAGGCTCTTCAGCTGATCATCGATCGAAGCCAGGTCGTTGCCGGTCGCGGCGACGATATAGGCCGCCTCGTTGAGGTCGACTTGGACCTTGAGATCCCGCGCCCTCGCCGCACACCACTGAACAAGCTCCGCCTTGCGCGGGTCGGGGTCCCAGGGCGGCGGACTATCGTAGAGCCGACGGCAGCCAACGAGTTCGCCGCCGGCGGCCGTCGCCGCCTTCGCGAGGGTGTTCGTGGCCAAGAGTTTGGACATCGAGAGCACCAGAGCTCCCTCGGCCTTTGACGAGAGCCGCGCCTTCATCGCGTCACGAATCGACGCCGAGAACTGAGAAGCCCGCTCGATCACGACGCGCTCCGCGTTGTGCAAGACCAAGCAGCGTGCACTTTGAAAGAGCGCTCCCGTCGAGAGATCATCGAGAAGCCGAGCCGCGGAGTACTCGGGGTCGACGGCGTCATGTCGGCAGATCTCCATGCCCGCTGCCTTCGCGGCCTCGACGCACATGGCCACGCCACGGTCGCGGAAGTAGGTCTCCTCACCGCGGAGGATCACAATGGGCGGCAGGTCGCTGCTGACCTTGCTCTTCAGGCTGCGCAGCGCGTCTTCGGGAAGCGGGTCCCGCTTCTTTCCCCCGCCGCGTGAGGCCTTCTTCCTGGCCATCAGGCGCCTCCCCCGGCCAGCGCCATATCCACGGCAAGCCCGACGAAGAGCGCGATCCCCACCCAGCCATTGATGGTGAAGAACGCGATGTTGACCCTCGAGAGGTCATCGGCTTTGACGAGGCTCTGCTCCCAGATGAGGAGCAGCGCCGCGAGGACCGCTGCCCCAAAGTACACGGCGCCGAGATCCGCGCGGACACCGAGCACCAAGAGCGCGATCACCGTGGCCACGTGGAGCAACCGGCTCACCACAAGCGCCCGACCGATACCGAGCTTGGCCGGCAAAGAGTGCAGCCCCCTGGATGCGTCGAACGCAGCGTCCTGACACGAGTAGATCACGTCGAAGCCGGCGACCCAGGTCCAAACGGCTGCGAACAGAAGCAGCGGGATCGCAAGGTCTCCCTCGAAGTGACCGCGCACGGCGATCCAAGCTCCCAAGGGAGCCAGGCCAAGGGCGATCCCAAGGACAAAGTGCACGAGGGAACTAAAGCGCTTGACGAGGCTATAGCCAAGCAAAACGAAGAGGACAAGCGGCGACAGCGCGGCGCTCAATGGATTCAACAGGTACGCCGCTAAAACGAAAACCGCGGACGACACGATCACGAGTCCGGCTGCGTAGGACGAGGAGAGCGCGCCGCTGGGAAGCTCCCGCACGGCGGTCCGTGGGTTGTCCGCATCGATGTCGCGGTCGACCAAACGGTTGAACGCCATCGCCGCCGTTCGCGCGGCAACCGCAGCAACGACGATCCAGCCCAGCGTACGCCAGCGGGGTAGCCCGCCCGAGGCTAGCCAAGCCCCCATCAGCGCGAACGGTAGCGCGAAGACCGAATGGCTGAACTTGACCATCGAGAGCGTCAAGGCGGCCTTGCTCGGTGAGGCACCACCCTCAGGATGGTCGACGGGTGGGTCGGTGAGATCTGCCTGGGCCATCAGGACTCCCCCCACGTCTGCGGCTCCGTCCCCGGATCGCCTTCTGGCTCTGCGAGTCCGTTCCACCGCGCCCCGACGTTCTGTTCGACGCCGATGCGGTCGAGCACCTTTCCGACGACGTGGACCACGAGATCATCGATCGTCTTCGGCCCATGATAGAAGCCGGGCATGCAAGGCAGGATGATCGCCCCCAGGCGCACGGCCCGTAGCATGTTCTCGAGGTGGATCTCCGACAGCGGGGTCTCCCGCGGCATGAGCACGAGGCGCCGCCCCTCCTTGAGCGCGACGTCGGCGGCGCGCTCCACCAGGTTCGAGCTGAAACCGGAGGTCACTCGCGCGAGCGTCCCCATGCTGCAAGGAGCGATGATGACGCCGCCTGTGAGCGAAGTCCCGGACGCGGCCGGCGCCTCGATCGCATCCGAGGCGAACACGCGCACACGGTCGAGCTGGGCCGAGCTGATGCCCATCGGCGTGAGCCACGCCGCGAGGGAAGCGCTGAGCTTCTCGCCCTTCAGCCCCGCTTCGACGCCAAGCTCGTGCCGGAGCACCTTGCACCCCGCATCGGTGATCGAAAGGTCCACCTCGCAGCCAGCCTGGAGCAGCTCCACCACGAGGCGCTCCACGTAGGCGTGTCCGCTGCCCCCTGTGATCCCTACGAAGAATCGCAGCGGCCGACTCCCTTGGGTGGCCCCTCCGGTGGTCTGCTTCGGGTCGTTAGCGGTCATGGGCGAGATCGTAGCCGTTCAAAAGGCGCTCGGGGGCTTCACGCCAATCAGTAGCGCCAAGTTGAAGAACGCGTGGGCCCAAGCGGCCACCCCGACTCCGCGCCAGAAGACGATTCCTGTGAGCAGAACGCCGGACGCGGCCCGCCAGGTGAACAGGGCCGGGTCATAGGGCTCCCCACCCGATCCAAGCCACGCCGTCGCGAGGTTGGTGTGGAAGGCAGCGAAGAGTACGGCGGAGACGCCGGTCGCACCGAAGGCCGCCGCCAAGCTGCTGAATCGCCTCCCCAATCCGAACCAAGCGGCGCCCTGTCGCAGCACAACAAACGAAAGGGCCACGGCAAGAACGCGGAAGACGATCTCCTCGTAGGCCGCGCCCCCCATCACAAAGGCGGCGCGTCGGAGCTCCGGCACACCCGAAGCTTCGCCGGTCATCATTGTCCCGACGAACGGAGCCGCGGCCTCTGCCGTCATGGCGAGAATGGGTCCCAGAAGAATCGCCGCGAGGGCCCCCTCTGCCAGCACGCGGACGAGCCTCGGAACGACGGGCACGGCTCGGCGGAAGGAGCCCACCATGGCCCAGAGCGCGAGCAGCAGGATGGCCCCAAGCCGGACGCTCGCCGCCACTTCGTCACCGAACGGCCGGAGCGGTGTGCTCAGAATCGCCTCGGCGATGGAGCGAGTGGAAACCTGACCAGCGCCGGTCTGCCCAAGGGCCCACTCATAACCGAGCAGCAAGGGGAGCATCGACAGGATTCCGAAGCTGACGGTTCGTGAGAACTCTAGGGCCGAGATCTCCCCGTCGCCGTCCTCGTCCCAGGCGTCCGACCAGTCGACGCCTTCCTCTTCATCCCATTCTTCGTCCTCTTCGTCCCAATCCTCGTCTTCGTCCTCGAAGTCGTCGAACTCGGAGTCTTCGTCCTCTAGCTCCGCGTCTTCGTCCTGGGGACGCCGACGACGAAGGACTGGCCAGATCGGCACCTACCCGCGCCCCCCCGGGGCCGTCGCGACGTGCAGGTAGGCGATGCCTCGGAAGAGACGCTCGAACTCCACCGTTTCGAAGCCGTCTTCCTTCATCTCCTCGGCAAGCTTGTCGGCCTGGGGCCACGCCTGCACGGTGCTGTCGAGGTAACGGTAGGCAGCGCGATCACCTGAAAGCACGCCGCCGATGCGCGGCAACACGTGCGTGAGGTAGGAGCGGTAAACGCGTCCGAAGAGGTCGCGATCGGGCATGCCGAACTCAAGAATCAGCACCTTGCCGCCAGGCTTCGTGATGCGCAGGAGCTCTCGAAAGCACTGCCGACGATCGATCACGTTGCGAAGCCCGAAGCCCATGGTCACGACATCCGCCAGTCCATCGTGCACCGGCATCGCGAGCGCGTCGCCCTGGACCCACATGCCTGGCCGAACCTTCTTCGGCGCGTGGGCAAGCATCTCGAACGTGAAGTCGACGCCTAGGACGTCGGCGCCAGCGCGATCCAACGCCGCGGCGAGGTCGCCGGTGCCACAGGCCACATCCACGGCGCGCTGCCCCGTCAGGTCGCCGCCAGCGCGGCGCACCACGAGCTTGCGCCAGCGCGTGTCCACGCCGCCGCTCAGGACACGGTTCGCCACGTCATAGCGACCAGCGATGCGCGCGAACATTCCCTGGACCACCTTGGGGTCCTTCTTGTGCAGATCCTGCTTCTCCGGCGCGCCGTCCATGACGCGGTCATTCGAGCGGCTAACTGCGGCAGATGCCACGATAAAAAGAGCGCCCCGCGGTGGAGCCGTCTGACTCCGCCGCGGGGCACTATGCGCTGGGGTGGCGCCAGGGGCACCACTCCTTGTCGACCTACTGTCGGAAGTAGTCGGAGAGCACGGACACCTGGGGCACCTGGACGGACTGAACGCCGTCGATGTACGGGTTGGTGTCGAATCGCGGTGTACCCGTGATGCCCAGGGCCAAGACGTCGATCACGCCACTGGCGCCGACCGGGTTCGGTACGGCCGCAAACAGGAACTGCGACTCCGAGGCGTTGAGGGGGATCGCGGAGGTAGGCACGTCACGGATGGCCGACTTGTTGTTGGCTGGGATCGGTGAGCCTGCGCTGAAGTCGTTACGGGGCCCCGGCAAGCCGCCGAAGTTCCGCTGGTTGTCGAACGCGATCTCGATGGGAATGCCAGAGAGCTGACCTTCTGCTTGGCTAAGCGAAAGCGGAACGCTGAACGCAAGGTCGCGGAAGTTCGAGGCGCCAGCACCTGACTGCGTCAGCAAGATCTGGCCGAAGAGGCCACTCTCGATGCGGAGCCTTGAGATCGCGCCTTCCCCGAGGGGGCCAGCCACTGCGGTGTTCGGATCGATCGCACCTTCGTGGACGACGTAGACCGAAGCATCGAGGTTGATGGGGTCCACCTGGATCGTCTTCGGAGCTTGGAAGTCGAAGGGAAGAATACCCACGACGTCGTCGAAGCCCCATCCGTTCACTCCGTTCGGACCGGACTCGAAGAGAGCCATGGTGCCGGTACGGTTCAGGATGTAGCCGAAGTACACGCCGCGTCGGAACGAGAAGGTCGTCATACGCGGGGTGATCGCGAGCTCGAACGGACGGTTGAGCTGGGAGTTGATCGTCCGGCGGACCAGCAGGTTACTGGCGGCCACGATGGAGATCGAGCTGTCCAGCTCGTTGCAGACGATCAGGTCCTCGTTAGAACCCTCAAACGCCAAACCGCGCGGGGAGTTCCCCACTTCCACCTGGTCGATGACCCGGTGGAACTGAGCCGAGCTGGGGTTGATGTCGATGAAGGTCACCGTATCAGCCAGCTGGTTCGAGACGGCCAGGATGTCGATGTTCGGGCCACAGGCCATCGAAGTCGGGTCCGCGACGGGAATGCGCTCGACAACGAGCATCCGGTTCGAGTTGAACACCACGATCTCGTTCCGCGGACGGTCCGCGATGTAGAGGAAGTGGCCGATCTGCTGGCGGATCTGGTACGGGTTGCAGGCCAGCGGATCAATCTGACCGAAGGTCGGCCCGAGGAAGAACTGGTTCTGCTCCAGCGTCAGGAGGCCCGTCGGCGGCGTCGAAGTGGACGGCACCGGGAACGGGTTGCCCGTCACGAGAAGGTTCTGGATGGTCACCGTAAGACCCGTGAGCGGGTCGATGCCTGCCACGCTCGTCGGCTCGGCGCCAGCGAGGAACGGAGACACACACGCCGGCGGGAACGAAAGCCCCGGCGGGTTGGGGTGCGGTGCCCACGAGATGATGTTCTCGTATCCAGGGTTCACGCCGCCGAACTGGTTCAACAGGGCGGGGGCCAAGGTGTTCGGCTGGTTGGTCGTCACGATCGAGATGATCTTGATTCCGTCCAGGGCGCAGACGTTACCGCCGCCGGCCTGGCAGCCGAACGGGGGAGGTGCGTTCCGGAAGGTTCCATCCAGCGCGTGCCCGAAGTGAATGTCCGTGGCGGAGCTCAGGGTCGGCGCCGTCGCCAACAGCTCGTTGAAGCTGCTGTCGAGGGTCAGCGTGAAGACACCGGCCGACCCACCGTCGATGGTGCACTCGCCCGGGTTGAGAAGGGGGCGGATGGACGGGTTCTGCGACACGTTCGGATCGAACGGGAAGCGCGACTCTCCGTCGAGCGGGATCGGCGTGCTGCTCGTCGGGTTACCCGTCGACTGCCCGAACCCGTTGAGGTCGAGGATCGACAGGCCCGAGTTGGCGCCACTCCGGCCGACGTAGATGACGTCGGGAGCCGCGGGCGCGTTGACGACGCCGGGGCCTTCGCCGGTCTCGAAGAAAGTGGTGGCGCCGCGCGTGTTGGCGTTGGCGATGAACTGCGTCGGATCGTTGGGATCCTCGGCGCGCGTGAGGTCTTCGATCTGACCTGTCCGGAGGAAGACCTCCACGGTGGAGAACGTGCCACACGTGAGGAACTCAGGTCCCTGGCCCGGGAACTGGAAGCCCGGGGTGATGATGTAGGACGAAAGGTCGAACGGACTGATCGGCTCAATGTTCACCGGAACACTGGTCGGCCCAGTCTCAGGACCGAACTGCAGCTGGATCGCACTCGAGAGGAGCGGCGGGCCCTGGCCCATGACCTCTCCGACGGAGAACGGCTGGATCGGCTCGGTGAACTCGAAGCGGATCTGCGTTTCGGGGTCGACGTTGATGTCGCCGTTGCCCGGCGTGATCAGCGGCCGCTCGCCCGGGGGCGGCGTACGCAGAAGCTCGGGCGTCAGCGTGTCGGGGCCCACCGTCGTGGCCGCGAGCACTTGATCCGTGAGGGTCTCGCCGTTCGCTGCGCGAAGGGCCGTCGTCACGCGGAAACGAAGCGTGACCCCTTGGGGGAACGTCTCAAAGGTCGTGAGGTTCTCGTCGCCGTCGGCCACGAAGAGAATCGTGTTGTCCGAGACGAGGGTGGCGGCGTTCGGCGAGGCCGTTCCGACGCCCGGGAAGCCCTGGGCCTCAGGGATGTTCGGGTCGGCAACAAGGATGCCGAGATCCTCGTCGAAGGTGACCCACTGCTGAAGCTCAAGCGGTCCGCCGTCGAGCGGGCGTACGAGCGTCTTGCCGCCGACGAAGGCTCGGCCGCTTGCCGAAAGCGATGAGCCGCTTGCCGAGTTGATCGTCGTCACGCTGACCGGCCCAGAAAGGCCAGTACTCGTCGGGCTCGGGTTGAGCACGTCGAGGGGATCGATCACCTGCGTGAAGTTCGCGTAGATGTAGTGGTTGCCCGGCGTGCTGTCCGGCTCGATGGCCGCCGTCGGGAAGATCGGAGTCGGCTCGATGCCGTTGCCGCGGAAAACGTTCTCGGCAATGTCAGCGAGCGAACGAATCGAGATCAGCTCGTTCGAGTCTGGACGCCGAACGGTGTGCGGGAGGATCTGGCCGAAGCCGTTGCTGACCTCGTTGAGCCTGAGCACAGCCCCGGATCCACTGACGCCGGGAACCGAGTTCTTCTTGCTGTCGAAGCCACCACATGCGGTGACCAACAGAAGAGAAGTCGAGACGATGGCTGTCTGACTCAAACGTGAACGGAGGAACGGATTCGCGGTCATGTTGTCTCTGGGCATGTAGGACGCCGAAGATGATTCGACTTGCCGAGTGCTGAGGGGTCGGGGGGGAGACGTCTTGCTTTTGGCCCTTACAGGCTACGGTGTGCGACCCCGCGGGGCAGCTGCCAATAAGGAACCAAGGTGGAAATACTCGACGTCTTGCATCCTCGCTCCGGGCCGCGAACGGCAGGAGCCAGGATTGAATGGGTCTCGATAAGTGCGACTAGGAAGCGGTGAGGGCGGGGTTTCCCAATCGAAACCCCTTTTCAGGGGGCCCCGGATCAGGGTCGAAGACAGGGGTCATTCGGGCGGTGCGGAGGGGCCGAACGGGGCCGCTCCAAGCGCCAGAGAGGAGTCTTCGCCAGGATGGAGCCACAACTCACGTGCCCGAATGGCGATTGGGGACCGTCAGCCTCTCTCTGGGAAGGCGCGACTGCCCGCAAGACGCTGATGGAACACCAGTTACGATCGGGCCGTTTCGTCGTCAAAGAGCGACGATCCGCCGCCTCTGGGACGTGGCGGACCGCAATATGTGCGCGCCCACACATCCGTGCCCAGCCTTAGGCCCGACCGGTGAGCGATCGCGCACAAGGGGCTGAAGCCCTGGCGTGGGGCGCCCGAGGAGTCTGTGGAGCGCCGAGACGAGTGTCAAGAAATCCCAACGGGAGGCGCACGGAGCCACAGGCTCCGAACGGCGGAAGGAGCCGGACTCTCGGGCGATTCAACGTGCAACCCAGGGCCTGTGGGGCCCAGAATGGGGTGGTGAACGCGCAGCAGCCCGAGAACGACCCAGGCGACGGCTCACCGGTCGACCATGTATTTAATGCGGGGGCCCTCGCGGGCCCACTCGCTTCCTCGGACGGAATCGGCGAGCTCGCGGCCCCGGAGAGGGTCACGGAGCTCGGCCTGCGCCCCAGCAACCTGGGCCAGTTCGTGGGCCAGCCCGGCATCGTCGCCAATCTTCGGGTTCACCTAGGTGCGGCGCAAGGTCGCAACGAGCCACCCGACCACGTGCTGTTCTGCGGCCCCCCGGGACTCGGCAAGACCAGCCTCGCGCGGATCCTCTCGGAGGAGCTTGGCTCGGAGCTCCACGCCACGTCCGGCCCAGCCCTGGACAAGCCCCGGGACCTCGTCGGTCTCCTGACGAGCCTCAAGCGCGGGGACGTCATGTTCATCGACGAGATCCATCGGCTCCCGATCAGCGTCGAGGAGTACCTCTACACCGCGATGGAAGACTTCCGCGTGGAGATGACCATCGACTCCGGGCCCCACGCTCGAGTCCTCCCCATCACCGTGGAGCCCTTCACCTTGGTGGGCGCCACGACACGCGAAGGCCTGCTCTCCGCCCCCTTCCGCGCGAGGTTCGGCCTGATCGAACGTCTCGATCCCTATCCGCCAAGCGACCTTGAACTGATCCTCCATCGCGCTGCCGGCATCCTCGGCATCGGGCTCGACGACGAGGCCGCGAAGCTCCTCGCCAAGCGAAGCCGCGGCACCCCGCGCATCGCCGGCCGTTTCCTGAAGCGCGCGCGCGACCGCGCCCAGGTCGCCGGCGTCGAGGTCATCACCGGCGAGCTTGCCCGAACGACCCTCAAGAGCATCGGCGTCGACGCGAGTGGCCTTGAAGAAATGGACCGCCGCATCCTGCGCTGCCTCGCCCAGCACTTCCCAAAGCCCGCCGCGCTCAAGACCATCGCCGCAGTCATCGGCGAAACGGAGGACACCATCGAAGACGTCTTCGAACCCCACCTTCTGCGGTCTGGCTTCGTCCAGAAGACGCCGCGCGGTCGCATGATCTCACCGGCGGGCTTCTCCGTCATTGGAATGGAGCCCACGGACCTTTCAGGCGACACACTGCCGCTCCCGTTCGAATGAGTCGCGCTCATCTCGCGGCTGGGCTCGCGTGCCTTGCGCTAGCATTCGGGATCGTGACCTGCGCTCCCGTCTCTAGACGGAGCGCACCGATAGCACCGAAGAGACCCGCGCCCGCGGTCAACTGGCTCTCCAAGAACCCGCGAGGCCAGCTGGTGCTTCCGCGAACGATCGAGATTCACCTCACCGAACTCGACGGAAGCGAGAGCCTCTCCATCGAACACGGTTCGGGAGCGACCACCCGCGTCACCCCCGCCGGAAGATGGGTCATGCAGACAGGCACCACAGGATCCGGCTCGCCGCTCATAAGCGCGCCGGTCGCCCAGGCGACCTTCGACGGTCCGGTCAAGCTTGCCGGACGCACTCACCACGGTGTCCTACGGATCAAGAGCCGCCACGAAGGTGGACTGACAGCCACCGTCACACTTCCGATGGAGACGTACGTTGCGGGCGTGGTCGCGGCTGAGCTCGCCATTTGGTCCGCCGCGCCCGCTGAGCTCGAGGCCATGGCGATCGCAGCCCGCACCTTCGCCGTTTCCGCGATCGCGAAGCGGCGTCAAGACGGCGAGCCCGCCAGGCTCAGCGACGGCGTGATGGACCAGGCTTACCGCGGCACCTACGACGGATCTGGATCGAAGGGGGCCCAGGCCGTGGCCGAGCGCCTGCGCGATGCGGTAGCCCGAACGAAGCGCATGGTCGTCGTCCGCGGCGACCGGCTCGAAGAGACGCGGTACCACGCGTCGTGCGGGGGCCACACCGCGAACTTCGCGGACGTCTTCCCAACGGAGGTCAGCCGCTACGACGCCCACGGCCCGGCCGGAGTCCCATGCCAACCCTGCGCCAAGCGGGCCGCGCTTGAGCAGGCCGAGCAACGCCCAGCAGACAAGCGCCCCTTGGGTTGGACAGTGGATTTGAAGCCCGCCGCTTTGCAGAAGGCAGGTGCGCAGCTCCAGCTCGGCGGCGCGATCCGAAGCATCCAGCCGACCCGGAAGGACGTGGCGGGCCGCTGGCTTGAAGTACGCGTCGCGGGCCCGACCCAAGCCAAGTCCCTTCGCTTCGACGCGCTGCGCGCCGCACTCGGTTACAAGAGCTGGAAGAGCGGCATGGTCGACGCCCTACGCCCCGCCGCCGGCGCTGACCTTTCGACAGCCTCCACTCTTCGCGCCTCAGGGCGCGGACGCGGCCACGGCGTCGGCCTTTGCCAAGAGAGCGCACGCGACTACGCGCGGGCCGGCTGGACCGCAGAACGAATCCTCAGCCACTACTATCCGGGCACGAGCGTCAAGCGCATCGAGCTCGCGGCGCCGTAGCCATGACCGACACCCCCCTCCCCCACTTCGAGCGCGCTGGCTTTGGATTCAAAGTTCTAGAGCGCACGCCAGGCGACGCGGAAGCCCGCCGGGCCCGCGTCGGCGTCTTCACGACACCCCACGGCGACGTACAGACACCGGCGTTCATGCCCGTCGGCACCCGCGGCACCATCAAGGGCGTCCTGCCAAGGGACATCGGCGAGGTGGGCTCCACCATGATCCTCGCCAACACGCTGCACCTGCACCTGCGCCCCGGCGATGAGACCGTCGCGGCCCTTGGGGGTCTGCACAAGTTCATGGCCTGGGACGGGCCCATCCTGACGGACTCGGGCGGCTACCAGGTCTTCAGCATGGCGGACATCTCGACCCTGGATGACGACGGGGTGACCTTCAAGTCGATTGTCGACGGCGACCTGATTCGACTGACGCCTGAACGGGCCGTCGAGATTCAGCAGCGCCTCGGTCCCGACGTCTTTATGGCCTTCGACCACTGCCCGCCCGACCCCCGCGACCGCGGCGGGGTGATCGAGGCGACGACGCGCACCCACCGCTGGCTCGCCCGCTGCGCCTCCGCCTACGAAATGTCGGGCGGGGTCGAGGGCACGGGCCAAGCGCTGTTCGGCATTGTCCAGGGAGGAGCCTTCCCGGATCTACGGGAGGCCTCCGCCGAGACGGTCGCGGGCTTCGACTTCATTGGCAATGCCATCGGCGGAGTCAGCGTCGGCGAAGACAGGGAGAGCATGCGCGTCGCAGTGGACGCCGCAGCGCCCGCGCTGCCACCGGATCGCCCGCGCTACCTCATGGGCGTCGGGACGCCGCGGGACTTCTTCGACGCGATCGAAGCGGGCGTGGACCTGTTCGACTGCGTGACCCCCACCCGCCACGGCAGGACACACCAGGTATGGACGAGCCGTGGCCGCATCAACCTGCGCAACGCCGGCTGGAAGAACGTCGACGCGCCCCTCGACGACGTGTTCCGGGCGCCCCACGTGAAGGACGTCTCCATCGGCGTTCTGCGGCACCTCTGCCTGTCCGGCGAGATGCTGGGCGCCTCGCTCCTGTCACTGCACAACCTCTACCTGTTTCACCAGCTCATGGAGCTCATCCGCGAGGCGATCCCAAAGGGTGAGCTCGGCAAGCTGCGGGACTACTGGGTCCCGCGCCTTGAGCGCCGCCTGAGCGCCGACGAGTTCCTAGCGGGCGAGACCGACTAGAAAAGAGGAGAGGCCGCGCGCG
>CALHGQ010000621.1 GCA_938030175.1 uncultured bacterium | reverse complement strand
GCCGTGGACGAGGCCCACTGCATCAGTCACTGGGGTCACGACTTCCGGCCGGACTATCGCCAGCTTGGCACGCTGCGCGAGAACCGTCCCGACATCCCCATCATCGCCCTGACCGCAACGGCCACGCCGCGCGTGCGCGAGGACATCGAGTCCGAGCTGCGGCTCAACGATCCGATCCGCGTGGTCGGTGGGTTCGATCGTCCGAACCTCACCTACCGCGTACTTCCGCGCATCGACCTCGTGGACCAAACGATGGCGGTCATCGGCCGGTACCCAAACCAGGCCGGCATCATCTACTGCATCCGACGCAAGGACACCGAGAGCCTCGCGCGGGACCTCGCGCGCAAGGGAGTCCGCGCCATGGCCTACCACGCGGGCCTCGGAACCCACGAGCGTGACAGCGTCCAAGAATCCTTCCTCAACGAGGGCATCGACGTCGTGGTCGCCACCGTCGCCTTTGGCATGGGCATCGATCGCCCGGACGTTCGCTTCGTGATCCATGCAAGCCTCCCGAAGGGCGTGGAGCAGTACAGCCAGGAAACCGGACGCGCGGGACGCGACGGGCTACCGTCCGAGTGCCTGCTCCTCTACAGCGGCTCTGACTTCCAGGGCTGGAAGGGCATCATGGAACGCAGCGCGCAGGAGGCCGAGCTGGAGGGCGTACCCGGCGCCATGGACGAGCTCGCCGGCTCGATCGCGCGACTTTCCGAGCTATGGAACTTTGCCAACGGCGGACTGTGCCGGCACAGGTACCTCGTGGAGTACTTCGGCGGCGAGTATTCCTTCCCAACGGAAGAAGGTTGCGGCGCGTGCGACGTCTGCCTCGGCGAGCTCAAGACCGTCAAGGACAGCCAGCGCGTCGCGCAGATGATCCTCTCATGCGTGGTACGCTGCGACCAACGCTACGGAGCGGCCCACGTCACCGAAGTCCTGCGCGGCGCTGACACCGCGCGCATCCGGGCCAAGGGACACAACTCCCTCACCACCTACGGACTGATGAAGGGCTTCCCCGCGTCGGAGATCCGCGCGTGGATCGACCAGCTCGTCGCCCAAGACCACATCGGAGTTGCCTCCGGTAACTACCCGACGCTCCATCTAACGGAGTCCGGCGTGCGCGTGATGAAGGCCGAGGAGGAAGTCACGCTCCTGCTCCCGCTGACGCCCAAGAAGGCGCCGTCCTCCCGCCGCCGCGGCGGCTCCATCGCTGCCGTGGCAGCCGAGGAGTCTATCGACGTGGACGAACGTCTCTTCGAGTCGCTCCGCAAGCTGCGGCGCGAGATGGCCCAAGAGCGGGACGTCCCCCCCTACATCCTCTTCAACGACCGCTCGCTAGCCCACATGGCCGCCCACAAGCCCAAGTCCAAGACGGAGTTCCTGGCCATCAAGGGCGTCGGCGAAAAGAAGGCCGCGGACCTAGGACCGCGGTTCATGGGCGTGATCGCGGAGCACATGGCTGCGCACCCCGACTGAGGTGCGCTCGACAAGCACTCAATAGATGGGAACAGAGGCCGCGTCCGTGAAGTTCGACGTCGCCGTTGGGTTGGCATCGCGGAACCAGGCCTGGAAGTTCCAGGTCTGGCCGAACGGCGGCAGGATCGGTCCAGATGGGGTCATCATGGCGCCGGGATCTATCGAGAGTGAGAAGCGCCCCTCGGCACTCGACTGCTGAATCTGTCCGGGCCCCACATAGCGGCCAACTGCGCCGCCAAGGCAAAGGTTGCCTTGGGACCCACCTGGCCCCATGACGAAGTCCTGGCCTGGACTCGCTAGAAAGAAGCCGAAGGCAAACGGCGGAAGACCTTTGGCGTTGAGCTGCATGGCGCCGTGCCCCGCCACGTTCGTCCCCGAGAGGGAGATCGAGGCCCCGAGCGCATTCGCGCTGTTGGCGGCTGCTGGGCCGCAGTACGTGGTGCCAATGAGCCCATCCTCGCGCCAGCGAACGGCGCGAACCAGCTGATCAGGGTTCCGCGCACCGCCCACTGCGACAGATCCGTCGGAGCTCGTCGCTTGCACTCGATCGAAGCCGCCGCCGATGGACGCCAGGTCTTCGAAGCCGGAGGCCTCGGTCCACCGGATCGCCACGAGCTGTGGCTGCGGGGTCGCATCGAACCGAGTACCGTAAAGGATCGAACCATCCGCGCTTCCGGTCGCGAATCGAATGTTGGTGTCCGCCACGACGACGCGGTAGCCGCCGGACGCCGTCCAAAGGAACGGCCCGTCAGCGTTGCCCCCGAAGACCGTCGAGCCGTCCCTGCTGAGCCCGAAGTTCATGATCGCCGACGTGGGGGGCCCAATCAGGACCGCGCCGGAGGCCGAGGTCCAGCGGAAGACCTGGCGCAGCGTCCCCACGCTCGCCTCCCCCACCGCAACGGCTCCGTCGTCTGACAGCTCGGTCAACCAGACCCTGTCGAAGCCAGGCACCGTGACGACAGAAGTGCTCCCCGAGTCGCTCCACACGAAGCCGGTAAGACCCGTGCCTACGCCCGTTGCCGAGTAGCCAACGACCACCGAACCGTCACTCGAAACGTCGAGAGCACCCGACGCTGTGCCGCCAACGCTCCCATGGATGTCCACCATCCCGGTGCTCTCTTTCCAGACGAACGCGTGCTTGGTCGTGCCCGGCTGGATCGTAGCTTCACCCACAACGGTCTGTCCGTCGCCGCTGATCGCCCTCGAATACGTGTTGAAGGCCCCCCCTGGCACCGTACCGAGGTCAAGTACGAGTCCGTCGGGCCCCCACCGAACCGCGCGGTACCAGCTGCCGTCTCCCGTCGCGTACAAACCGTCGTCGCTCAGGTCAACCGCGCGCGAGCTCGTGCCGTTGAGGGGTTCGAGGATCTCAAGGCCCCCGCTCTCCGTCCAGCGGAATGCATCGGTGCGATTGGTGTTGCGGTCGAGGGTCCCGATAACCACCGCCCCATCCGCGCTCACATCTACCGCGCTTGCCGGTAGGCCGAAGTTAGAACCGAGGTCCTGCGCCTGCGCGAGCGCGACAGCGGGAGTCGCGGACGCGCCTCGGGAAGAGGTGACCGCAAGGGTGATAAGGAGTAGCGAGCGCGAGATTTTCATAGTCAAGAAGGGAAGCCAGTTGAGACCGGCGCCAGCTTACAGGAATGCCCATGACGCTGGCTGCACAGCAGTGTTCACTGGAACGTCACCGAGATGGCGCTCGTGATGTTGGACGTCCCCGTTGTGCTCGCAAGATCGCGATGCCAGAACTGGAACGTCCATGTGGATCCAGCGGTAACAACTTGGCCCTGGGGAAGAGCTTGAGTGTCGATACTCCGTCCAACCCGGCCTGACGTTCCGCTGTTCAGCACGCTGTCGGAGAGCCGGTAGAGCGGCGACCCCAAGCATAGGTTCCCGTCGGAACCGCCAAAGTTCGGGACGAAGCCCATGACGTCGGAGGTCACGAAGTAGCCGGCGGCGGCCAGGGGAAGCTCGGTCGCGGAGAGCAGCAAGAACTCATCGGCGGCCACGTCGGAGCCAAAGGCCTGGGCCTGGCCGATCTGTCCCGTCGAATTCGGGTTCGACACGCACAGAGTGGCACCCAAAGGATCGGCGCACAGGGATCCGCAGTGGGATCCTTCGCGGGGAAGCGCTCCCATGTCGGCGCGGCTAGCGGTGCCGTTGTCGATGAGCGCCGGATTGCCTGCGTCGATGGCTGGGGACGCCGGCCACAGCCGCACGTCGCCGGGGCTATCGATGAAGAGCGGGTCAGCGTCGAGGTTGCCAGGCCCGGGGTGGCCGCCTTCCACGATTGAATAGCTCACGGCCAGCGAAGCTGGCAACTCGACGCCAACGTTGCCGAACAAGATCGAAGAGTCGATCCCGCCAGAGTCAACCAAGGTCTCGCCAGATGCACTCGTGGGCGCAGCTTCGTGCCCTGCGATGGTGCAGCGTTCGATCGTGGCCGCGCCCGCAATCGCGGGCCGCTCGGCCGCTCGCGTAGACTCCGCGAGATCCTCAAGTCGGTTGGAGACTAGAACGGAGAGCGAGATCTGAAGGTCCCCACCTTCATTGTAGATGGCGCCACCACGCTCGGCTGTGTTGCCATCGAACGTGGTAGATATGACCGAAGCCGCCCCCGCTTCGATATACAGCCCGCCGCCGAACCAGCGCGTGTCGGAGAAATAGCTTCCGGCGCCGATACCGTTGTTGCCGAAGCTACAGCCCTCAATGACACCACCGTTCGCGAGATAGGCGCCGCAGCCTTGTATATCCAACGAAGGTCCCCCACCAAAAGTCACCGACCGCGGCGCGATAGAATTGCCCGTGAACGTCGAGTTGCGGAGGGTCACCGCATTCGCTGCGAACAAGGCGCCGCCGCAGAGCCTTGCACTGGTTGACATCTGGTTGGAATAGTTCGATGACTCGTTGTTGAGCTGGTTGCCTTCGAACTGACATCCATCGATGGTCCCCCCATGGATGTAGACGGCGCCTCCCAGTCCCGTCGCGCCGAATCCTCCATGCGAAGAGGTGCCCCATTCGCCGGCGGCTACGTTCCCAACGAACACGCAGCGCCGGATGGAACCCGTCCCCAGCCACACCGCCCCACCATGCCCCGAGACCTGGTACGAGCCGAACGCGGTGTTGCCGTCGAAGACGCAATTCTCAATGAGGCCGGCCTCAGCGTAGATGCCGCCCCCGCGCCCCCCTTGGTTATCAGTGAACGTGCTACCTGTGACCGTGCAGCTTCCCGATCCACCGCTGTAGATGGCGCCACCATAGTAGTAGAAGTCCGTGCCGTTGCCGTCTCCCTCGGTGTAGCCGCCGCAATTCGTGAACGCACAGTTTTCCACGAGCGCCGAGCAATTCGTCAGGTGCATCCCATCCCCCTGGATCCTGTAGCCCTGCCCCATATCGAAGGACACGCCGGTCACATGCACATCAGTTCCGAACGCAGCGATTCCCGTTCCCCGCGACGAGCTAATACCTCCGTTAGCGAGCATGGTTTCGTCGACTCGCAAGACCGTGTTGCGCGCATAGATCCGGCCCCCGACGCTGTAGTAGCCTCCGGTGCCCTCGTTGCTTCCAGGTCGAATGGAGCCACGGGTGATGGTCACGGATGTACAGTCCAAGAAACTGGTCGATTCCCCCGCCACGCGGCCATGTGGATACGGATTGCAGCTCGTTCCAATTACGTCGCATTCGATCAGCTCGACGGATCCGCGAAGGGCATGGAGCGCTCCGCCGACCACCATCCAAGCGCCGTCCAAGTAGTCCTCTGGACCGCCCTCACCGCGAAGACTCGTGTTCACCGCCATCAGGTCTGTGTCCTCGGAGTAGATCGCTCCACCTAGGTTCGCTTCGCCCTCGAACGAGCAGTCCGTTAGCACGACGGTCGCTCCGTCGAAGTAGGCGGCGCCCCCTCTGACCATGTTGCCGTCGTCTTCGCCGATACCACCTGTGAAGCTGAGTCCAACGAGTTCTGTGACATCGGTTGTCGCTCCCACGATGCGAATGAGGGACGAAGAGCCGCTGCCGACCTGTGAGAAGCCCCCAGGCCCGCTAACGATGACGGAACCCGCGGCGCCGTTCGCCTCGAGCCGCAGTGCCTTGCTAAGCACCTCAATGTCTTCGCCGATATAAGTGCCTGGTTCAATCAGCACGGTGTCACCGGTCAACGTCGACTGCTGGGCCACGGCGTAGTCGATGCGCGAATAGGGATCTGTGAATGTCCCGGCGCCAGGGCCAGCGACACTGTTGTCGACGTACCAGGTGGTCTGCGGAGCGAATGGGGCGAGCGCGAGCAACGTGGGAATCAGCATGGCTCCCGGTTTAGGGGCAGAGGACCCGATCAGCAACGGCGATTCTTGCGGCAATCAAATTTCTTCCCGTAGTGGCTCCGTGAACGCCGAAAGCGCCCCCGACCACAGCC
>CALHGQ010000620.1 GCA_938030175.1 uncultured bacterium | reverse complement strand
GGAGTTGACCCCCTGTTCGCTGAGGTAGTTCAACGCGCCGATGACGCCCTTGCCGTCCTCTGAGCCACCACGCGGGTCAAGCACGGGGTCACCGGGATTCCAGTCCGAGCGGTGGGGCTCGTAGCTGTGGATGAGACCCTCGCCACCGGACTTGGTGACGTCGTCACAGGCGCGGATGGCGAGGAAGTTCTCGGGGCCGTTCGTGCCTGCTTTCAGGAAGTACGAGCCGTTCTCGAACTTCCGGTAGTGACGGTCTGCGTTGCGGAGCTTGCCCACGCGGTAGAAGCCGCGCTCGTCGCCGCGGATGCCACCCACGTTGAAGTTGACGACCTTGCCGTTGACGGGGCCAAGCGCGCTGCCCGCGCTTGGGCTCAGGTTGAGGGCGACGCCCGCGCCGTTGCGCATGCTCGCAGTGGCGGTCCAGTTGCCCGTGGTGGGGGGGACGAAGCGCACCTTCCAGAGGTTGCCGACGTCGCCTTCGCCGCCGTCTCCGTCGAAGAAGCCCGCGACGCGAATGGTCTGTCCACCCGGGCCCGTGAAGGTGACGCTCAGGCGGTAGTCCAGGAAGGGGTTGGGGCTCTCACCGGTCTCCGAGGCCCAGGGGCCGCGGAACGTGAGCTCCATGGGGGCCGACATCGACGGCGCTGCGGGCGTGATGTAGTGGGAGCCGTCGCCGTTGCTTCCGCTGTGGTATCCCGTGTCGCGAACCAAGAACGAAGCCGCGTCAATGTTGCTGGCGAGGAAGCGGATGCCCGTGATCGTGTCACTGGCGTTGAGCGCCTGCCCGCTGGCGTTGCGAAGGTCTTCAAAGCGGAACGCAAGGCCGTAGGGCCTGGAGCCTCGGTTCGGGCCCGCGTCCACGGTCATGTTGGTGGCCGTCCAGCCGGTGACGGTGACCGGTGTGCCGAGAACACCGTTCGCGAAGCGGGCCTGGACTTGGACGCTGTCGTTCCCGCCGATCTCGAACAGGAAGAAGTCTGCCGCTGGGCCCGCGCTGGGCGAGAAGGTGCCGAGCTGCACGTCCCATGCGCTGCCCGTGTTGTTCCGGATGAAGTACGACTCGAGGTTGCGGCCGTCGGCGCTGCGGATGGTCGTGCCCCACGGGTGGGCGAGAACGGGCCCGGAGGAAGTTCCGGAGCGCAGGTCGGCCCTGGGAACCGAGACCCCCCCGGAGAGGACCGTCTCGATGTAGCTGCCACGCAGCGTCACGTGGACGGATTCCGCTTGCGTCGGAGCGATGGACGCGGCGCCGAGGGCGAGACACCAGCCGAGGGTGCGTGCGGCGCGGAGGCGTGAGGGACGAACTTGGAGGGTCATGTGCGGATCTTCGTTGTGGGGGCGCCGCTGCTGGCTCCGCGAACGCTGATGTGCGACAGCACTCGCGGGAGGTGGGGGGCAGCGGCTGGTTTCAGCGACGGAACGCGGAGGAGCGAAGCCAAACGGTTTGTAATGGATACGGCCCGGGGATCGGTGGAGTGCGTGGGGTGGCGCCCTCCAGTCGGGCCGGATTCGACGACAGCCCGAGGGGAGAGCAAGCTGTCGCGGTCGTTACTTTCGCCTCCAAACGCCGGAGGTTGCGCTAGCTTCTCGAATTAAGGGGCGCGGTTCTAGGGGGCGCCTCATGGCGATTTCTTCATGCCAAGTGGTCGTGTCGAATCAGGGACATATCCATGACTCAAAACCTTCCCTGGAGCCCGGTAGCGCGTTTGGCGTAGGCTCTGCGCCATGGGACAGTCCAACAAGGGTCGAGGCAGCAGCAACAAAAAGGGTGGCGGTTTCGGCAGCTTCGGAGACCTGAAAAAGGCACTTGGCGGTGACGACTCCAAGGAGGAGACCGATGCGGCTCCCTCGGACGCGCCCGCTGATCGCGGCTGGACCCTCGAGACCGACGACGGCGAGGAGTACGAACTCGATCCGTCGGAGCTAGAGGGCCTCCCCGACCCGGACGCGGCCATCCCAGCGCGGATCTCCCGCAGGCCAGGGGCCTTCGGTCCCATGGAGCACGGCCCCGCCTGCTACGGGGACATTCGCTCCGAGGAGATGGAGCTCGTGAAGTCCTTCCGGCTTCGCACGGTGTTTCCGAAAGACGTCTTGGAGGAACTCGAAGGGCTGCCTGAGGACCCCCGGCCCGAGGACCACGGCGACCGCCTCGACCTCCGCGGCGAGACGATCTTCACGATCGATGGCGCCGACGCGAAGGACTACGACGACGCGATCGGGATCAAGCCCCGGGAAGGCGGTGGATTCCACGTGAGCGTGCACATCGCCGACGTCAGCCACTACGTTCGGCCCGGCACCGCCTTGGACGACGAGGCTCTTTCCCGGGGCACGAGCGTGTACCTGCCGGACCAGGTCATCCCCATGCTCCCGGAAAAGCTCTCCAACGGACTGTGTTCGCTGGTGCCGCACCGCGATCGGCTGGCCTTCTCGGTCTTCATGGAGTTCGACGAGTCGGGCGAGCGCGTCTCGTCCAGCGTCTCCAAGAGCGTGATCAACAGCGTTCACCGGAACGACTACCGGATCGTGCAGGAGTTCCTCGACGGCGTGGACTCGGAAGAGACGCGTGAGATCGAGTTCCTGCGCGAGCCGCTGGAGCAGTTCTCCCAGTGGACCCGTGTCCAGCAGAAGATTCGAGACGCCAAAGGGTCGCTTCGCATCAACAGCCGCGAGAAGAAGTTCGTGTTCGACAAGAACCACGAGGTCGAAGCCATCGTGGACGCGCCCAAGTACTTCTCCCAGACGCTGATCGAGGAGACCGCGCTAGCCGCCAACCAGGCCGTGGGGGATTGGTTCCGCGCCAAGGGCCTACCGACCATCTACCGGGTCCACCCCGAGAAGGACCCCGAGGAGATCGAACGCGTGGCAGCGATGCTCTCCAAGCACGGCATTCGTGTGCCCGTCAAGGATCGACTCACCGGCCGCGACATCGGACGGATGATCCGCCTCGCGCGCCGCAAGCGCAACGCCGAAGCCCTGGTGCAGCGCATCATGGGGCTCGTGGAGCGCGCGGTTTACGAAGTCAAGGATCACGAGGACGTCGCGACTCACTTCGGCCTGGCGCGCAAGGCCTACCTGCACTTCACGTCGCCCATCCGGCGGTACCCTGACTTGATCGTGCACCGGTGGCTCTACGACGTCATCACGCGAGAAGCCGAAGCCTCCGAGGAACTCGGGACGCTCGCGCTCACCGAAGATCTCAACGACACGGCGTCCCACTGCAGCATCCAGAGCGAAGCCGCGTCCATGGCCGAGATCGCCGTGAAGGACCTGAAGGTGTGCCAGTTCATGGAGCCTCGCATCGATGAGAAATTCGACGCGAAAGTGGTGCGTGTCTCCCGCGGTGGCATGGAGGTCGGGATCTCCGAACTCAACGTGTCCGGCTTCCTGCCGGCCAAGGCCATTGGTGATCGGCCTCAGATCGACGGAGCGACGCTGAAGATCTCCGTGGGCAAGCGCGTTCTTTCCTTCACCGAGGGCTACACCATCTCGGTGCTCGTGAAGGACGTCGACTTCCTCCGGCTGCAGGTGATCTTCGAGTTGGCCAAGTAGCGCGCGGGCTAGCGCTTGCGCTTCAGCTTCTTTCGCAGATCTGGTCGCAGCTGAAGCTCGACCTCTGCGAAGCCTGACGCGGTGCCATGGCCGCCGTCGACGCCTGGGGTGGTCTCCAGGATCTCGACGCGGATCTTGCGCACCACGGTCTTCTTCTTCAGCGGGATGTAGGTCTTGGAGAAGGGGTCGGGGTTCACGTCGAACTCGCCGACCTTCTTTCCGTTGACGTGTAGGAAGACCTTCGCGGGGCGGCCCCAGTGGGTGCGCTTGTCGGGCTGGTAGACCGCGGGGGTGAGCACCACGAAGTCGCCGCGCTGCGGGCGATCAGGTTCGACCTCGACCCAGCGCTCTTCGTCGTCGGGCTTCGAGAGCCACTTGTAGCACATGCTTCCGTCGGCGGCGAAGGCCGGCAGCTGGCGGTCGGTCGCATAGGAAGACGCGGTGACCGTGCAGCGCGTCGCTCGGAGCGCGTTGAGCGTTAGGTCCGCCGTCGCGTCTTGCATGCCCTGGGAGATGGCCGCGTCCACCGAGACGTCGAGGATCTGGGACTTCACGAGGACCTCTTCGCCTTCGTCATCGTCGATGGGCCTGATGTACGCGTGTGCTTGGATCCGAAAATTGCCCGGGCGATTCATGGAGAACTGCGTGGCAAAGCGGCCCTTCGCGGCTGGCTTGTCGGGGGTCCCAAGCTCGGTCGCGAGGACTTCTTCGGTGTCCACGTTGACGTAGTCGACGCGGATCACGCGCGGGCCCTGCCCAATCTCGTTGTCCCACTCGAACTTCTTCAGGGTCTTGTCTCCGAAGGACGAGATCCAAGCGGTCAGCGGCGTGTCGCCGGTCATGCGCAGGCTCATGGGGCGCCCGGGCTTGTCGTCCCCGTAGGTCGGCTTGCTTCGGGGTTTCTGGCCGCTCGACGGCGCCGTCGCCCGCTTGAGAACGAGGACGCCAAAGCACGTTCCCGGATGGGACTCACCGTGGGCGGTTCCCCACTGTCCCTCATTGCCTTGATGCCGAACGAGGAACTCAGACGCTTCCTGGTACCAGTCTCGGCCACCAAACGTGCGCTCGCCCGTGAGGCCCCCGACGCGCTCCAGGCCGTAGAGGTAGTAGAGCGCCCAGCGCGTCATGTGCCCCTTGTCGTCGGTCTCGGACCTCGAGTCTGGGTTGCGGTCCATACGCAGGTGCTCGCCGAGCCAGTCGTACCCCTGCTGGATGCGCTCGTTGATCTGTCTCTTCTCGCGCACGCTGATGCGGTTTTGCGCTTCGAGCGCTTGCCGGGCGATTTCGAGCACCGCGATGCCCGCGGCCGTCATCGAACCGGTGTGATCCCCACCAGCGTGGTACGAAAAGGATCCGTCGTCGTTGCCGACGCTCAACGCATAGGTGATGAGGCTGGACCAGGTCTCGTGGTGAACTTCTAACCCGCTCGCCTCAGCGACGCGTAGACCGAGGGCCCCGTACTGGGTGAGGGAGAGATCCTCCGCGAAGTTCGCAAAGCGCTCGTTGCCCGGGTAGCTGAAGCCTGTGCCGTGGGCCTCGAGGAGAGCCTCGGTCCACTGCTCGATCTGAGGAAGGTAGAGAACCGGGTCAGCGGCGTGGACCGCGAGCAGCGAGCAGGCGATGCCATAGGTCCATTCGGGTGGGTTCGCACAGAGGTACGCGAGGCCACGTTGGATGGCCTGGTGCGAAGTGGGAACGCCCGCCTTGATGAGCGTGTAGACGCAGTGGCCCGTTTGCCCAGAGATGTACTTCTTCTCGTCGGGTCTCCATGATCCGTCGAGCTCCTGGCGGGACAAGAGGAATCGAACCGCGCGCTGAATGGCGACGTCGATGTCGTCCGCGGTGACCGGAGGCGGGGCTTTGACCTCGACGGGCTCGTCCTGTCGGGAAGCCTGTGCGTCGGGGGCGAGCAGCGTGACTCCCAGCGTGAGTCCCAGCGAGGCGATCGTGAAGGCGATGATGCGCGTCAGAGGGCGTCGAGTTCCAGCGTAGGCGGTGGGGGCGAGGGGTGTACCGTCGCGGAAATTGCGGTTGGAACGAATTCGCATAGGGAGCAAGGATAGCCTCATCCCGTCCGATCATCCGCATCGGCTTCGCGCGCGAATCCACAGACCCATGTTGAATCTCGAACCGGCCCTCATTGCCCTCGCATTTGCGGCACTCCTGATGCTGTGCGTCTGGTCGCTCCACCTTCGGGACGAGGACGCGAGCATCGTTGATCCCGTTTGGGGCCCCGCGATCTTCGGAACGGGACTGGTCTACGCGCTCGCCAACGGAGCGCCCCTCGTGGGAGCCCGCCTCCTCGTGTTCTTGATCGTCGGGGCATGGGCGCTCAGGTTGGCGGTGCACTTGAGCCAGCGGCACGCCCAGACCGGCGAGGATCGGCGCTACCGCAAGATGCGGGAGGCGCGCGGCGCAGAGTGGTGGTGGAGGAGCGTCTATGTTGTCTTCTTACTACAGGCTGTCATGGCCTGGGTCGTGGCGCTCCCGCTCATGGCCCTGGCGGATGGAGCTCTGCGCTTCACGGCCCTCGGCTCCCTCGGGATGGTCGTCGCCACGATCGGCCTGCTCTTCGAAGCGGTGGCCGATGGGCAGCTCGCGGCGTTCAAGCGCCGGGAGCGAGGGATGGCGGGCTCGGGTACGGGAAAACCCGATGGCGGCGAGGCGCCCGAGCGTGCCGTGCTCGATTCCGGGCTGTGGCGCTACTCACGCCACCCCAACTACTTCGGTGAAGCCGTGGTCTGGTGGGGCATTGGGCTCGTCGCGGTCGCCCAGGGCAGCTACTGGGCACTGATCGGGCCAGCCTTCATCACCTTCATGCTCCTGAAGGTCTCCGGCATCACCATGACGGAAGATGACATTGCCGAGAGGCGCCCCGCGTACCGGGACTACGTTCGCCGCACGAGTCCGTTTGTGCCGCGACCCCCAAAATCAGCCCGCTAGCGGCACTTGCGTCTCAGGAATGGTCGCCGGTCCCGAGGTGAGACAGAGAATTCGAATCTCGTCGAACGAACTTCTCGCCTCCGGGCGCTCTGCCAGGTAGCGTCAAAGTGTGGAGAAGACGGAACCTCCGCCTAGCGGCTCCCGTCCACCCACTTGATAGCTTCCAAGCTCGATCGAGAAACTGGGTAGTTCGGCCAAGTGGCCGGGACCAGTGTCCTCGGCGGGCGACGGAGAAACCGCGGACCTTTGTTTGCGATTTTCTTCGACCAACTCATTCCTTCTGGAGACTGCTTGATGCTTCGTTCCTCGCTCTTCACGGCAAGCGCCATCGCCCTTATGGCTGGTGCTTCCGCACAGAACTCCCCGCAAACTCTCAACGCGGAAAAAGTCCCGGGTGCCATCAAGCACGCCGGCATCTACCACGTGTCGACTGGCACCTGGACCCGTACCGGTGGCGCAGTCGCCAACTTCGGTCCGGACACGATCTACAGCAACACCGCTGGCTCGGGGTACTACTCCTCGGCTGGTGGCAACGGCGGTTTCGCGCCGGGTAGCACCAACTTCGACGAGGGCAACGTTCCGTCCTCGCTGAACACCAACAACGCGGGCAACCGTGACGAGTACAACGTCAACTGCATCGAGATCGGCTACTGCGACTTCGGTACGGCTGCAAGCGGCTGGGAGATCAGCTTCTACTCGAGCTACGCTCCCTGTACTTTCGCAGCTACGCCCGACGCAACGGTTGACACGGGCGCTGCCCCGGCCAACGGCTGCTGGACGGTCGCTCTTGACCTCTCCGGTGGTGCAGAGATCTGCCTTGCCGCTGACGGTGGCGACGGCTTCGACGACAACCAGGACCTCGACGCTTTCGGTTGGAGCTACCGCTACACCGGTGCTGGCGTCGGCCTTGCTGGTTTCCTCCTCACGGGTGACCCGCAGTCGACCGACCCGAACTACGTCACCGGCGCTGATCCGATCGACGGCACCAACACGTACTTCGGCCCGGCTTCGCTCTGCTCCGCAGACGAGGCAACCGGCCTCCAGACGAGCGACTTCTGGTACCTCGAGGACCCGGTCACGGGCACGAACTCGGGCTGCTACTTCTTCGGTGGCTACCTGAACAACAACAGCTGCGGCGGCCCGCTCTCGGGTCCCTACGCTTCGTGGTACATGGAGCTTCAGGCTGACATCGGCGAGTGCTCCGGTGCCATCAGCACCCCGAACGGCTGCACCTCGAACCCGAACTCGACCGGCGTCAACTCGACGATGGTTGCTACGGGTAGCACGAGCGTCGCTGCTGACGACGTGACGCTGACCGCAACGATCCCGACGAACTCGTTCGGCTTCTTCATCACGGCTCAGACCGCTGGCTTCGTTTCGATGCCGGGTGGTTCCGCAGGCAACATCTGCCTCGGCGCCAACGTTGGTCGCTTCCAGCAGCTTGCTGCTAGCTCCGGCGCTTCGGGCATCATCGAGATCTCCACGACCGCTGGTCAGTGGACGGTCAACAACATCCCGCAGGCTTCGGGTCCCTACGCTGCAGTTGCCGGTGGTACCGCCAACTTCCAGTGCTGGCACCGCGACTCCTCGCCGGCTGGCCCGACCTCGAACTTCACGGACGGCATCGTCGTTACGTGGACGCCCTGATCGGTTGAGTGCAGGGCCTCTAGTCGGATGAAAGTCTGACACGAGAGGTTCCGCGCTTGCTTTTGCAGCGCCCCCGCTTTCTCCTCGGAGGAAGCGGGGGCGCTGTTCATTTGTGCGAGAGTAGGGCTCGCGGGCACTGCCCCTCTAGCAGCGGCCCCCAAACTGATGCTCTGAAGCCGAGACCTTCCAATTGAGGTCTCGCCCCGGCGCCCATGGCAGCCCAGAGCGGAGAAGAGCTCTAGGCCCGGCACCTTCCGTCCACATCCAGACTTCCCCTGGAGAGAACACCATGATCCACCCATTCGTTCTGCTGCCCTGCGCCCTTGGTCTGCTGACTCATGTCTCTGCGCAGGAGCGCCCGCTTCTAGCAGCTCGCTGCTAGCTCCGGCTCAGGCCGCTTCATCGAGATCTCCACGAACGCTGGTCAGTGGACGGTCAACAGCATCCCGCAGGCTTCGGGGCCCTACGCTGCCGTGGCCGGTGGCGTCGCCTACTTTCAGTGTTGGCACCGCGATTCCTCGCCGGCTGGCCCGACCTCGAACTTCACGGACGGCATCGTCATCACTTGGACGCCGTGATGCGTCGATAGCTGGGCCCTCGATCGTCTGAAGCCTCGACGCGAGAGGCACTGCGCCTGCCCTTGCCGCGCCCTCCGCGGCCCAGGCCGGCGCCGGCGCGTAGTTCCGGTGTTGGCAGTCGCGACACTTCGCCAAGCGGCCCTGCCTCGACCTTCACGGACGGCGTTTGCGTCACCTGGCTTGAGTCAGTGAGGCCTGGGCGTGGGCCGAGGGGGGTACCCCTGTGGCTGCGAGCCCTCTGCTTGACGGCGCAAGCCGCCCACATCCCGCCAGTGTGTGCTGCGGATCGGGGCCGTGCGCTTCCGTCAGCGCCCCCGTGAATGCCGCGGTGGGGGGGGGGCGTTGCCTCGCCGCTGGGTTGAGCTCTCCTTGCGCCTCCCCGGAGTTGGATCTGATCGGCATGGGGACCATCGCTCAATTTTGAGCAACTTAAGGATTCTGGAAAGCTTAAGCTTGCAGAACTGACCCGCGAAGGTGACGGTGGAGCCTGTCGCACTCCCGCGACAAGCTTCCAACGACCTATTTCCATTTGGAGATCAACCCATGCTTCGTTCCTCGCTCTTTACGGCAAGCGCTCTCGCCCTCGTGGCCAGCGCCGCCGCACAGAACTCCCCCGAAACCCTCCGCGCCGAGAAAGTCCAAGGTCCCATCAAGGACGCAGGGATCTATCACGTGTCCACAGGCACCTGGACCCGTACCAGCGGCTCAGTGGCCAACTTCGGCCCCGACACGATCTACAGCAACACCGCAGGCTCGGGCTACTACTCCTCGGCGGGTGGCAACGGCGGTTTCGCGCCGGGAGCCACGAACTTTGACGAAGGCAACATCCCCACGACGTTGAACACGAACAACCCGGGCAACCGGGATGAGTACAACGTCAACTGCGTTCAGATCGGGTACTGCGACTTCGGCACGGCTACCAGCGGATGGGAGATCAGCTTCTACAGCGGCTACAGCCCGTGCAGCTTCGACCCGTCGCCAGACGTCACGTTCGACACGGGGCCGAACCCCGCCAACGGCTGTTGGACGGTGACCCTCGACCTCTCGGACGGCAACGAGTTCTGCCTTGAAGGCGACGGGGCGAATGGGTTTAGCAACAACTTGGCCCTCGACTCGTTTGGCTGGAGCTTCCGCTACACCGGCGCGGGCACCGGGCTCGCTGGTTTTCTCCTCACTGGCGACCCGCAGTCGACCGATCCCAACTGGGTGACGGGCGCGAATCCTACGGATGGTACCAACACCTACTTTGGTCCCGCATCGCTCTGTTCCCCGACCGAGGCCACCGGCCTGGAGACGAGCGACTTCTGGTGGCTTGAGGACCCCGTGACGGCGACGAACTCGGGCTGCTACTTCTTCGGTGGATATCTCAATAACAACAGCTGCGGTGGGCCGCTTGCAGGCCCTTACGCGTCTTGGTTCATGGAGCTTCAGGCGGACACCGGACCCTGCAGCGGCGAGATCAGCTCCCCGAGCGGCTGTCTCTCCAACCCCAACTCGACGGGTGTGAACTCGACGATGGTGGCGACGGGAAGCGCGGCTGTGGCCGATGACAACGTGACGCTGACCGCGACGGTGCCCACGAACTCGTTCGGGTTCTTCATCACGGCCCAGACCCAAGGGTTCCTTTCGATGCCCGGTGGCTCCGCGGGCAACATCTGCCTCGGCGCGGACGTTGGCCGCTTCCAGCAGCTGGCCGCCAACTCCGGCCCTGCGGGCATCATCGAGATCTCGACCACCGCTGGGCAGTGGACGGTCAACAACATCCCGCAGGCTTCGGGTCCGTACGCCGCGATGGCCGGTGGCACCGCCCACTTCCAGTGCTGGCACCGCGACTCCTCGCCGACGGGCCCGACCTCGAACTTCACGGATGGCGTCTTCGTCACCTGGCAGTGAGCTCGATGAACCTGTTGGCCACCCGCGTGTGACCCCTTGGGGGGTCTAGCCCCGTTGGGCCACAGGAGTCCGTGCTCCCCCGTATAGACGTCATCCAGAAGGGCGCCTGTGCGGGGGAGCTTTCCATGGTTGGGTCCCCTCAGTGGGGTCGCCGTCCCGGAGTGCCGCGTGGGTGCAGGAAGGCACACGCGGTAGGCATGGCGACCACCAAGAGGGGCCCTGTCAGGGCTCCAACGCTTGCAGGTCGTTGGTGCCCACGGACCTGCGAGAACCCCTCCTCACCCAAGGGGCCAGCTCGTCTCGTTCCACCCACTGAACCGCCGCCACGCGCCTTCGATATGCCCCAAATGGGTCGTTCAGAGACGTGAGAGGGTTGATCCGAGGCGAATTGGGCTCGCGGGATTCAGGGATCCATGGGATAGTCGAGTGGGTGGCCATGGATCCGAGCCTGCCGAAGTCGCACGATGACGCTACCCCAGTCCAACGAACCACCATCTAGGAGTCGCTCGCTATGGCCTTGAAACAACCACGCAACTTCGGAGTGCTCGCCGAAGGATGTCCGTCCACGGTGAGGGGCCGCTTGGTCGCCCTGGCGTGCGGGCTAGCGCTCCTGATCGAGCCAGGGGCCGCCGCAAGCGCCGGCCCAGCGAATGGTGACTTCCCGAACGGCGCGTGGACCGAGCCGACCCTGGCTGCGGCGCCAGACGGTGATCAAGGGGGTCAAGGTGGCGGAGAAGTTCTCGCTCTCCAGGCCGCTTGTGAGGCTCTCGACGCGTGGACGTGGTCGCACCCCCGGGAACAAGGATTCCTGGGCACACTCCTCGACGAGCTGGTCATCGCGGCCTCCCAGTCCGCACCTGCGATGGCTTGGAGCGAGGCCGCGCCGCTCACAGTACTGAACGAGGCTAGCCTTCGGGTGCAAGGGCGCGACCGAGCACAGTTCGCGCTGACTGCCCGCGGCCTTTCGCAATTCGCACCCAACGAGGCCAGCCGCGTGCGCGCGGTCCGTTTGGAGCTTCGTTTTTGGGAGTCCGTTTCCGTGAGCTACGGCCCCGCAGCTGGGACGCAAACGCTAGCCGCCACGGACGATCAGCAGGCTGCCGCCGATGCGCGCGCCCGCATCGCGACGATTCTCGACGACGGCGACTACCTTGGCGATGGTCCCGAGGGCGCGACGGGCCGTTTCCGTGAGCGCCTTCAAGGTCGTTTGGATCGACTGTCCGTTGGAAGCCAGATCCCGCGCTTCTTGGCTCGGGACACCGCCGGCAACGAGGTGGCTTCGACGCGACTGCCGGGGAAAGTGACCATCATTCGGTTCTGGGACAAGAGCTCTCCGGTGTCGATGGTGGCCCACGAGCAGGATGCGCTGCTGGCGCGAAGGTTCTGGGACTCGCCCGTCGCCCTCTTCGGATCGACCGCCTCTGGCGATCGCGATTCGCACATCGAAGTTTTGGCGGAAAGAGCGTTCGGTGGTACGCAGCTCTTCGACGGACCGATCAGCGTGGCGCTGGCTGATGAACTCGCGATGGCTGGCGATAGCCTCGTTCACGGCGCAGGCGTTTCTTCGGCGATCGGCATCACGGAGGCGTGGTTCAAGCCCGCACCCGGATCCCTCTTGGTCGTTGACGAAGGCGGGATCATCCGCGGGCGCGATCTTCACGGTGACGAATTGAACAGCCTGGTCTCCACTCTGGTGGCGGAGCGGCGCGCACGGCTTCGCGCCTCAGGTGAAAGGGACCTCACCGGAGGTTCCTCACGATAGACGCCCGAGGTTCAACCGGTTTTCATGGAGCCGGAATCCTGACCGAGATTATCGGTCGCTTCGATCACCCTTTCCCCCTTCTAGCTGCGTCTCTCGCGAGTCTTCGCTTCGTCCCGGGTCCCAATCTCCGCTGTCGAGCCCTATGAACTCTCCGCACACCACTCCGAATCGCAGGCCAGGCCAGTTCAATTCTGGTTCGGGTCGTGGCGAGCTGCCCCTCTGGGCGGTGATGGTAGTCGCGGTCGGAGTTCTCTCGCTGGGTCTGGGAGGTGCGGGGGC
Organism: uncultured bacterium; assembly: GCA_938030175.1. Taxonomy (GTDB): domain Bacteria; phylum Planctomycetota; class UBA1135; order UBA1135; genus Saltatorellus. The sequence goes on along the minus strand of CALHGQ010000620.1, from coordinate 1,583 downwards.
AGAGCAGTCGGCTTCTTCTGACGGGGGATCGAACGGCATGGACGCCGGGGCGATGCCCCTTGCCATGGGCGCCGAGCGCGTGCCGCCCCGTCAGGCACAGGGGCAGATCCTTGCGTCGCTGTCGGATCTGGACGGAGCCAGTCGTGCCGCTCTCAGCGACGGGGCCGCGACGTCGGCATCCGATGGGGCCCTTGTGGTCAAGACAGGGGTCACGTCTCCCTCCGAACTGGAGGACGGGACCGCCCGTCCTAACTCGGGGTCAGGCCCCCTCCTTGACGATGGTGGGGAGAACGCGGAGGCGGAGCTTTGGCGCCGCGACTTCCGCGAGGGACTGCGGGAGGAGGGCACCTATCAACAGGGCGTCCGGCACGGGCTCTGGAAGGCTTGGCGCCATGACGGCACGCTTCGATCTACCGGCCAGTACGTCAACGGGCTGCGCGATGGCGTGTGGGAGTCGTACAGCGGAACCGGCGCCCTTCTCAGTGAACTCACCTACGAAGCCGGAAGCAGGAGCGGCGACTGGGTGGCGTACTCGGAGAGTGGGGCCATTCTTGAGGAGGGCCAGTACTCCGAGAACGTGGCGTCCGGCCGCTGGACCACCTACTACTCGGGCGGCCAGATCAAAGAGCGAGGACTGTTCGTGAACGGTCTGCGCGAGGGGGCCTGGGAGTTCTACGACGATCTCGGTCTGCCGACGCTTCAGGCCGGTGAGTACCGAGCCGGCATCAAGATCCAGTAGGCCCCTGACGGGGATTCCAGGATCGCGGTCGTGCTACCCGCCGCGGGTGTGCATCTCAAGGTGCGGCTTGCCCTTGAGTTCTTCTGCCACCGCAAGAGCGCCGCGCTCCTCCGCGAGCAGTCGCTCCTCCGCACCTCGGTCGTCGCGCTTGACCCAAAGATCGCGGACGAGCTCGGCTGCGGCTTCTGCCCCTCCTTCTCGAACCGCGTCCAGGAGTCGCGTGCCCTCGAGCGCGTAGAGGCAGGAGAAGAATTTGCCGTCCGCCGTGACCCGCGCGCGGTCGCAGCCTGCGCAGAACGGCCGGGTGGTGGACGCGATCACGCCGAACACTTGACCGCTGGGCAGTCGGAAGCGATCGGCGGGTGCCGTGGTCCGGCGCGCATCGAGTGGCTCAGGATCGCCGAAGGCCGCAGCAGCCCGGCGCAGGATCTCGACGATCGGAACCACCTTGTCCATGGACCAGCGAGTGGCGCCGCCGACGTCCATGTACTCGATGAAGCGCACCTCGATCCCTCGTTCGCTTCCGAACGCCAAGAGATCCATGATCTCGTCGTCGTTGCGATCGCGCATGACCACGGCGTTGAGCTTGGTGCCCGTGAAGCCGGCGTCGCTTGCTGCGTCGATGCCGCGCAGCGCGGCGTGAAGGTCGTCGCGACGCGTCATCTCCTGGAAGCGGTCGCGCCGTAGCGTGTCGAGACTGATCGTGATACGACCGAGACCGGCAGCCTTGAGCTCACGCGCGTGGTCCGCGAGGCGGACGGCGTTCGTGGTCAGCGACAGGTCGTCGAGGCCGAGTGCGGATAGGCGCTGGACGAGCTCGGCCAAGTTGCGGCGGAGAAGGGGC
>CALHGQ010000619.1 GCA_938030175.1 uncultured bacterium | reverse complement strand
GCGTGCGTCGATGCCCTCGACCTGCTCGCTGACCTCTGCCATCTGATCGCCCACGGCGCTCAGCTTGTCTTCGACGCCGCGGATGCGGCTGTCGTCGTCGGGGGTAGAGGCGATGTCCATGACCTGGCGCTCGACTTCCTCGAAGCGCTCCATGTCGACCGCGCGCTCGAGGTCGCTCATGCGCTGCTCCTCGATGCGCTGGAGGTCGCTCGCTTGGACGGCGCCAGCCTCAAGCTGGCCGACCTTGGACTCGACGCCGCTGACCCAGGTTTCGATGCCGCCAAAGCGTGCGTCGATGCCTTCCACCTGCTCGCCGAATGCGCTCATCTGGTCCTCGACGCTGCGGATGCGGCTGTCGTCGTCAGGGGTGGAAGCGATGTCCATGACCTGGCGCTCGACTTCCTCGAAGCGGTCCATGTTGACCGCGCGCTCGAGGTCGCTCATGCGCTGCTCTTCGAGGCGCTGGAGGTCGCTCGCCTGGACAGCGCCAGACTCGATCTCGTTCACCTTGGACTCGACGTTGCCAACCCAGGACTCGATGCCGCCAATGCGCGACTGCATGCCTTCGAACTGTCCGCCGACTTGATCCATCCGGTCGCCGACAGCGTTCATCTTGTCTTCAACGCTGCGGATGCGGCTGTCGTCATCAGGGGTGGAAGCGATGTCCATCACCTGGCGCTCGACTTCCTCGAACCTGTCGGCGTCGATCGAACGCTCAAGGTCGACCAGGCGCTGCATCTCGAGTCGCTCGATCTCGCTCGCCTGGACCGTTCCTTGGGCGACCTCACTGATCTGAGCCTCGACGCCGTCAACGCGGGCTTCGAAGCCGACGATGCGGCTGTCGATGCCTCCCATGCGGGAGTCGACCTGCTCGACCTGCTGGCCAAGGGAGTTGACCTGCCCTTCGATATCGCGGACGCGAGAGTCGTCCTCGGGCCTCGACGCGATCTCGAGGACCTGGCGCTCGACTTCCTCGAAGCGCTCGGCGTCGGAGGTACGCAGCTGTTCAAGGCGCTGAATCTCCGTGGCTGGAACCGAGCTCTCTACGAGTTCATCCACGGTGCCTTCGATGGACCTGACCCAAGTCTCGATCCCTCCGGTGCGCTCTTCCACGCTGCCGATCTTGGCGCCCATCGCTTGCGCTTGGCTTTCGACCGAGTCAACGCGTTCAGCGATAGCGCGGACCTGGGAGTCGTCGCCGGTGTTCGAGGCAAGCTCCGTGACCTGCCCTTCGACGCTGCCAACCCATTCTTCCACTCCGCCAAGGCGCTTCTCGACGGCCTTGACGCGTGAGTCGTCGGAGAGGTTGGAGCTGATCCCAAGAACGGTCTGCTCGACCTGGTCGAACCGGTCTGCGCTGACGAGCTTCTCAAGGTCTGCGATGCGCTGGGCCTCGAGACGCTCGACGGCCTCCGCCTGCGCGGCGGAGCCTGCCAGGTCCTTGACGGTTCCTTCGACCGTCCCAACCCACATCTCGATTCCGCCGACGCGGTCGTCGAGGACGCTGACCTGGGTCTCCGTGCGGTCCTTGAACCGCTTGAGCTCCTCGCGAATCGACTTGACCTTCGGGTCCTCGGTAGCGCCGCTGGCGAACTCACCGAACTGATGCTCGAGCCCGGAGACCTTGTGGTCGACGGCCTGAATGCGCTCGTTGACGGTGTTCGAAGCTCGGTCGCTCGCGACTTCGGACTGAAGGCGTTCGAACTGCGCCTTGAGCTGCTCCAGCTCCTGGCTCAACTCCTCGTTCCGCCCGGTCAGCTGCTTGATCTCAGAGGCCGTCTCGGCCCGGTCCTCGTCGTTCCCGTTCTTGATCTGTGTGAGTCGCGACTCAAGTCGACCCATGACCCCGCGTGTCTCACTCCTGACGTCGTCGATGGACTCGTTCATCGTGTCCAAAGAGTTACGAGTGCTGAGCTCGAGCGCATCGAGGCTATCGATACGCCCCCTGCTCTTAGCCCTGAAGTACAGGTAGAAAGCCACTCCGACGAGAGCGGTCGTGATGAGGAAGAGAATGAAGGGGCCGGATTGGGTGGGCATATGCAGTGGGGGAAAGAGGTCCCCCCGTGATCGACCTCCTCCGAGTGGCATCTGGGCCCACATCGAACGTTTTTGCTTTCGGCCCCTTCCGTGATTCGTACCGAGCCAGCGCACGTCTCAATCCGTGGGCAGATCCTTGGACGGGCGTAGGCCTTCGTCCCAGTTTTGCGCACTTGCCGTGGGCGCCAGCCTTCTCTGGCCCGGTGAAAGACCCGCAACGGAGTCGCAGCTGATCGGTCGCCGGGTGCCTTGCCGCCACGACGGAAGCAGCTCCGAAATCGGGCTCTCGCTCGGCACCGTGACGGGGCAGGCTCGACCCTAGCGCCGCCGCCGTGGGGGCCCGGTTCGCGAGCTGCCTTGGGTGACGCGCCGGCTATGTGAGTGTAGGGTAGACGGTGGCGCTAGAGCGGACGCCTTCGGTTACGATCCTGGCTGCGCCGTCCCGGGCGCATTTCTCTGCCTGCTCTGTTGTCCTTCCCTGTCCTATGACTGCCTCGCGTTCGACCAAGGTTCTCCTTGGGCTTGTTCTTCTCGCACCCGCTCCATCTCTCTCCGTCGGGCATGTCGTCGCGCAGGAGAGCGTGGAAGAACCGATGGAGCAGCTCCGGGCTGCGTTCGACGAAAGCGTGGCGGACATCCACAAGAAGGCCAAGCGTGGCAAGTGGAAGTCGGCTCGCAAGACGCTTGTGGCCCTGCTTGAGGAGTACCAGAACGCACCCTGGATCTTGACCCGTGTGGGGGAGGTTCGTGAGAGGCTGCAGTCGTATGCCTTCTGGACCGGCTTCGAACGACCAGAGGTCGACGAAGCGGTACTTGGCGACGTCAAGAAGTACTCTGCCTCCAGCGGAAAGATCGAAATCCACTACGACTGGGACCGGGGCGAGTCGGTGCGCGACAAACCCTACGAGTTCTTCTCTGTCTCCACGGACGATGACCCGCTGTGGGTGCATCCCGCGGTCTTCGCGGGACCCTATTCCATCGAGATCCAGGGGAAGGGGTGCGACGGCCAAGCGCAGCTCTATGGCGGTCTAGTGTCTGGCGGCCACTTCGATGCGATCGTCTTCAACAACAGCAGCTTGTCGGCGCTGTTCCGATGCCGGGATGGGGAGATCGAAGACCTCGACTCCACGTCGCTGATCTTCAACGGCGACCGCAAGTACAGCTTCGAATTCGAAGTGCAGAAGAAGCGTGTACGCGCCGCAATTCTCGGCAAGAAGGCGCTGCAAACCGATCGACCCAAGGACGAGCCGTGGGGCTACTGCGGCATGCTCGCTCCCCAAGGGCTTCGCAAGGTCATCATCCGAGGCGAAGTCGATCCGGGGTGGGTCGACGGGCTGATCGATGAGAAGGTGCAGGTCAGTCGTGTGGCCTTCGAGCGCACGTACGATCGCAAGGATGGAATCCCTGCGTCGCTCCTTGAGCGCATGGGACCGACCCGTGCCAAGGATGCGGACCTGGAGCTGGCTTACCCAGGCAAGCGAAGCAAGCGATTGGATCGCGTGCTGGAGCGCTTCTGGGATAGTGCGAACGAGGATGGCCCCGCGGGGGCGCGCCGTGAGCTCTCGAGCCTGGAGAACTCGAAGTCCGAGGCCTTCCGCTGCTGGATTTCGTTTTGGACCTCGCTGATCGGCGACGACGTAGACGGTGCGAAGTCTGAGTGCGACGAAGTGATCAAGCTTGCGCCTGAGTTCTATTGGGCCCACCACGTCCGCGCGAACCTGCGGGCTCAGGAGCTTTCGCCCAAGGAGGTCAGGAATGAAGCGCTGATGCTGATCGAGCGTTTCCCGGCACGCGCTGAGCCCTACCGTCGCTTCGCGAACATCGAGCTCTTCAACGGCGACCTAGAGGCAGCCAAAGGGGTCTTCGACCAGGCCATCCACAGCGGCGCCCCTCCGGAGGGAATGGAGCCCCTACGGAAAACGCTCATGGGAGCCGAGCACGGCCCGCGCTGGGACCGCGTCGAAGAGTGGAAGGGCAAGCAGTACATCGTGCGCTCCAACATGGCTAAAGACGCGGCGGCCGAGGCTGGGCGCGAGCTAGAGAAGTCGTACCTCCGCTGGAACCGCCACCTACGCCGGATTCCCAAGTCGGAGCGCGGCGAGAGAGCGAGCGTCTACCTGTTCGGCGGTGAGGCTGGCTACCATGCCTATACCCGCGACATCCTGGAGGGCCCAGCCGAGAACACCGCTGGGGTGTTCATCTCGAGCATGCAGCAGCTGCTCGTTTGGAACATGCCCGATCGCGAGGAGTGGACTCGGACGATCCGTCACGAGGGCTTCCATCAGTTCCTGGACCGGCTGGCGCCCACCGCGCCAATCTGGTTCCACGAGGGCATGGCCCAGTACTACGAGACGAGCCGCAACGTGCGTGGTCGCTGGGTCGAGGGGGCTGTGCGGATGGACCTTGTGGAGAGGCTCGAAGAGACCCCGATGATTCCGCTGAAGAGCTTCGTGGCCCTCGATTCCAGCGGCTTCATGCGCAACGCCGGCCGCAACTATGCCCAGGCCTGGGCCTTCGTGCACTTCCTGCAGCACCACAAGGACCGAAAGAACAAGAAGCGCTTCGATACGTTCCTTGACGCTCTGATCGAGGGCGCGGGCGCAAAAGACGCACTCGAGCAAGCCCTGGGCAAGACCACCCTGGAGAGTCTCGACTCCGAGCTCTCGAAGTACGTGCGGGAGCTGCGGTAAGGAAACGAACGAGGCCCAGGCTTCGGCAGGATGGGCGAAGCTTGGGCCTCTCTAGGCGCGGCTACTACTCGCTAGTAGTCGTCTAGCTGCACCATCAGCGCGTTCGTCGTGTTTAGAGCGCCGCCAGGGCAGCCGGAACTCGCTAGATCGCGGTAGAGCACCTGAAGCGGCCGGATAGGACGTTCGCCAAAGACCGGTGGGGGGTGGGGGAGCTCGACATCGGCGAAGTGCGCCGTACCTGATGCGTCCGCTTGACTCATAGCGACGAACTGGGGCGACTCCAGACAGAGCAGCCCAGCCCCCGCTGCAACGGCTGGCAATGGCGGCCCAAAGAGTCGTTCCCCATAGTAGAGCGCGCCGATGGCACCGGCTGGGAGTCCGGTTACCTGTGCGCGCTCCACCGTAGATTCGGCCCAATAGCCAGTCATCCGAAACTGAGCGCCCGCGCCACTCGAATTAGGGCAGCCCTCGTCCGCCAATGAAGGTGAGCCACATGGGCACACCTTGTCACCTCCACAGAATGGCCGGCCGTAGTCATTGTTGCACGGATCACCCAGGAGGGAGTCGAGTAGCGCGATGTCCGCGGAGAGAACAGTGCCGACGCTCGGGACGTAGTTGCCACCGATCACCATGTCCCGCTGAAAGGCACTCGTGACGATCTTTCCGCCTGCCGCGACCATCCCGTGGGCGTAAGCCGAGAGGCCCCAGCCTTCTTGGGACGAAGTGAAGGGGACCCCTTTCCAACGGCCGCCGCATTCACGGTAGGCGAACGTCGTCCCTGAGGAGTGCAGATCGCCGTTCGGACTATCGGGAAGCCCAACGTGTGAACCGATGAATAGCGTGCCAGAGTCGAACGCGAGGTTGAATCCGAAGTTGCCGTAGTCAAGTGTTCCACCCCACGGGGCCGATCCCAGGATGGACTTGTGGAACTCCCAGGTCGACCCAGCTTTATAGAACACGTCGACGCGTCCGGGCCGGTAATCGCTGCTGGAGCGATAGAATGGGGCGCCCACGAACAACTGATCGTCCTCCACGTGCATCGACCACCCGAACTTCTCGCCTAGGGGGGCCGTCGAGCCGCCAGGGTTCTGAATTAGGCCCACTCTTTCCCAGCCGGTGGCCTGCTCCTCAAAGACGAACACAGCCCCGCCGCCGAGGCCCGTCCCGTCGTAGCCGGTGTTGCCACTCGCGATCAACAGCCGATCGCCGTCGAACGCGAATGAGGAGCCGAACGCTCGATTCTCTGCGATGCCGCCCTGGTAGGGGACTCCGTTCTCAATACCGAAGATCGTATCCGCGTGATCAAAGCCGCCCTGGGCGTTGCGCCGGTACATGACGAGCGCCTGATCAAAGTTGCCCTGCGGATTGCGGATGCCGTAGGAGTGCGCCACAAGCCACTCTCCAGAGAGCAGGTACTTTCGAAACCCCCTCGTGCCAGAAGTGGCGAGTGTGTTTTCAATCGCGCCTACGACTGACCAGCCGTCTGGGCCACGTTCGAGGATCTTTGGGTTGTGAATTCGAGTACCGCCGATGATTCGATTGCCTTCCATCGTCCACGGCCCATCCACAGGCATCTGTAGGTCGATGTTGTCGAAGGTTTGCACCTTCTCCCACAGACCTGAAGGGCTCCGCTCACAGATGATCAAGCCAGGTGTAGAGCCACCCGTGGGCTTCTTCACGCGGCCGCCAAAGCACAAGTACTCCTCCGTGCCCGCCATTTCGTCGCCGAAGTACGTGCCGCCGCTTAGTGCGATCGTATCCCGATCAGGAAGAAGGAACTGCACCTCTGAGTGCGGGAGCTGGCCGAAGGCCGTCGACACACACAGAAGAGGCGCAGTGGCTCCCAGCGCGTATCGCATCATCGAATCGAGAGTATTCATCATCAGCTCTAGGAAATGACCATGAGGAGATCGTTCGAGGTCGGAACAACGTAGCCCGAGAGCTGCGTTGGATCGATAGCCACGCCGTTGAGAGTCACCGTCGTCATCGATCCAATTCGGGCGCACGTGGATGGCTTAAGGAAGAAGGCACCGTAGGAGGGGGGGGCCCGCCGTGTAGCCCACAGCTACAGTAGCAGGCTGCTACCAAAGGCGCTTTGGGTGCAGCTTGAGACTGGCGATTAGGTGACAGCCCCCAAGTACGCCAGTGAAGCCTTCTTTGGAATGCCGCGTGCTCACTCGACAAGGTCAACCAAGGTGCCGTGGGTCGTTGGGGTGTTGCTCCTTCCGATCCACTTGATGGAAGCGATCCTCTGGGACCATGCGGGCCGCGTGAGGCGAGACCCTTGGCTGACGTCAAAGCTGCACCGATACCGCAACCAACGCCTCGCGTTCTCAGCGTCGTGGAGAAGCTGCGCCCTGCTCGCGATTCAACCGGGACGAACCTTCGCCAAGGGCGCTCGCTGGGATGGCCCCGAGGAGCCTCGCGATGGGCGAGTTCCCGGTGTGGAGGAGAGTCGGGGGCCGGCTGAGTTCTTGTCCGTTCGGGAAGGGTGATGGGTCAATGGACGAGCGGTTGGAGTGCCCGTGAGCGGCGGAGCTTCGGCTCGCTTGACCGGGAGACGGTGCCGAGAATGCGAGCGGCTTGACACACATTCGACGGGGTCAGTGCGTAGAGTCTTGACCCCGCTGCCTTGGTTCAAGCCCGTCGCGATCCTATTCAGACCTTCGTCCTCACATTCCTGACGCTGATTGCCTTCGCCGGCAACTCGCTCCTTTGCCGGATGGCGTTGCTGCCGGGCGCTGACGGGTCGAGCGCGATCGATGCCAAGCTCTTCACGTCGCTGCGCCTCTTGTCGGGCGCGCTCGTTCTGGGGCCGCTGCTCCTGCGTC
>CALHGQ010000618.1 GCA_938030175.1 uncultured bacterium | reverse complement strand
TCCTCCGTTGCTGAGGAAGCCGTGTACCGCTCTCGCGAGCAAAGTAGAGGCTGCTCCTTCCTTGGAGAATCTCTCTAGGAACTGACTCCAGTTCGTGATGACAGTAGGGACCCCTAGGTTCTTGCTGGGATCTGGCGCGACGCCGGCAAAGCCTGCGACGCTTGTACCGACGGACTCAATGGGGCGTGCGCCCCATGACTCCTCTTTGATGTAGACACCTGGGGCCGAATAGACACTCATTGATGAATTCCTGGTTGGGCGACTGCTTCGTGCTTGAGCTCGAGCATCCAAAGACCCCTTTGCAACGTGGCAGCTTGGGGTGTGCGAAGGGGCTGTCCGCTGCGGACGCGTACGCGAAATTCCGGCCGTTGATCGAGCCCTTCAGCGTTCAGCCTGAAGGACCCCGCCGCACCTGTGACGGCGACGGCTGATCCCCCATGGAGGCGCACCTCTGCCCCAGCGACGGGGGGGCCGTGGCTCCAACGAATGGTGCCGGCCAAGGCCGCCGTCACCTTGAGCTCTACGGCAGCCCGCTGAACCAGGGGCGCTTGCACATGCTCGCGCCGCTCAACCACCGGCAGGTCCAACAGAAAGCCGGGACGACCCACCATGCCCAACTGTGACCACAGCTCAGGCGTGAGACCGTCCAACTCGATGCTGAGCCCTGAGTCATCGAGAGCACGGAGAAGGAGCGTCTGCACGACATGAGCGGCCGCCACGTCGCCTGGTTGATCTGCACACAGAAGGAAGCGCTGCAGCACCCGCACAGGAGCCGCACCTTGGCGCGCAAGCCGCACGTCGCGCACTTGGCGGTACTGCAACCAGCGCGCGCAGAGTGCACCCGATTCGGCCGAGGTGCCGCCGGTCGCAGCCTCCTCCCCTTTACGCTGCGGCTCTGCAACCCGGTCACCGAACGGCACCACCCGTACGTCGGGGCAGTGCAGTGAGATCCATTGGGCGAGGGGTTCGAGTTCGTTGGGCGTCATGGCAGACCAGCTGTCGGCTGGCTACCGGGAGACGTAAACGACTCGGGAAACCGGCCAAGGAAGACCAACAATCTCCTAGCACTGACACACACTCCCAGTAGCGAGACCCCTCTCACCGCGACTCGCGAGGTCCCTCCCCTAGCTCTTTCGAGGCTCCGCGGAGCACCCCGGACCGGCCTCCTATCGCATTTCGCAGGATTCTGGGAGAATGTGGCCGGTCTGACCTCGATCCAACGTTCCCCCCTCGCCGCGGAGCGCCTATGTGTCGCCCCGAGCTTGCTATCGCGGCCTAGCCTGCCATGACCACTACCGAGCCAGTCACCGAGCTTCTAAACGATGTGAAGGCCCTCGACTTCACAGCGCGCGCCGAGCTATTCGCTGCGAGCCAAGAAGAGCTACACGCACTCGCGCGCCGTCACATGGCCGGCCAGCGGGAAAGGAATACTTGGCAAACGACGGCTCTGCTCAACGAGGCTTACCTGCGCATGTGCTCCGGCCGCGGCGGAGATGCTCTCGACATAGAGCACTTCATGAACCTGACGTCCCGCGTGATGCGGCAAATTCTGGTCGATCACGCGCGCCTCCGTGGCGCTGCCAAGCGAGGTGGTGGCACGCGTCGGGTAGCGCTCGACTCCATCGTTGATGAGTACGAGAGTCGCACGAACCAGGAGCTGGTGGAGGTCAGCGCTGGTCTCGACAGGCTTGCCAAGCAGGACCCCGAGACCGTTCGTTTCGTTCAACTGCACTTCTTCGGCGGCCTCACCCAGCATGAAGCGGCGACAGTCCTTGGCTGGTCCGAGCGTACTGCACGGCGCAGATGGAATGTAGCCAAGCTGTTCCTTCTGCGAGAACTAGCTCAATGACATCCGACTGGGAGCGCATGCGAGAGGTTCTCGGACGCGCCTTGGAGATCTCAGACGCCGAGGAGCGCGCGCTCTACCTTGACGCGGAGTGCGGCCGTGCCGGCGAACTTCGGGATGAGGTAGATGCGCTTTTGGCCCAAGCCTCAGTCACCGGCGTCGAGGGGTTCTTAGATCCACCGGACCGCGACCAAAGGCTCGAGCTGAGCGGCACCCGATTCAACGACTTCATCATTGAGAAGGAATTGGGCGTTGGCGGCATGGGCGTCGTCTACAAGGCTCGCCAGAAAGGTCTCAATAGAGACGTCGCACTGAAGGTCCTTGTGAATGGACCCCGGTTGCAACCCGCGGCCGTGGAGCGCTTCCACCGCGAAGCCCGGGCCGTTGCTCGCCTTGTTCACCCAAACATTGTGCGCGTCCTCAGCCAAGGGGCCGATGGCGAGCTGCATTGGTTCGCGATGGACCTTGTGCCCGGTCATGATCTTGCGGAAGAGCTTCGCCGGTTACGGGGCGACAGCCCGGAACCGCCACAGCTCCCGCCTCCGGGCAGCCGCGAACATGGGCGGAAGGTGGCACAGCTTGGACTTGAAGCCACCCTGGCACTCGAGGCGGCCCATGGCTCTGGCCTTGTCCATCGCGATATCAAGCCTAGCAACATGCTCCTGCACGAGGATGGGCATCTCGTCTTGGTGGACTTCGGCATCGTTCACGACGAGTCCCTGGGCACCCTGACAGGGGAAGGACAGCTCACCGGCTCGATCAACTACATGAGCCCCGAGCAGACGCGGGCAAGGTCCTCTGTCGTCGACCATCGAACCGACATCTACTCACTCGGCATTGTTCTATACGAGATGGGCACCCTGATTTGCCCGTTTGAGAGCAAGAGCGTGGCAGAGTTCATCCGCAAGGTGGAGGGAGCTCCGCCTCCATCGCCGCGCTCCCACAACGCCGCCTTGGCCAAGCCCCTGAGCTGGATCATTACGAAGGCGACCGCCAAGAATCCGAAGCATCGGTACGGCACTGCCCACGAGATGGCAGAGGACCTGCGCGCCTACCTTGAGGAGCGCGTCCTTCCTAGCGCCGGTCCTCCCTCGCCCCTCGCCGGTGTCGTAGCATTCGCGAGCCGTAGCAAGTTCAAACTCATCTCGGTCGCGATCGCTCTCACGGCTATGGGCGTAGGCGCGAAGTTTGCTTCGGTACATGCAGCTCGAAAGGGCATGGCCAAGGTCTCGGCTAAAGCGATCGGGCCGGCGGGCGAGGCACTCAGCGGGCAACTATGGACCTCGCGATCTGATCCGGCAACGGGGCTCCTTTCGTCGCCCGTGAGAGTTGGAGTACTGCCAGTGGCAGGCGTGCATCTGGCTCCAGGATGGGTGCATTTCACTGTCGCGTTGGAGTCAGGAGAGAGCCGCACATTCCCGCGACAACTCGAGGCCGGCTCGAAGAGCGACCTTGAGACGGTAGTGGGAGCGATCCGGGGCCTACGAGCTGAAGACTTCGTTCGAATCGAGGGGGGCTCTCTGAAGGTCGATGACATGCCTACGGCGCCATGGAACGGACTCGATGTCCCAGTCAGCGGCTTCCTGCTGCAGCGAACAGAGGTGAGCAACGAAACCTACGCCGCCTTCCTGCAAGAGGCCCAGCACCCTCCCCCCCCGTCATGGGAGAAGATCGACCTGGCGCGCTACGGCAACCGACCGGTGGTCGATGTTACATGGGACGATGCCAGAGCCTTCGCCGAGTGGGCCGGATTGCGGTTACCCACTTTCACCGAATGGACGTGGGCAGCTCGAGGCAATGATTCACGGCTGTTCCCCTGGGGATCGGATGTGAACCCTGGGCTTGCGAACGCGCACCACCCTGGCTTCGACCTCGCCTCCGACACGGCCCTCGAGGGCTACCTGCTCCAAAGCGCCCCCGTCGAGTCGTTCGAAGAGGGGGCCACTCCAGAGGGCGTCCTTCACCTCTACGGCAACGTCGCCGAATGGACGGCCAGCCCGGTGTACTTCCCCGCGGAAGCTGGCTTCCAAGAAGACCTGAACAGTCGCGTCATCGCTGGGTTCGCATTCAACGCGGGGACGGTGGGCTACAACCTCTCCCACTTTGCTTTCTCCCGCTCTGACACCATCTCGCGGTCCAAGCAGTTTGGATTCCGCTGCGCAGCAGATCTTGCTGTGAACTGACCCGTCCCCCCCCACTAGATCCCCATGCAACCTATCACCTCAGATCAAGAAGACCCCGCAGTCGTCCCGGAAGCGTTGACAGCGCAAGCCCCGTTCGCCCTACGAAGGGTCGAAGTTCAGCCCCTCGCCTCCGAGACCGGCAGGGTTCACGACTTGCTCACGACCCTCTGTGAGGACCTAGAGGCCGCAAGCCCCACCCACGGGATCTACTCAGGTCGCGGCGAAGTGGACCACGCACAGCTGCTCATGTGCCTGCAGAGCAAGCTCATGGCCCTTGGAAACGCCTACAGGGAGACGCCCGGCGTCTCCGTCCAATCGGACAAGCCTGTGATCATCGCCCACGCGGTGAATCCCCAAAACCCCCGTGAGTGGATTCCGTACACCAGCGGCGGTCTCGGCTATGCCGTAACGATCGGAGAGACCACTGAGCACTTCTCCATTCACTTCGAACGCACCGGTAACGACGAATGAGGGCGCACACTGAGATCGCGAGCGGAGAGTTTCACCACGAGATGCGGTGGCGCTGTTTGGTCAGCCAAGGACTAGACGTTCATCGCTTCGAACCGGTCTTCGCCTCCACCAGGACCTACATGGCCCGTGTGGAGCTTTTGCACTTCGATAGCCGCAGTGCATCGACACCCTGTGGCAAGTGGACCCTGGGACGTCACGGAACCTCCCGATCGACGGCGGTTCACAGTTGCTCCGCCAAGCGTGGCTGTATCCTTGAGCTCCGCGTTACCTACGCGGGCGACGCCCCGATACTCACGGGCGTCCAATGGGAGACCGGCCTTGAGAGAGCCCACCTTGACCTAGAGGCGGAGGAAGACTCTGTCGGGACGTTCTACTTGGCCTCCGCGATCCATGGGGAAGCACCCATCGGCGAAGATCCGGCGGATCATGCGAGTGCCCTTCCCCATGACACGATCCCGCACCACCCCCCCCACGAACTCGCTGCCGCTCCACTCATCCGGGGTCTCATCGAGCGAGAGAAGACGGCCAATAGCGTCAAGGCACAGCCGATCCCGGCCTCAGCAGCCACGGCGATGTCCGGCGACGAGACCATCGCGGCGCGTCAGCTTGGTCTGGAGTTCTCGGTTCGCGCGCAGCGATTCTTCCTCGAACTGGAGCTCGCCACGGGGCCGCGTACCTCGAGCCCTGACCGGCGCGCAGCGGTCCAGATCTTGCGCGGGCGCTTGGACGTTCGCATTGCTGCTCGTGCGTTCTACGGTGCAACGGATCGGCTACCGCAGTTCGCTGCGTTGGGCGGCCGCGACGGCGCGCTCGCCAGCGCCCTGATCGGGATCTCGGCACTATTCAAAAACCTTGCGGAGCGGCACCTGGACTATGGAGACCGTCACCTTCTCGGATGGGCGTTCGAGCTCTTCGTCACCGATCAGCTAGCTGCGATTCACCCAGACCCAGTCGCCGAGGACGCGCTCACATCCCACGGCGCAGCCAATGGAACTGAGTTCTTCAAGTTCATCGAGCTAGCCTTCCTTTGCATGGAAGAAGGCGTCGACGCAGCGTTCTGGCGCATCCACTTGAGCGATCTCGTGCGCTCCGCGGAGCTATTCCTGACCCACGCCCAGCATCCGTTGGGTGCCCTGTGTACTGCCCGCTGCCCAGGTAGTTACGCCTACGTCGAGGGCCGCTTCACGCCTCGCCAGACGATCCGCGCCATGCGCGAACGCTACGCGCGCGAACTTCGGGACCTCAGCTCTGTAGAACAGGTACACAGCCTTGCCTCCACATTCACACGCGTGATAGCCCACGCTTTCAGTGATCGAGGAACCGTCGCTGTGGGTGGAGTTGATACGACGGACCTGTGGTCACCGGGTCACCAACATGAGACTCCGATGCAGATGGCTTGAGATGAGGGCGCCGCTCCCTCGACATCGGTGAACCCGCGCTGGAGCCAGCGCGGGGCCACCAAGGGAAGCCGGGGACTGACGCGGCTTTCAGGCCGCGATGAGACGAGCCTTCCTATGCGTCATCAAGGTCGAGGAGGGGCCGGCTGTAGTTGAAGATGTCGAGCGGCTTTGGAGCGGCTTCCTCGCCTGGGCTCTACCGCCTAGGTCGTCGATTCTGAAGGGTCGCTCGACCTTCAGCGGACACCGGTCGGCACCTTGGCGCCCGTCGGTTGATGACTTAGCAACTATCGGTTGCCAGTCATTCGGCGGCCGGTGCGGCTAATGCCATGTTGACACGCTCAGCCATTTCTTGGCGTCACGGCGGCCTTTCGCTGCTTCGCCTGCGGTGCAGAGACGGATGTGGAGTCGCCTCCCGACCCTGATTTGAACGCTGCCGACCTTGGGGTTGAGTCTGGATTGCCGCCGGTGTGGCGTGGCGGCATCACGTATTGGAGGGTGTCGGCGGGTAGGAGATCGAAGGCAGTCTGCTGGAACGATCCAAGGGGGTCATGGTCCTGTACGGAACTGCCTTCGCTGGCCGCCTCCAAGGGCCGGGTGGGATCTGGTCGATTCCCATGCTGGCTGCAGCTGGCTACTACGCAGGAATGACCGTTTGGATGGCGTTCAGCCGGGGCCCCTACCCGGTGCCGTTGGGTCTTCTACTCACGCGCATGACTTTCGGGAGTGTCGTCGCGAGTCAAACGGTGTCGTTCCCGCGGCAGGTGTATCCCACGGTTGTCATTCCCCAATGAGGGTAAGCTGGGAAACATGAAGCTCCTTTTCGGGATCTTGGCCGCGACGCTCGCGGCCCTCTTTGTGTTCGCTCTTCGGCCAGCGCTCGACGCCGGCGCCCAGGCCATTGAGCATCACCGAGCGGACCAGTCAGCTTCCCCGTCGAGGGACGACGCGATGGTCGCACCGGGCGACAAGCGAACGCTCGCTAGGAGCTCGGCGGAGAGCCTTGGAGACGAGGTCTTGGGCACTGATCCCGACGCTGCCGTCGCCGCTCCGCCGCCAGCGGCCCTCCGGATCTTGCTTGAGGATTCCCTCGGCAAACCGCTCTCTGGCTACCCCCTGATAGTGGACTGGCGCAAGGGTTGGGGGAAATTCGGCACAGACACCATCGTGACGGATGAGGATGGGCGTGCGCGCACGACCGTGCTGGCGCCCCATCAGATTGAAGGCGTTCGTTGCCGCCACCCCGACAAGGAAGTCGAGGTCAATGTGCTCACCTCCCCCCTGGTGACCAGCCACGAGGATCCGCTTCTGCTGCGGCTGCGCATCGCCCCGATCGTCACCCAGATGTTCCTCATTACCAACGAGCGGGGCGCGCCCGTCGAGGGTGCCAGCCTCAAGATCGAGCCGCCTTGGATAGCTGCAGAAGACCCGACGCTACACCACCTCTTCGCTCAACCAGCCAACGAAGCTCGAACCACGGACGCCAACGGCGTTGTGGCCTGGGATCTCTCGGCAGGCTACTGGAGCGCTGAACTCGACGCTCCCGGCTACAGCGGGCGCGACGACGTTCTGTTCTCCGTGGCAGAGCCCGCCCTGGCAAAGACGGTTACGTTCCAACTCAGCGCAAGACGCGTCGTCTCCAACCGTCAAGTCGAGCTCACGGTGGTCCTACCCGAGGGCGGGTCACGGCCGGAGTTCCGCCTGGTGTTCGACCGCAAGAATGCGGAGCCACTTCCTAGCGAGTGGACAACGACGGAGGAGGCTGTGCCCGACGGAAGCGGCTTTAGGCTCCGCGTGCCCGAGGAGGGGCGCTGGATATTGCGAGGCAAGGCACGGGGCTGCGCTGACCTCCAGATTCCCATTCCTCCGCAGGCAAGACACATCGTGGCGGAGTTCGATCCTCGGCCGATGGACCAAGTCGTCTTGGGTGCAGTTGTGTCTGCCGTGGACGGCTCGCCGCTTCAAGCCCGGGTCTCTCTACACCATGGGATCAAGTACAGCTCTAGCGAGGAAACCGCCTCGGGTTCCGACGGCCTCTTTCGATTCGACTATCGCTTTCGGAAGGGCGGCTTCGTTCGGGCAGAAGCGAAAGGGTACGCGTTCTCTTTTGTCGGCCCACTCAACATGCCTCTCCAGGACCCAGTTGTGATCCGCTTGCATCCCGCCGTTACCCTGGCCGGCCGAGCCGTCGACATGGATGGAGAGCCAGTCGAAGGAAGCGCGACCCTTCATCGCTCCACGCTTCAGTGGGACCAGCCAGGTAGCGATCCAGGAATCCGAATCATGTCGCACTCCTTCGACACGCGCGGTACTGGCAAGGAAGGGATGTTCTCATTCGACGATGTTCCTGAGGGTCCATTGCGAATCACCTTTCACCCGAAGGGCGGCAAGCTGCCGACGAAGACGGTAGACACCGCGGGCGGTATCAGCGACCTCAAGATCACAATCCGTCGCCGCGACGACGCCCTTGCGTCCCTCCGTGGACGGGCCACCCATGCTCGAACGGGGGCTCCGCTCGCGGACGTGCAGATCTCCTTCGGGCGCTGGCCGGACGGATCGAGTTGGTCTCACATGACGGACAAGGACGGCTGGTACGAAATTCACTCGCTGCCCCCCGGCGAGCGAACGATCCACGCGGCTATGGCTATGGAGCGCCCCATCAAGTACGTGCCCGTCACGGTCGAAGCGTTCGATCTCCGCCCTGGCGACAACCTCCTCAATGTGTCCCTGCAGCCATCGACGAAGCTGCACCTCCAGGTGGTCGATGCCTACGGCATCCCGGTCCGAAGGGCTTGGATCAGAGGCCGGACGACAGACGGACAACCTCTGTATCTCCAAGAGGACGATGGCGGCATCGCTCCCGACCTGAGCACCGACGCAATCGGGCGGCTCGACATCTACGGCGTTCCTGATTCCCCTGTGCGCCTACTTGTTGGACGCGAGCGAGACGACCACATGAACTCGAAGGCCGTCGAGTTCAACGTGGATCCCCACTCGACACCGGGACGCGTCATCAACCTTCAGCTCATGGACCGCTGATCCTCTCCCTCCCACAGACGGGGGAATCTGGGCGCAGCGTGGTCTGAGTCATTTGCTCTGCTCCGAAGGGTCTCCCACGTCACGGCAGCATCCGCATCGACGGCCTTGCACTGAAAGCACAGCGGATGGTGTTTTCGGAATGTGCGATCGAAGCGGGGAGCGTGGAATGGCCGCAGAGTTGCTCCAGGTCGATTCGACCACCGCCGTCGATGAATGCCGCGGCAGGCAACGAGCTGCCTGTTTCCTCGAACACCTCACGGTGCTATCTAAGGCCTTGCGGGTCGCCTAGGAACTTCCACTTGGAAGCCTTGCCGCCCACGGCCCCAAGCAGAGCTCGGCCCTCGAAACCTACCGGCCTCGGACCCACCGGATGGACCTCGCGACTCCAACGCCATGCACTATCCCACCCCTGGGAAATCCGCGGGAATGCACGGTTAGGGGCGATTCCCTAGTTTTCCAGGAGATCGGAGCGAGCCACGAAGTGTCCAGCCAAAGCCCGCGATCGCCTAAGGAGAGAAGCAACTTCCCGGCGATACAGAATTGCATTGGACAACTCCGTTGAGCGACGCAGAGCCCCATCCGTTGTCGCTTCAGTCTCCAGGTCTACCCCCCATGAACGTCCCCGATTCAGCCGTCGTGACTCTCCTTTCCTACGTCCTCGGTCTCACCGAAGAGGAGATACGCAACACGCCTGGTCGCTACGCCGCTTACCACTGGGACTTGGAATTTGACGAAGCTCACGAGATTAACTGGAGCACCTCACAGGTCACGACGGCCCATCCCGACGGCGCACTCGTCTACTGTCGCGGCGACTTCGACGTGGCCAAATCCATCTTTGACGTCGCGTGCTCTGATCTGGACCGCATCGCGGACGCCGGCCTTCGCGCGCTTTTAGAAGGCCAGGACCGGGTGCTCTTTGGCGAGCAGCTTCACCAGCTTGTCAGCGAGGGTCGACTCCCCGAATCTGCCCGCAACGCAAGGAACGTCTTCGGGCGTATCCGAGGCAGCGAAGGGTCTTTAGTCGACGCCGCGCGGGCGCTTCTGATGCTCGGGGACGACACACCTTGGTTGCCCATGGACGACGCGGAGGACGACTATACCGAGGTCGATGAGACCGTGGCCGCTCGGCTCGCCGAGCTCTTTGATCAAGATGTCGCCGCCCACATAGGCCTGTTCTTTCAGACGCGAGACGCAGCACGAAGGAGTGGAGGCGCACGCATGGATGAGATACCAGACAGCGAGATCATTATCGCTCAGTACCTGTCCAGCCTTCTGCCTGGCACCGAGCTCATCGCCACCTGGTCGCTGGGTGAAGGTCTAGGAGAGGAAGCGTTGGTGCGCCTCCCCAGTGAGCCCTCGACGAATCTTCCAGAGGAACCCCACGTAGTTCACTTCGAGGTGAATGAACCTCTGGCTGGCTGACCGACTTCACTTTGGCTGGCACTTGGCTAGCGCATTGATTGAGCTGCGCCTGCCCTTTCCAAGGCAGATAGTTCTTCGTTACTGCTTCGGTCTTGGGGCCTCGGTTCGGCACGGCGGCTCGCACGGTTCTCCTTCGGAAATCGCGAGCGGGCGCCGCTGATCGTCACGATCAGCGGCGCCCGCATCCGAGTGCCGGCACAGAGCGGCACGTTCGCTAGCTAAGTCTACGCGCTCTTGAGCGCCATCTCCGGCGAGGCGACCTGGTGCATCCAGACATCCTGCTGCGGGAACGGAATCGAGATACCGTTCTTGTCGAAGGCCTCTTTGACCGCCTTGTGCGTGTCGAACCAAACGTCCCAGTAGTGGTTCGGGTGCACCCAGGGGCGGCACGCGAAGTCCACGCTCGAAGCGCCATGGCCCGAGCATGCGACGGTGAATCCCGGCTCCTTGAGCACGCGGGGATCCGTGGAGAGGATGCTCTCCATCAGCTCGATGGCCTTGTCCATGTCATCGTCGTAGCCGATGCCAAAGGTCATGTCCACGCGGATCGATCCGTTGGCCGAGTAGTTGATGATGTTGCCGCCGGTGACCGTAGAGTTCGCCACGATGCAGCGCTTGTTGTCAGGCGTGTTGATGATCGTCGCGAAGACGCCGACCTCTTCCACGACTCCAAGCACACCGCCGGCTTCCACGAGATCGCCCTTCTTCATCGGGCGGAAGATCATGAGCATGACGCCAGCCGCGAAGCTCGCGAGGCTGCCCTGGAGAGCGAAGCCGATGGCGAAGGTGGCAGCACCAATGATCGCCGCGAACGACGTGGTGTTAACGCCGAGCTTGCCGAGGGCCGCGACCAACACGAAGGCCATGAAGCCCATGTAGACGAGGCTGGAGACAAAGCCGATGAGGGTCTCGTCCAGCTTGGACTTGCCGAGGGCCTTGGCCACCACCTTGCGAACGATGCGCGCGATGATCCATCCAATGAAGAGAATCGCGAGCGCTCCCACCACGGCCGGCGCGAACTCGATCACCTTCTCCTTGGCCGTGTTAGCAAGGTTCTGGATTCCGTCAAGATCGGTGGGGATCTCGATGGCGGGGACGGTGTTTTCTGCGGATGCGGTGTCGGCCGCTTCGGCGGCGTCTTGTGTCAGGAACATGATGGGACTGATTCAGTAGGGTGCGAAATTGGCTACCAGCCAAATCGGAATTTCGAAGCGAGCGACTGAGGCGAATCGGCTCCCCACCGGCGCTGTTTACAAGAGTCACACGATCCGTGTGCAAGCCCTCGGCCAGGGTCCCTCACCGGGGAACGATTTCCTGAACGCGCATTCACTCCAGACTGAAACAGGACCCGCAGCGCCGTACGGTACGAACATGATCTCTCTGCTCACCCTGACGCTTTGCATCGCCGCCTCCCCATCCCAAGGCGACGGCGCGCCTGGGCCTGATCAGGGCCCCGCCTTCCTGGGACCGTTCATCGGCGCCACCGACTCTGAGTCCGTGAACATCTGGGCCCGGGCCGAGATGCCCGGCAACTACGGCCTGAGCGTGACCCGCGCCGACGGGAGCGGCCTCGCCATGGAGGCGACGGCAAAGACGAGCGACGGGCTGACCCTTCAGTGGGCACTCGACGGCCTGGCGCCCGCGACCGAATACGACTACGCCCTCGCTTCCCTAAACGGCGAGGCGATGGCGCAGGGCAACAACCAGCGCTTCAAGACGTCACCCAAGCCCAGTGCAGACGCATCGGTCAGGCTCATGTTCGGCTCCTGCGCCCGGGAGGACGACGCAACCGCTGCCACATGGCGCACGGTCGCCGCGGCCAAGCCCGACGCTGTCGTGCTCCTCGGGGACAGCCCCTACATCGATCAGACGGATCTCGAATTCCAGCGCAGCCGCTACGCTGCCTTCGCCGAGTTCGATCCCATGGCGAGCCTGCTGCGCCACACACCCTGGTACGGAACCTGGGACGACCATGACTTCGGAAGCAACGACACAGACGGACGACTGAAGGGCACGGAAGCCTCCCGCCAGGCGTTCATCGAGTATCACGCGCTCACTTCGTACGGCGACGGTGAGCGCGGCATCTACACCTCGTTTCGAAACGGCCCCGTCGAAGTGTTCTTGATTGACACGCGCAGCTTCGCCGCCACCGAGCCCTCCCCGTTCCGCGCCCACAGCGCGTCACTCCTGGGCGCCGCGCAATGGACCTGGCTCCAGGACAGCCTCAAGGCATCCACAGCCCCCGTAAAGATCCTCGCCTGCGGGATGATTTGGAACGGCTCCGTACGCCCCGGGAAGCTCGACCATTGGGGCAGCTACCCCCACGAGCGAGACGCGCTCTTTCGCCTTCTTGGCGAAGCGTCCATCGAGGGCGTCCTCCTCATCGGCGGCGACATCCATCGCTCCCGCGTCATCCAACACGACACGACGGAGTCAGCTGGCTATCCCATCCACGAGCTGATCGTATCGCCCATGCATACGGGCATCATCGAGACAGCCAACCAGCCGCACCCCGGCCTCATCAAAGACATGGGAACGCCACAGACCTTTCTCCTGCTCGACGCCGTCCAAGCCGGCGGCGAACTACGGTCTCTCCGGGCGACCTTCCGGGACGCGTCCGGAACGGATCACTTCACCTTGGATCTCGTGGAGCGCTCGACCGACCCGCCAAAGTAGGCGGACCGAGACGAGCGCCGCTGGGACGTCTAGGGCAGAAACTGCACGCGCACGGCTTCCGTGAAGTTGGACTCGGGCACTCCACCCACCATGTCCCGGAACCACGCTTGGAAGCGCCACGTGTCGCCGGCCTGAACCGCTGCCGCGCCAAGGGGCTGGGGAATACTGTTCAAGTCGAGGGCCAGCTCGAACTCACCGGCGCTGCCGGAGTTCTGGACCTGGCCAGGTCCCACGTATCTCCCCACCTGGCCGCCGAGGCAGATGCTTCCAAGGCTACCGCCCGGTTGAGCCTGGTAGCGCGCCGTTCGGCTCACGATGAAGAGGCCGAAGGAGTTTGGGGGTAGGGAGGCCGAGTGAAGCGTTAGATCATTCTTCCCCGCGCTGACCTGACCTATCGCTTCGAGCGTTCCGCCAGCGCCCGTGCTGTTCGGCACGGCCGCTGGACAAAATGCGCCGCCCACGGCTCCGCCATGGCGGTTCTCATAGATCTGCGTGAGACCGTAGAAGTACTCACCCACCGCGAGATCGATGTCGCTATCACCGTCAATGTCAACGGCGTGCAGCGCTGAAACTCGGTCCCCTCCCCCGCTACCGAGGATCATGGGCGGTGCGAAGGTCAGATCACCAAGCCCGCGCAGCCACATCAGGCGGCCCGAAAGAGCCTCCGCGAGCACAAGGTCTACCGTGCCGTCGAGGTCCACGTCAAAAGCTTGGAGTTCAGCCGGAGCCATCACCTGGGTCGACACGATGGCTGCGGAGCCGAGCTGCCCGGCGCCCAAGTTCCGAATAGCAAAGATCGTCGAATCGGACCGAGAGGCTCCCACAACGTCAGGGTCTCCATCTCCGTCGAAGTCGGCGATCGCCATCAACCCCGCGGTGGTTGCCGGAGACCCGACCTCGACGGCGGGCGCGAAGCCAGCTCCCGCAAGGTTGCGATACCACGCGAAGCTAGCGGAGCTAAGGCGAATGGTGGCAAGGTCCAGCCAACCGTCCGCGTCCATGTCGACCGCGCGGATCTGGGACGCAGAACCGTTCGTTCCCCCTAGGAGCATCGCAGGGCCGAAGTTTCCGCTGCCGAGGTTCTCGTAGTAGGCGGTCAGCCCAGAGGCCCCCACCACGTCGAGGTCGCCGTCCTGGTCGAAGTCCGCGGCCAGGACGTCCTGTCCTCCCTGCCCCTGTGCGCCAATGAGCTGGGCCCCGCCGAAGGAGCCTCCGCCGAGGTTGGGATACCAGGCGAGGTCCGCACCTGGGAAGTTCTCGATCGACAAGAGGTCTTGATCTCCGTCGCCGTCCAGGTCCGCCGATCGCAGCCGCCGCGGGAACCTATCCGGAACCGGCATGCTCTGCTCCGGTCCCATACGGCCCTCGCCGAGGTTCATGCGCCAGTAGAGCTCCGAATAGCTCTGCCGCGCAATCAAGAGGTCTTGGTCCCCATCCCCATCGAGGTCCCCCGAGTCGAGGTGATAGAGCAGAAAGAAAGGGTCGCTCAATGGGTCCATGGGGGCCATCACGATCGGGGGAGCGGGGGCCGCGCCGCTGCGACGCATGAAGAGGCCGTTGCTGCCCCCGTAAACGACATCGCCGAAGCCATCGCCGTCAAAGTCCCCCACTTCGACCTCCACCACCCGGCCAGCGCCGAGCGAGAGAATCTGTTGGGGCCCGAATGTGCCCTCGAAGTTCTCGTGCCAGACCACGCGGCTGTCTGGCTTGGACGCCGCGAGCAAGTCGAGGTCACCATCGCCGTCAACGTCAGCAAAGTCCATGTCCGAGGGCCGCGACATGGGCGCGTCGATGGCCTGCTCGATGGAAAATCCGCCCGAGCCGTTGGAGAGCGACAACCGAATCGTATTGCTGCCCTCGACGAAGAAGGCAACATCGCCGTGTCCATCCCCATCGACGTCGGCCGCTGCCAAGACGTCCACCAAGGGGCCCGCTGGCTCAACCACCTGGGCCGAACCGAAGGTGGCTGCCCCGAGATTCTCGAACCATCGAACGTTGCCAGCGCCGCGAACACACTGGTACAGGTCGTCATCGCCGTCCCCATCGACATCGCCCACCTCGTAGCTCGTGGGAAGGAACGGCTTCTGCACGAGCTCGGCGGCTGCTGCAAAGCCCTGCGACCCGCGGTTCTCAGACCAAAGGACCTCCTGCAAGTGAGGGCTCACGATGAGGACGTCGAGATCCCCATCCACGTCGATGTCACTCAGCAAGAGCTGGGTAATCAAGAGGGACGACGGGGGAAGCAGGGCCGTGTGGGCCGTGAACTGGCCCGTCCCGTCGTTTCTCCACCACTGGACACCGTTCGTGTAGACGACAAGGTCCATGTCGGAGTCGCCGTCAAGGTCGCCGACCGCGATGATCGTCGCAGGCTGCCCCTGGTCAATCAGTACGGGCGCAGCGAACGATCCCGCGCCATCGCCCTGGTGCCACCGAAGGCTCGCGGGCAGATGGCTGTCTTCGATGCTGGTGGCCACCACGATGTCAGCGTGGCCGTCCCCGTTGAAGTCCGCGACAGCAAGGTCTTCGACGAAGGTTGGGTCAATGAGTGCCTCAAGCCCGGGCTGCTGAGCGCTGGCGATTGAGGGGAGACTAAGTGCGAGTGCGGAGGCGGTCATCAAGCGGGAAGCTCGTGAATTCTTCATGGCCTCCATGCTAGGCGCAAAAGCCCATTCCTGCAGGGGCCGCGGTTGCGCCTCGCACGACATTCCGCCACAAGGCCGTCCCGCGGCCCTGTTTCGCTCCGCCATGACAACCGTTCGCTCACTCGCGTCGCGGCGCATCCTCCCCTTGGCACCGGACCAAGGCAGGCTTGACCTCCTCAGCTCGGGCATCGCGGGGCCGGTGGGAGCCGCCCCGCGACGGGCCTGACGCCGGCGCGATCGACTCCGCCGCAGAAGCGGCCTAGTTTCGATCCACGGTCGTTACGGACCGGAGGTCAAGCTCGCCGCGCACGCCCAGCTTGCTGAAGGACTGGTAAAGAAACGCGGCGCGGGATAAATAATGAACTTTTGTATTTTCATTTTACATGAAAAGATTGCTTTAGAATAGATGCCAGCCAT
>CALHGQ010000617.1 GCA_938030175.1 uncultured bacterium | reverse complement strand
GAGTCGATGCGTTGGCATCGACTCCCTCTTGGTGTTCGGCGAAGCCGGATCGGGTTCCTGATCTACGTTGCGCCCACGGACTTGGAGACGATCGCGTCCACGAAGGGCTCGGGCTCGAAGGCTTCCAGGAGTTCGAGGGACTCGCCGGTTCCGATGTAGCGAATCGGCAGGCCGAGCTCGTCTTTGATCGCGAAGACTGCTCCGCCCCGCGCCGTTCCGTCGAGTTTGGCGACGATCAACCCCGTGACCTGCACGGCGGCGGTGAATTCCTTGGCCTGTCGAATGGCGTTCTGGCCGTTCGTTCCGTCGATCACGAGCCAGGTCTCATGGGGGGCGTCCGGGATCTTCTTTTCGATGACGCGGCGGACCTTCTCCAGTTCCTGCATGAGGTTCGACTGGGTGTGCAGTCGTCCGGCCGTGTCGATGATGGCGACGTCCATGTCGCGGGCGATGGCCGCCGTGCACGTGTCGAACGCGATCGCGGCGGGGTCGGCGTTGTCCTTGTGCTGGCGAACGATCTCTGCGCCGTTGCGCTCGGCCCAGATCTGCAGCTGGTCGGCCGCTGCGGCGCGGAAGGTGTCGCCGGCGCCGAGAATGACCTTCTTTCCAAGGCCCTTGAAGCGGTGGGCTAGCTTGGCGATCGAGGTGGTCTTGCCAGAGCCGTTCACACCCACCACGAGGATGATCGTGGGGTGCTTGTCCAAAGCCGGGTCGCCGCCGCCGGAGCCCTCGAGCTTCGCCAGGAGCTTGGACCGCATCGCCTCGCGCACGTCCTCTTCGCCCTTGAGCTCGCCACGCTTGTGCAGGCGCGCGAGATCCTCGGTGAGCTCCCCGGCAAGCGGACCGAGATCGCTGGTGTAGAGCAGCTCCTCAAGCTCATCGAGCAGCTCCTGGTCAATCTTGCGGCCACCCTTGAAGAGACCCGTGAGCCCATCGGAGATAGCGGTCCGCGTCTTCGAGAGACGCTCCTTGAAGCGATCGAAAAGTCCCATGGTCTACGAGTCCTTCGCGGGGAGGCGGTTCTTGATCTTGTCGAGGATGCCGTTGATGAAGGCGCCGGAGTTCTGGGTCGAGAAGCGCTTGCCTAGCTCGATGCCCTCGTTGATCGCGACCTTCGGGGGGATCTCATCGCAGTGCAGGAGTTCGAACGCAGCGAGCCGCAGCACGTTGCGGTCGATCACCGCCATGCGTTCGATCTGCCAGTTCTGGGCGACGAGTTGGATCTCAGCGTCGAGTTCCGACGTTGAATCCACCGTGCCTTCGATCAGAACGCGGGCGTAGCGCGCGGTCTCTTGATCGCCGCCTTCTTCCCGCAGGAAGTCCGTTAGGTCGGCCAGCTTATCCTGCCCAAGCAGGTCGATCTGGTAGAGGAACTGGAGCGCAAGCTCCCGGGATCGGGTGCGTTTCTTCATGGGGGAGTGGGGAGCCCGGCTAGAAGCCCATGCGGGGTTTTTCGTTCGGGCGCTGGTCGCACTCGTCGAGCGCGACGAGTGAGGCGATCGCAGCGCGCGCGACTTCGCGTCCCTTGTCTTCCTTGCCGCCTTCGCTCTCGGGGAGCGCGCGGGACCGCGCCTGCTCCAGCGTCTGGCACGTGAGCACGCCAAAGAGGATCGGCTTGCCGGTCTCCATCATGGCCAGCTGCAAACCCTGGGTCGCACCCATGGACACCCAGTGGTCGTGGGTGGTCTCGCCGGTCAGCACGAGCCCAAAGCACATGACCGCGTCGATGTCCTTGCGCCGAGCCAAGCGTCGCGCAATCAACGGGAGCTCAAAGGCGCCGGGGGCCCACACCACGTGGAGGTCATCTTCGCCCATGCCCGACTCACGCAGCTCGGCCTCGGCGGAGCGCAGCATGGCGCCCGTCAAGTCCTCATGGAACCGAGAGACGACCGCACCAACGCGGATTCCGGGGCGTTGGAGGCGTGCGCGTTCTCCGCTGTTGGGATCGAGGGCCATGGAGTCGAAAAGAGCTAGGGCTGGGCGGCCGGGGGGGATGTGTGTCCGCGGCGCTTCGAGGTGGGCGAAGCGCCGAGAAGTGTAAGGTCCAATCGCCCCGTGGGCCCCCCGGCCCCCGTGCAAACTTTCTATCCTGTCCGGCGCCGCCATGGAGCCCCCCTTCGATCCCATCGCGCCCCTTCGCGAGGCGCTCGCTGCTTCACCGGAGAACCTGCCGCTGCGCCGGTACTTGGCGGACCAGCTGTGCGTTCTGGAGCGGTTCGAGGAGGCCGAGGCTCAGTATCGGGATCTCTTGACGCGCGTCCCGGACGACGACGGGGTGCGCCTGGCCCTCGCCCAGGCCTACCTCGGCCAGGGCAAGACCGGGCACGCGGACATTCTGGTCGAGCTCGTCACGGGGCGCGCGCTCCCGCCGGTGCAGGCCTTCGTACTTCTCGCTCAAATCAGGATCGCCGAGCGCGACTTCAGGGGCGCCCGTACCGCCTTTCGGTCGGCCTGCGAGCTCGAGCCGTCCCTGGAGACGAGCGATGTGGCCGCCGAGCTGGGGGTGGGACCATCCAACCCATTCGAGCTCGAGGAGGACCTGGAAGACCTCGATCTCGGCATCGACGACGCCCTGGGACTCCGCGGCAGTGCGCCCTCGGGCGAGGAGCCCAAGGCAGCCGCCCCCGGCATAGCGGGGGAAGTCGGGCCCGGTCCTCTCGAGCGTCTGTCGCCGCCCACCTGCCCCAAGGAAACGTTCGTCGCAGCGGCGGGGTTTGCCCCTGAGAAGTCCAAGCTCTCGTTGCTCGTCACCGCGCCGCTCCTGCGCCCGGACCTATTCTCGGCCTACGGGCGCGAGGGCGGTGGTGGCACACTGCTCATGGGGCCACCGGGCTCAGGCAAGTCCCACCTCCTGCGCTGCTTGGCCGGCGAGTCGCAGATGCAGCTAGTGACCCTCGACGTGCGCGAGTTTGGGTCCTTGGCCGCGGCGGAGAACTCACCGGGCCTGCGGGCCAGCGTAGAGGCCACCTTCGAGCGCTTCTTTGAAGCCGCGCACCGCGCTGCTCCTTGCGTCGTCGTCGTGGAGCATCTCGATGCGCTCCAGGGACTGAGCTCCAGTTGGGATCCCGATGCCGATCCCTCCGCGGCTGCGATCCTCGTCCGCTCTCTCTTCGACGAACTCGGTGCCCAGCGCCACGCTCGCCGAGGCGTTGCGTTCGTCGCGACGTCGGAGCGCCCTTGGGACCTCGACCCGCTCTTCGTGAGGCCCGGTCGCTTCGATCGGGCAGTTCTCTTGCCCTTGCCGACGGACACGGATCGGCGGGAGATCATGAGCCAGCTCTTGGCCGGGAAACCCTGCGCGTCCATGGACTTCAAGCGGATCGCACGCAAGACGGCGGGTCGCCGTGTGGCGGACCTCGCGGAGATCGTCGACATCGCCACGGAGTCTGCGCTCGAGCGCGCGCTGGAATCTGGAGAGCCCGCGCCGATTCGCGAGAAGGCGATCTTCGCCGCTATCCGTGGCGTGCAAGGGACCGCCGCCCCGTGGTACGAGAAGCTGCGGGAGAAGTGCCAAGACGCGTCGGCGCCGTCGGAGCTGATCAAGGTCCTGGATCGGGCGCTGCGCTCCCACGATTTCTCGGAGTAGAGGGGGGCGCTCGTTGGGGCGCGACGCTCCCAGGCCCCGTGTGTGGCACAATGGGGCGATGCTCGCACTTCGTACGATGCCCGCATGGGCGCTCCTTTCATCCCTCGCCAGCGCTTCCCTGCTCGCCCTTGGCGCACCCGCCGCTCACACCCCAGGCCCTAGCGTCGCGCCGAGCCAGCCACCTAGCTTCGTGCCGGCGGGGAACCTCCTCGACAACCCAGGCTTCGAGAAGGGAGGCGACGAGCTAGAGCCATGGTTCCATGCGACGCCGGTGTCGGTGGCGACCTCGAAGCCGAGGTTTACGGTCACCGAGAACGACCCTTTCAAGGGCAAGCGCAGTGCGAGCCTGCGCGTGGACTACTACGGGGGCTTCACGTGCTACTCCCAAACGCTGCGGGTGCCCCCCAAGGCCAAGTCCATGCACCTCGAGGGCCAGGTTCGCCTGGACCGCGTGACCTATGAGGGGGGCGCGCGCCTGATGTTGACCTTTGTCGGCCCCGACCTACCCGGCGGCCGAAAGAGTGTGCAGTCGCGGCTGCTTTCGGGGATCTCGGATTGGACGCCGATGGCCATTGATGCGTCCATTCCCGAGGGGACCAAATCCATCGAGGTGCGCTGCGGCGTCGAGGGGCCGTGCGTCGCTTCTTTCGACGAGCTCGTGGCGACCGCCAGCAAGGAGGACTCATTCGAAGGGTCCTTTGGATGGGTGCAGAGCAACTACTTGGTGCGATGGCCCGCGAACTCCAACGAGGAGCTCCTGGCGCCCTTTGTGCGCGTACCGCTCCCCGTCGCGATGGAGGAGCAGCGCCCCGTGGCGTTCCGCGTGAACACCCGACCGGAGGACAAAGTCTCGTCGGTGTCGGTCTATCGGCAGGGGGCGAACCGGATGCTGGAGGTCCGCATGGTCTCCATGTTCCCGGGCGACGAGATCAAGTTTCGAGTGGAGGCGCTCGTGATGATCGACGCGCGACCCTTGGAGCTGCCGAGCCTTGTGCGGCTGCCGAGGCCCGCGCAGATCAAGGGAGAGACGAAGCGCTACCTGGGCCCAGCGCCAGGGGTGAATCCGGAGGACCCAACGGTGGTGGAGGCCCTCGTCGACATCAAGGGCAATGACCTGCCGAGCAGCTTGGAGGCCTGCTACGAGTACGTTGATGGGCAACTTGAGCTTCGCGTGCTCGACACCGAAAGGATGGAGCCCAACATCGACCCCGCAACCGATGAGGTTTGGGACGACGGTGTGGCTGCCTGCCTAAAGTCTGGCGTGGCGGGCCCAGTCGGGTTTGCGAACACGTTGACCTCTGTGCTCCGCGGCTACGGCATTCCCGCGCGGATGATGATCGGAACGCGCTTCGACGGAACGGTCGATGAGCATTACTTCGTGGACGTTTGGTCTCCGGCTCTCGGCTGGACCCGCGTCGACCCGATGACGGGCGAGTGGCCGATCGAGCGCACCGCTGCGGT
>CALHGQ010000616.1 GCA_938030175.1 uncultured bacterium | reverse complement strand
CGATCTTCACCACGATGGTGATCCAGCGGCGGGAGCACCTGCGCGCGCTGATGTGGATCATCGGTGGCTCCTTCGCCTTCTTCGGCCTGAAGAACGGCGCCGCGGCGATCCTGTCCGGCGGTAGCCTCCACATCATCCGCGGTCCGGGCGGCATGCTGGAGGACAACAACGACTTCGCGCTGGCGCTCGCGATGTCGATCCCCATCCTCGTGGGGCTCGCGACGTCCGAGACGAACGGCTACTACAGAAAGTGGCTGCGCGGCTTTGTTCCTTTCACCTACCTAAGCGTCTTCGCGACGCGCTCGCGGGGCGGCTTCCTCTCGGCGGGCCTGGCGACGTTCATTCTCGTTTGGCGTTCCAAGAACCGCATTGCGGGCCTGATGCTCATGGGCGCGGCCGGCTTCCTCGGGTTGCTCGCGCTTCCGGCGGACATGTTCGAGCGATTGCAGACCCTCCAGAACGTCGAGGAAGATGGCTCGGCCATGGGTCGAATCAACGCTTGGAAGGTGGCGGGCCGTATGATCGAGGACCAGCCGTTCTTCGGCGTGGGCTTCAACCGCTTCCAGCGCAACTACCTGAACTACGGCGATCGAGTTCACGAGCGGGCGGAGGGAACGCGCGTGGCCCACAACGCGTACCTGCAGATCTGGTCGGAGGGCGGGACCCCCGTCTTCCTGTCCTACATGCTCCTCTTGACCCTTTCGGTGGTCGCCGTACAGAGGATCAGACGGCAAGCTCTACGCGTCTACGATCGAAGTTGGATCCTGTCCTACTGCACCGCTTTCGAAGGCGCGCTGCTCACCTTCATGCTGGGCTCGACCTTCCTGAACCGCGCCCACTTCGACCTCATCTACCACTACTTCGCCATGGTTCTCGTGTTCGAGAAAGTGGCTCGAAAAGAGATGGAGAGTCCCATTGCGGATACGGGCGTCGCACGCCGTAGCATCGGCGGACACCTGGCGCGATTAGACGAGGTCGGTTTCAAGCGGCCTACCGGCGTCAGTCGAGGATTCCGTTCGACGGACCTCACTCCGGTGACCTACCGGACGGCTCGTCAGCAGTCAGGCGGCGCCCAAGGGTTCCGCGACAAAGAGACCGGCGCCTAGCCGGGCACCGTTACCCAAACCGGTCCTCCACCCAGGACTCTTCCACTCTCCGGACACTCCACCGAACCATGTGCGGATTTACGGGCTTTGCCCTCCACGGGGGCGTCACGGACGAGCACCGCGAACGCCTCCAGGCCATGAACGACACGATCGTTCACCGCGGGCCTGACGACGAGGGGCTGCTCCTGCGTTCGCCCATTGCGCTGGGCTTCCGACGTTTGTCCATCATCGACCTCGCCGGTGGACACCAGCCGATCGACGGGCCGGACAGCAAGCTTGCGGTCATCGGCAACGGGGAGATCTACAACTTCCAGGAGCTGCGGTCGGACCTCACGGGCAGGGGCGCGCGCTTTGCGACCGGCTCCGACATCGAGACGATCCTCCACCTGTTCTCGGAGATCGTGCCGGCTGGTGCGGGTCCGGATGAGGCCCTGCGTGCGGCCGCCAAGGTGCCGCAGGCCCTGATCGGAATGTACGCCTTCGCCGTCGCCGATTGGCGCGACGAGAACAACCCACGCCTCGTGCTCGGCCGCGATCGTCTGGGGATCAAGCCGCTCTACTGGGCCGAGACCGCTGAGGGCATCGTCTTCGGCAGCGAGGTGAAGGCCATCCTTGCGTCGGGCATGGTGGAGCGCGAGATGCGCCGGGAAGCGCTGCTCGACTACCTCGTGCAGGGCTACTGCGGCGGCGAAGAGAGCGCCTGGACCGGCGTGCATCGTCTCCCGCCTGCGAGCGTTCTGACCTGGAGCTCGAAGGACGGCGTGCGCATCCAGCGCTACTGGGACCTCCCGAAGGACGAGCTGCGCGGTGCGCCGGACTCCGCGGAGATCCTGGAGTCCATGGATCAGTGCGTGAAGGATCGCCTGGTGGCCGAGGTACCGCTGGGTGCTTTCCTCTCCGGCGGCATCGACTCCACGGCTGTGGCTCATTCCATGGCGGCCGCGCTTGGCGCGCCCCCGGAGCTCTGCACCGTTGGCTTCCAAGAGAAGACCCACGATGAACTCAGCATCGCTGAGAAGACGGCGAAGGAGCTCGGCGCGATTCACCACACCGAGATCTTGGACCCCGATCCCAAGGCGGCGGTGGAGGAGCTTCCGTGGTTCTACGACGAGCCGCTCGCGGACCCTTCCACCGTGCCCACGTGGCTCGTGAGCAAGGTGGCGAGGCAGCACGTGACCGTGGCGCTCTCCGGCGATGGGGGCGACGAGACGTTCGCGGGCTACCGGCGCTACGTCCACGACGTGGCGGAGAACCGCGTCCGCTCGATGGTGGGCAAGCCCGGACGCTCGGTCAGCCGCGCGGTGGGGTCTGTCTACCCCAAGCTGGACTGGGCACCCCGGGTGTTCCGTGCCAAGAGCTTCCTGACCAACGTCGGCGAGGACCCCGCGCGCGCCTATTGGCGCAGCGTCGCCCACATGACGCGCGGCGCCGCAGCGGACCTCTTGAACCCCGATCTACGCGCGGCCCTCGCCGAGCACGATCCGTTCGAGGCGTTCGCCGCCCACTACAACCGGCCGGAGATCGACTGCCCGCTTTACCGCGCCCAGTACGCCGACTTCCACACGTGGCTTCCGGATCGGATCCTGGCCAAGGTGGATCGTGCCTCGATGGCGGTTTCGCTGGAGGTCCGCGTGCCGCTCCTCGACCACCGCTTCGTCGAGCGCTTTGCCCACATTCCGCGTGACCAAAAGGTCAGCGGCGCGCGCGGCAAGCACGCCCTCCGTGAAGCGCTTCGCCCGAGGCTCTCGACCGAGGTCCTCGACGGGAAGAAGCGTGGCTTCGATACGCCCCTAGAGGCGTGGCTCCGCGGCCCGCTGAAGGATGAGGCGCGCGACGCCATCGAGTCGCTGCCCGCAGAGTGGTTCGACAAGCCGAAGGTCAAGGCGATCTTCGACGCGCACATGACGGGCCGTGTCAACCACGACCGACTGCTGTGGAGCCTTTTGGTGCTAGAGCACTGGCGCCGCCGCCACGAAGTCGCCCGGATCTCGGCGTAGCCCCGTTGCAAGTTCGAGTTCTCACGAGCCTCTACCCTTCGCCGGAGACTCCCTTCGAGGGGATCTTCGCCGCAAGGAAGTGGGAGGGACTGCGCGCGCGCGGCCACGACATCGACGTGGTGATGCCGCTTCCGTGGGTGCCCGGGCCTCTGCAGAGCGTCCTGCCCGCGCACTACGCGCGCATGGCCCGCACGCCGCGCGAGGAAGTCCGAGAGGGGATCCCCGTGGTACGCCCGCGCTACCTTCACATTCCTTCCCGCGGCGTCAGCAACGCGAGCCGCTTTGCGAAGGTCGGTGTGCGTGGCGTATTGGCTAGCGGACGCCCCGACGTGTGCGTCATCGACTACGCGTGGCCCGGCGCAGCGGCCGCACAGGCCCTCGCGGCCCGAGGGATTCCCGTCATCATCAACGGCCGCGGCAGCGATGTGCTGCAGGTGGCCGAGGTGGAGAGCCTCTCCGCCGAGCTAGAGCGCGGACTCCGGGCAGCCCACGCGGTGACGGCCGTGAGCCAAGATCTCTTGGACGCGATGGTCCGCCTGGGGGGCAATCCGGACGCGGCGACGCTGACGCCGAACGGTGTCGACACAGAGCACTTCTCGCCGGGCTCCCAGGACGAAGCGCGCAACCGCGTAGGCCAGCCGCTCGGGGACCGCATCGTGCTGGTCGTGGGGCACCTCATTCCTCGCAAGGATCCGATCCTCTCCATGGACGCGTTCCACGCTGCCGGCCTAGACAATGCTCGCCTGGTGTACGTGGGCCGCGGCCCGCTGATGGAGGAGGTACGCGCCCACGCGGCGAGCCTCGGCCTCCAGGAGCGTGTGAGCCTCCTCGGGGAGCGCCCACCCCAAGAACTCGTCGACTGGTACCGGGCGGCCGATGCGATGCTGCTCACCAGCTCGCGGGAGGGTCGACCGAACGTAGTCCTCGAGGCCCTTAGTACCGGCTGCCCCGTCGTCGCGACGGATGCAGGCGGTACGTCCGAGGTCGTCACCTCAGATCGCATGCTCAGCCGGACCCGCGATGCCGGAAAGATCGGGGCCATGCTCTCCGACCTCCTCGCGGCCCCGCCAACACCCGCGGAGCTTCGCGCGGGTATCGAACATCTCACCTGGCGCTCAAGCCTCGATGGCCTAGAGCGTATTCTGAAACAGGCGCAAGACTCCGCGGCTGCACAAGCTTGAATCCCATGACTGACAGGGCAAAGACCAGCGGCGCTCCACGCACGCACAGCATCTCCTTCGACGTGGAGGAGTTCTTCCAGGTGGCGAACCTCACCCACGCCTTCCCGAAGGACAAGTGGGACGAGGTTCCCTCGCGCCTCGATGTCGGCATGGACGCGCTGCTCGATCTCTTGGAGCGGCGCGGCGCTCGCGCGACGATGTTCTTTCTCGGCTGGATCGCCAAGCGGCGTCCGGACCTGGTGAAGCGCTGCTACGACGCGGGGCACGAGATTGCAAGCCACGGCTGGGAGCACGAATTCCTGTGGGACCTCGACGGCCGCGAAGGATTCAATGAGCACTTGGCGCTGACAGAGGAGGCCATCATGGCCGCCGGTGTGCCGAAGCCCGTGGGGTTCCGCGCGTCGACCTTCACGTTGACCAAGAAGACCTGGTGGGCGTTCGACGTTCTCGTCGAGCGCGGGTACATGTACGACTCTAGCGTGCACCCCGTGCGTCACCCCACTTACGGCGTCCCGGATTTCGATCCGACCATCTCCGTCGTCGAGACGGAGAAGGGCTCCATCATCGAGTTCCCTGTGACGACCTACCCGATGGGGTCCAAGAACCTCCCGATCGGTGGTGGGGGATACTTCCGCTTGATGCCCGGAGCCGTTCACCGTGCCGCGCTTTCCAAGGTCACCAAGATGGGCCGACCGGTCGCGCTCTACCTGCACCCCTGGGAGTTCGACCCCGG
>CALHGQ010000615.1 GCA_938030175.1 uncultured bacterium | reverse complement strand
CGACCGCTTCTTCCTCTTCAACCAAGGCTCCAGCGAAAGCACTCACTGCTGCGGTCTTACTGAATGCTCGTGGCGGCGGAATGTCGGTGTCGGTACCGGAAAGCTCTCAGACGCCGTGACAAGCCGCGGGAAGAAGCACCGCGAAGAGCTCAAGAAGGTGGTCGCTGCGGGCGACCGCGGCGTGATGCTCTTCTGCGTGTCGAAGTCCGACGTGGACACATTTTCGCCGGTGAATGAAATTGACCCAGACGACTGCGACACGCTCCGCCGCGTCGCGACGGCAGGCGTCGAAGTCTCAGCGTACGCGACGGTCGTGACGCCGACGTCCTTCGAGCTGGGGCACGAGCTAAGGGTAGAGCTGGAATAGGCCCTAGGGCGCGATCGCGGGCGGTTAGCAGCAGACTTTGTGGACCGCGAGTAGGGTGTAGGCGGGGTGAGCGCCCCCACTTTGGCGCGCTCCCTCGCTCTCCTTTCCGTGCCTCACTCCTGCCGAGCCATGCGCCACCTCACGTTCACGTCTCTTCTCTTCACCGCGTTCATCGCGACCTCCGCTGGTCAGGGGACGAACTTCCCCGTGAGCGTCGACTCCGCGGGGAACTTTGGGAACGACTTCTCGTACTTCAGTCAGATCTCTGATGACGGACGGTACGTCGTGTTTCAGAGCCAGTCGTCGAACTTGGCTTCGGGTGACACCAACGGACGCTACGACATCTTTCGACACGACCTGCAGACTGGCACCACGGAGATCGTCAGCCTGCGGATGAACGGGACGGGGTCCGCGAACGGACTGGGGCTCTCCCCCGACATCTCTGGGGATGGGCGCTACGTCGTTTACGGTTCCGACGCGCCGAATGCGGTGCCTGGCGATACGAACGGAACGTAAAATGTGTTCCTGCGAGACATGGAGCTTGGCGTTACCGAGCGGATCAGCGTGACGAGCACCGGCGCGCAGGCGGCGCAGCGCAGTGACCCCGGTCGCATCACGCCGGACGGGCGCTTTGTCGTGTTCGAGTCTGATGCGGATCTTGCACCGACCGATTCGAACGGGGTGAAGGACGTCTATCGGCTGGACCGACAGACGGGTCAGCTTGACTTGGTGAGCGTGACCGCGGCGGGCGTGCAGGGAACGGGTTGGAGCTATCACCCGGACGTTTCGGACGATGGCCAGCGCATTGTGTTCACGTCGGGGAACGACAACTTCGTGGCGGGAGACACGAACGGCAGCCTCGACATCTTCCTCAAGGACATGGCGACCGGCGCCCTGACGCGCGTCAACACGACCGCCAGCGGGGCACAGTCCTCCAGCAGCAACTGCACGTGGCCCTACATCTCCGGCGACGGCAGCACCGTGGCGTTTTCGTCGACGGCGTCGAACCTTGTGGCAGGAGACAGCAACGGCGACTGGGATATCTTCGCGAAAGAGGTCGCCACCGGGTCGATCGAGCGACTGAGTGTGCGCCCGAACGGCGGACAGGCCGACGACGGAACGCGGACGCCCATGTCGATCTCCACCGACGGCAACCTAATCATCTACGCGACCCTCGCCACCAACATCGTGGCGGGCGACACGAACGGACGACAAGACGTCTTCCTGCGCGACCGAGCCGCCGGAACCACGGAGCGCATCAACCTCAGCCTCACCGGCGGCGAGCTCAACGACGACAGCTGGGTCCCCGCCATGTCGGGCGACGCGCGGTACGTCACCTATACCTCCGAGGCCACGAACATCGTGACGGGCGACACGCTGGGCGAGCGTCAGATCTTCGCGATCGACCGCTTCGACGCGGGGACGATCGGCAACAACTATTGCCAAACGAACCCGAACTCGACCGGCGCTATGTCACTGATCAGCGCCACCGGGTCGCTCTTCGTGGCCGACAACGACGTCACGCTGGCCGCCACCCAGCTGCCAACCTTCGCCTTTGGACTCTTCATCGTGAGTCGCACCCAGGGCTTCAACATGAACCCCGGCGGGAGCTCAGGCAACCTATGCTTGGGCGGGCAAATCGGTCGCTACGTGGGTCCGGGCCAAGTGCAGAACTCCGGCGCGAGCGGCGAGATTTTTCTCCCCATTGACCTCTCGGCCATGCCGCAGCCCAACGGGTTCGAGATGGCGGTCGCGGGCGATACCTGGAACTTCCAGTGCTGGCACCGCGACGTGGGAGCTGGCACCTTGGCTTCCAACTTTACGAACGGCCTCGAAATCGTCTTCCAATAGACGACCCGTACCGGCGCCTTCCGCCGGATGATCAGCGCCGTTCTCCCAGATCGAGCGAAAGAACGAGGCCGTCCCTTCCCTACGAGGCAGGCACGGCCTCGTGCCTCACTCACCCCGTTGACTGCGACCGATTCTCCGATGAGCCTCTCATTGCACCACCGTCTCTCCCCCCAAGCCCTCCTGCTTGGCGCCATCGGCCTCTCGTTTTCCTGTAGCAGCGGAGGCGGCGACGGCGGCAATAAGGGCCTGCCCGGCGGCACCGGTGGCGATCGACTGAGGGGAACGGTCAGCGTGCTCGTGGTGGACGACCCAGACCCGGGCGGCAGCACCGAGAACGAGCCCAACAACAGCATCGGGCAGGCGAACGATCTCGGCAGTCTCGGCGCAGGTGAGTCCATCCTCATCACGGGCGGCCTCGCGGACAGCGGCGACGTTGACGTCTTCCGAATCACGTCACCGTCGCGGATCGAAGTCGATCTGAACTTCATCGGCACAGCGTCAGGCGCGGACCTCGACGTGCTGCTCGTCGACCCCGTCGGCCTTCAGCCCGTGCAGCGCTTCGACACGCCCGCGAACAGCGAGTCAGGCTCCTTCGTCATCAAGGGCACGGGTTTCCTGATCGTCCAAAGCGCGGGCGGCGCGTCGGACTACTCGCTGGAGCTCACGGGCCGCTCCTTTGGGAGCAGCGTGCAGGAAGTCGAACCCAACGACCTGGTCTCCCGCGGCCGCTACCTCGGCACATTCGCCGCGGGCGAGAACCTCACGGTCACGGGCAGCTCGTCGACGGGCAACGAGGATTTCTTCCTGTTGGCGTTCCCCGGCGAGGCCTTGACCTTCTTTAGCCTCGCCTCGAACAGCGGCGACCTCGACCTTCACTTCTACGACGCCACCACCACGCTCAACCCCACGTCATCGTTCGCATCATCGATCGCCGAACCGCCTCCGTTCCTGGAGGAAACCTCCGTGTTGACATCGGCGATGACCCTCGTCGCCGTCGAGGTGCGGCCCTTCCAGCAGGTGAGCACCGACTGGACCCTGCAGATCAGCGTCGGATCGCCGAGGCTCGCGGGCGGCCCTGGCGAGTCGACGCCCCTGAACGGCGACGTCCAGATCGCCTCGCTCTCGCGCGCCGCCCGCGGCTCGCTCTCCGAACTCCGCGGCCTGTGCAAGGGCGAGTTCCCCGCCACGATGCCGACGGAGATGGTCTATCGAACCTTCCCTCGCCACGTCGTGGTCGAAGCGGAAGGCCCGAGCGCCTTCGAGACGGCACGCTCATCGGCCACGGCCATGGAACGCGTCGAGCAGGCGATCGCCCCCATGGGCGGCCGGGTCGCAGCGCAGATTCCGGACGGCCCCACCAAGGTGATCTTCGATCTGCCGGCGGGCCTCTCCGAGCAGGAAGCCGAGCGGTACAACCTTGCCCTCTGCGCCAGCCTCTCGGGCCAAGCCGGCATCGCCTACGCCGAGCCCGACTACGTCGCGCAGCCATCCGCGGTCCAGGTGACCCCGAACGACCCTTTCTACAATCTCCAGTGGCACTACGAGCAGATCCAGCTCCCCGCTGCCTGGGGCGTCACGACCGGTAGCAACGCCGTCCGCGTGGCCGTGCTCGACACGGGCACGACGCCCTCAAGCGATCTTCAACCGCGCGAGGTCCCTGGCTTCGACATGATTTCGGACCCCGGCATCGCCGGCGACGGTGACGGCTTCGACAATGACCCGTTGGACGTCGGAGACAGCAACGGCGTGCAGCCCTCGAGCTTCCACGGAAGCCACGTCGCCGGGACCATTGGCGCTGCCACCAACAACGGCTATGGCGTCGCAGGGGTCACTTGGAACGCCCAGATCATGCACGTGCGTGTCCTGGGAATCGGTGGCGGCTCGACGTTCGATATCACGAACGCGATCCTCTACGCCGCCGGGCTACCGAACTCCTCGGGGCAAGTAGCGGAGCGCTGCCACGTTCAGAACCTGAGCCTCGGCGGCGGCGGGTTCAGCCAGTCGGCCCAGAACGCGATCAACGACGCGACCGCTGCTGGTTCGCTCATCATCGCCGCCGCGGGCAATGAGAACTCTTCGACGCCTTCGTTCCCCGCGGCGTATGACAACGTCGTCTCCGTCGCCGCCGTGGACTTCAACCGCCAGCGCGCGCCCTACTCGAACTTCCACCCGACGGTCGACATCGCGGCCCCGGGCGGCGATGTCTCCGCGAACCTCAACGGCGACGACTTCGCCGACGGCGTGCTCTCGACGAAGCCGGACGACTCGGTGTCCCCTACGAACTTCGAGAACTTCGCGTTCTTCCAAGGCACTTCGATGGCAGCGCCCCACGTCGCGGGGGTGGCCGCTCTCGTGCTGTCCGAGAACATCAGCCTGACCCCGGGTGAAGTTGCAGCGATCCTCCAGGGAACCGCCACCGACCTCGGCGCCGCCGGGCGCGACAATCTCTACGGCGAGGGTCTCGTAAACGCGTTCGCCGCGGTGAGCCAAGCGGGCGGCGGCGGAGCGGCCCCCTCGCTCAGCCTCGACGCGGGCGTGGTGCTCTTTGAGAGCCCAGCAGGAACCAGCCGCGTCAACATCAGCAACGTCGGCGGGGGCCTCTTGACTGTGACAGGCGTCGGTGCCACGACGAACTCAGGCGGCGGCTGGCTGAGCGCCGCGACCTTTGGCACGGGCCAGAGCGGCTCGACGAACGTCTCGGGCGTCGAGCTGACCGTCAACGCAATCGGCCTCCAGGACGGCGAGTACACCGGCCAGGTCCAGCTAGAGTCCAACGGCGGCAACGCCAACCTCCAGGTCAACCTAAGCCTCGGCGACGGCAGCGGAACGATCCCCTCCTACGAGGTGTTCGTGCTCGCGGTCGACGTGAACGTGGACCCGCCTGAGACCCGGGCTCAGTACGTCCTGAACACGACCGGGTCCCTCGACTACGCGCTGCGTGACCTCGAAGCAGGCGAGTACGTGATCGTGGCGGGGACCGACGAGGACGAAGACGGCTTCATCTGCGACGACGGCGAACCGCTCTGCGGGCTCTATCCGTCCCTTGGATTGGCGACCCGCGTCACCCTCGGCGCCAGCGGCACGATCTCGGGCCTCAACTTTCCGCTGCAGGATCCGAACCTGACCGCGGCTTCCGGCGCGCCGTCATCGGGCTTCCGCCTGTTGAGCCGCTTGGAAGCGCCAGAGAACTAACGCGGGTTCTCGATCAGGACCTTCTCCATCCTGAAGTTCACGAGATTGACGCCATGGCAGTCGTTGTCCTGCTGGACGATCACGGACCAGCCGCGCTTCTCGAAGAAAGGCCGGGCCACGAGGCTGATGTCTGACGTCAGCTTCTGGTACCCCTCGGCTTCGGCCCAGCTCTCTAAGGCAGCGTAGACCTCCGACGCGGCTCCTTGACCGGCCACCCTCGGGAGCGCGTAGGCAAAGTCGAGGTAGCCGTCCGCCTTGAGCGTCATGAAGGCACACG
>CALHGQ010000614.1 GCA_938030175.1 uncultured bacterium | reverse complement strand
GCGGACAGAACCTGATCGGGCCGGAGCTGGGCCCGGGCCTCGGTGTGATTCGGACCCAGGAGCTGCTTGAGGCGCGGCGCATCGATGGGGGAGAGCAGTTCTTCTCACGCGCCGTCGACTTCGGCTACAGCAAGAGCCCTGAGGAGGCGCTCTCCAAGTGGGGCAAAGACGCGATCTTGTCCGACGTGGTGCGCGTGGTGCGGACGTTCCGGCCGGACGTGATCGTGACGCGCTTTGACGTGGACGGGAG
This sequence comes from uncultured bacterium, assembly GCA_938030175.1. Classification (GTDB taxonomy): domain Bacteria; phylum Planctomycetota; class UBA1135; order UBA1135; genus Saltatorellus. The sequence goes on along the minus strand of CALHGQ010000614.1, from coordinate 5,321 downwards.
CGGGGGCCACGGGCACCACACGGCTTCGGCGCAGCTCGCCCGCGAGGCCTTTGCGCTGGCGGCGGATCCGGAAGCGTTCCCCACGCAGATCGCCGAAGGTTTGCAGCCGTGGCAGACGACGCGCCTCTACTTCAACGCCAGCACGTGGTGGAAGCGTGACGTTCGCAAGGTGGCACAGAGCGATCCGGAGCACTGGGTGGCGCTGGACGTCGGCGGCTACGACGCGCTCCTCGGCATGAGCTACAACGAGATCGCTGGTCGCGCGCGCAGTGCCCACCGCAGCCAGGGTTTCGGTTCCGCGCTGCGCCGCGGCTCCCAGGAGGAGTACCTGCGCCTTGACCTTGGCCAGCCAATGTTGGCGGGGAACATCTTCGACGGGATCGATCTCTCGTGGGATCGCATCGAGGGGGGAGCCGCGATCGGCAGCGCCATCGATGAGATGATCGCGACCTACCGCGCCGAGGACCCGGCGCAGAGCTTTGATCAACTGCTCGCCCTGGGGAAACAGCTCGAGACCGCTGTCGCCCTCGTTGAGCCGGGTGGCCCCGACGCGGCTTGGATGCGTCGCACGGGTCGCGCGGTGCAGGGGCTGCTGCAGCAGGTCACCGGCACCGTCATTGATATGGAAGCGGCGAGCGGTAGCGTGGCCCAGGGGGAGCCGCTTCCGATACAGATCACGGCGATCCAGCGTCAGCCGGGCGAGTTCTTTCAGCTGGTGGACGTCTCCGGGGAGGCCGGCCAGTGGGACCTTGGGGAGTCGATCCCTTGGAACGAAGAGTTCAGCCACGAGCTGGAGCTCGCCACGGACGCGAACACGCCCATCGACCAGCCCTACTGGCTGACGAATCCGGCAGGGACGCTCTACGACCCGACGGGCACGGGGCACGTGGGGATTGAACCGATCTCTCGCAGCGGCTCGGTGCTGACGGCTGGGCTCCGCGTACCCACCGCGGAGGCGCAGTTCGGCGTCGACCGCGAGCTTAGCTACACCTGGGTGGAACGGGTCGAGGGGCAGCGCACGCGGCGAGCACGGGTGACGCCGGTGGCGTCCATCGAGCCGCTGAACTCGGTGGTCACGGTGAGCGGTAGCGCTGTGGCGGTGGCCGTCGAGGTCGAGGCGCTGCGCGACGGCCTCGGTGGAGAGCTCGTCGCGACGCCCCCGGACGGTTGGACCGTGTCCGGCGGCGCGAGGGCGATTGAGTCCATGAAGCGGGGCGAGCGCCGGCGCATCGAGTTCGAGCTGACGCGAATGGACGAAGCGGCGGCCGGAGAGCTGAAGTTTCGGTTCGAGGGACCGCTCGGCTCCACGACCAAGACGATGCACGTGATCGACTACACGCACATCGTCCCGCAAACCTGGTACTCACCCGCGGCGGTGCGCCTCGTGCCCCTGAACGCAAAGGTCAGCGTCTCAAGCGTCGGCTACATCAACGGAGCGGGGGACGATGTTCCACGGGCACTGCGCCGCCTCGGCGTGACCGTAGAGACGGTGGACCCCGAGCGCGTCACAGTCGAGGAGCTGATGCGGTTCGATACGGTTGTCGTGGGCATCCGCGCGTACAACGCGGTGCCGGCTATGGCCCGCGTGCAGCCGCTCCTGATGGAATTCGTCGAAGCAGGCGGAACCATGCTCGTGCAGTACAACACCGCGAGTCGAGACATGGTGGTGGATCCGCGGACCATCGGCCCGTTCCCGTTTTCGTTGACGCGTGGTCGCGTGACCGTGGAGGAGGCGCCGGCGACGCTGCTGATACCCGAGCACCCGCTGCTCAACGTGCCAAATAGGCTGACGCAGACGGACTTCGACGAGTGGGTGCAGGAGCGCGGGCTGTACTTCGCGGCTGACCTAGATGGCGCCTATAGCGCGCCGATCTCCTGGAACGACCCCGGGGAGTCGCCGCTGGACGGCGGGCTCATCGCCTGCGACTACGGCGAAGGGCGCTTTATCTACACCGGCATCAGCTTGTTCCGCCAGCTGCCTGCGGGCGTGCCTGGAGCCTATCGCCTCCTCGCGAACTTGATCGCGCGCCGGACCGCGAGGTCACCGGAAGAAACATCGGGGCGCTAGAGCGTGTCGAATCTCGACTGGCTGGTCCTCTTCGGAACGCTCGGGTTCATCGTCCTCTACGGGATCTGGCGCACGAGGAAGGACAACAGCCAAGACAACTACCTCCGGGGCGGGAGCAGCACTCGCTGGTGGGGCGTCGGACTGAGCGTGATGGCGACGCAGGCCAGCGCCGTGACGTTCTTGAGCACCCCAGGACAGGGCTACTTGGACGGCATGGGCTTCGTGCAGTTCTACTTTGGGCTGCCGCTCGCCATGATCGTGATCGGTGCCGTGTTCATTCCGCTCTACTACAAGTGGAAGGTGCTGACGGCCTACGAGTTCATTGGCAAGCGCTTTGATGGGCGTACGCGGCTCTTGACGGCCTCGCTGTTCCTGATCCACCGGAGCCTCGGGGCGGGGATCACCATCTACGCGCCGAGCATTGTGCTCTCGAAAACGCTGCACTGGCCGCTCTCGGCCACCTGTGTCTTCATCGGCGCGCTCGTGATCCTCTACACGACGACGGGGGGAGCGCGCGCGGTGGGCGTCACTCAGAAGCAGCAGATGGCGGTCATCTTCGTGGGTATCTTCGCTGCTTTCGGGCTTACGCTGCACTCCCTTGGGAGCACGGTGGGCGTGGGCGAGAGCTTCCGCATTGCGGACGCGATGGGCAAGCTCGACGTGATCGACCTCTCGTGGGATCCGTCGAACAAGTACACGCTTTGGAGCGGGATCATCGGCGGCTTCTTTCTACAGCTCTCGTACTTCGGCACGGATCAGAGCCAGGTGCAGCGCTATCTGAGCGGGCAGTCCATCGCGCAGGCTCGGCAGGGACTGTGGATGAACGGCATCCTCAAGATCCCGATGCAGTTCTTCATCCTGGGGACCGGCGTCCTGGTTTTTGTGTTCTACCTCGTGAACCCTGCTCCGCTCCATTGGAACGAGGCGAACCTCGTGGAGCTGCGCGGGGGCGGGGCCGGGGCGGTGACCGAGACGTTGGAAGCGAGCCACCGTGCCGTCATGGAGACGCGCTCAAGCACGGCGCTGCAGGTGACGTCTGCATGGCGGGCGGATGACTCGGCGGCGGCCGACGCGGCGCTCGCGCGGCTCACGGCACTCGACGCAGAGAGGAAGGGGATCGAGGACGAGTTCAAGCAGCACATGGCGGCGACCAACCCGGACCTGGAGACGAACGACAAGGACTACATCTTCATCTCGTTCATCATGCAGCACCTGCCGGTGGGCGTGATTGGGCTGCTCCTGGCGATGATCTTCTGTGCGGGTATGGGCAGCACCGCGGCGGAGCTCTCGGCGCTTGCGACAACGACGGTGGTCGACGTGGCGCGCGGGGCCCAGGAGGGGGCGGCGACGGTGCGTAGTACGCGCCTCGCCACCGTGGCCTTCGGACTGCTGGCGCTAGGCTCGACGTTTGTGTTCTCGCTCTTCGAGAACCTGATCCAGGCGGTCAACATCCTAGGTTCGCTCTTCTACGGAACGATCCTCGGCATCTTCTTGGTGGCCTTCTTCCTGAAGAAGGTCCAGGGCACGGCGGTGTTCGCCGCGGCTTTGGTGGCGCAAGCCACGATCTTGGTGCTGCACTTCAGCGACGTGGAGGTCGCCTTCCTCTGGTACAACCTGATCGCCCCTACGATCGTGGTTGTGCTCGCGTGGTGCCTCCAGCGACTGCAGGGAGGGACTGCAGGGAAGGGCGGCGCCGGGAAAGCCAATAGGGAAGCCAGCGGGGAAGCCAACAGGGAAGCCAGCGGGGCCGGTTGAGCTAGGCGACGAGAGCCCAGCCATTTTTCGTGAGCCTGGGTGGGTTGCCAGCCTGACCCAACGGTGTATTGTCGGAGTGCGCGCTCGCAGTGCGCACTCGCATCTTCCCTATCCAATCTCGCTAAGGAGACCATATGAGCGTTCCCCAAACGCTAGGCGCCTTCGTCGCCACTGCCTCGATTCCCCTCCCCGTTCGCCGACTTGCTCTGTGGGGTGCCCCCGCCCTGCTACTAGGTGCCGCTTCTGCCTCGGCCCAACAGACGCTCGGGATCCAGAAGGCACCGTCCCAGGTCAAGTACGCCGGTGTTTACCACGTGCAGTCTGGCTCGTGGACACGCAGCCCCAACCAGATCGGTCCGTCCATGCCCGACGTGATCTTCTCGAACACTGCCGCAAGCAGCTACTTCTCGACCGCGGGCGGCTCAGGCGGCTTTGCGCCTGGTTCCGAGAACTTCGATGAAGGCGGCCTACCCGGCACGACGAACGGCCACCCGTTCGCCATCGGGCCGGACCGCGATACGTACCGCGTCAACGGCTACCAGATCAACTATTGCGACTTCGGTGCGCCGCTGTCCGCTGGCTGGGAGGTCTCGTTCTACGAGAACTACGCGCCGTGCTCGTTCAACGATAGTCCCGTCACGCGCATCACGACAACGGGTCTTCCGGCCAACGGATGCTGGTTGATCGATATCGACCTGACGGGCGCGCAGGAGTTCGACATCGCGGCCGATGGCGGTGATGGGTGGCAGAATGATCCTGACTTGGATTCGTTCGGTTGGAGCTACAGCTACGCCGGATCCGACCCAAGCGGGCTTGGAGCTGGCTTCTTCCTGGCCGGTGATCCCGGCTCGACGGATGTCAGTTGGGCTGGTGGTCCGGCCCTCGACGGGCTTGGTACCTACTACGGCGGCCCCGGGGTGTGCGCAGGCAACACTGGATACCTGATCCAGGACTTCTGGTGGCTCCAGGACCCCAACGTGTCAACCAACTCGGGTTGCTACTTCTTTGGAGGCTACTCGAACGCCAACGGCTGCGACCAGCCGTTCAACCCACACGCGTCGTGGTACATGGAGATCTACGCTGACGCAGCTGCCGCCGATATCGGTACGGACTACTGCCAGTCGACGGCCAACTCCACCGGCGCCATGACCACGCTCACGGCATCGGGTAGTGAAGTGGCCGCAGACGACGCCGTTGAGCTTCTCGCCTCGAGTGCGCCCGCTGGCGCACTCGGCTTCTTCATCACGAGCCAGACCCAAGGCAACGTGTCGAACCCCGGCGGAAGCGCAGGCAACCTGTGCGTCATTGGCGACGTTGGACGATTCATGCAGCCTGGACAGGTGAAGTTCGTGGCCACCGATGGCACGTTCTCTCTCTCCACGACGCTGGGAGAGTGGTCCACCTCGACCATTCCCCAGGCGACGCCGCCCCTGAGCTACAGCGCCATGGCTGGCATCACGAGCAACTTCCAGCTCTGGCACCGCGACGCCGTCATGGG
>CALHGQ010000613.1 GCA_938030175.1 uncultured bacterium | reverse complement strand
CGGCGGGGGTGAAGGCCCCCTCGATGATCGTGGTGAAGGCGGCGGGAACCGCGTCGGCGTTCATCACGATCACGGCCGTACAGGCGACGACGTAGATGCCGCACATCGCGGGCACGACCTTCTCTGCGGTGCGAGCGATGCTCTTGACGCCCCCGAGGATCACGGCTGCGACCATCGAGGTCATGACCAAGCCGTACACCCATCGGTGGTCGGCGAGCCACGGAACGGTTTCCTGGATCGCGTTCAACGACTGGTTCACTTGGAACGTGTTGCCGCCCCCGAGGGAGCCGCCGATGCACAGGATCACGAACATCACCGCGAGGACTTTGCCCAGGATACCCAGGCCCATCTCGGCCAGTCCGCGCGAGAGGTAGTACATCGCGCCACCCATGATCGACCCGTCAGGCCGCTCCTGGCGGTACATCTGGCCCAGGGAGCACTCCGTGAACTTCGAGGCCATGCCAAGGAAGCCCGCGATGATCATCCACAGGGTAGCGCCAGGGCCTCCAATGCTGATAGCGATGGCGACGCCCGCAATGTTGCCCAAGCCCACCGTGGCCGACAGCGCAGCGGAGAGGGCCTGGAAGCTCGTCATGTCGCCCTGGTCGTCAGGGTTGTCGTACTTCCCTCGGGTCACCGAGATGGCGTGACCGATCGCGCGTAGCTGGATAAAGCCCATGCGCACGGTGAAGAAGACCGCGCCGAGCACCAGCCAAAGAACCGCCAGGGGGATGCCCCCGTGCACCGCCTTGATGCTCGCCACCCGAGCTTCCCCCGTGGCACCCGCGTAGGGCAGGCTGAGGGTGACCTTCGATTCGCTGAGGTTGACGCCCTCGGACTCCGCCTGGGCCTTGAACTGATCCACCAACGCGGCCAGGCCCGCCGTGTCGTCGATGACTGCGTTCGCCTCCAGCTCGGTGGTGTCCTGCATCAAGGGGTAGAAGAACACCCCTGCGATAGCGCCGTTGACCTTGCCCATCGCCGCATCGACTTTCGCCTCGAAGTCCTTGGGCGCAGCATCCTCACGAGGATCGGAACCGATCTCCACGGCGATTCCGTCGACGGAGCCCCCGAGCAGGGCCTTCAGGCTCGTTTCGTAGTTGGCTTGCCTCTGATCCTGGGGCGAGTCCTGGACCGCGCTAAGCGCCAAGGCGGTGGACGGGAGCAGGAGGCTGGCGCAGAACGCCAAGAGCAGGGCCATCGGGCCGGTGCGGATCCGCATAGGAGCGATCGGTCTGGGCTGGGGGAGAGGGGGGCAATCAGGCTAGCGCGTGAGCCGCGCCATCGGGGGGGCAACCTGTCCAAATCATCGCACCCAACCCGCAGCACCGGAGAAGCCGACCGGCGAGGGGGTCTGACCCAGTAGTAGGCCCTGTAGTGGACTCTGTAGTGGACTCTGTAGTGGCCCCAGTTGCGGGTACTGCCGTGGGCGGTGACGAGCGACTTCGATGAGCCCGCCTGAGTCCGCGACAGACTCCAAGAGAGTGCCGCGGCCATGCCGTCGCACAGAGCGGTTTCCGGATCGGCTACGTCGCGCGGCGCTTCGGCAAGCCGCCAGCAATACGTCCGGTGAACATGAAGGTGCCTTCGATCCTCATCCCCGGCTGCGGGGCGGGGTGCCCGTCGCCTTTCAGCTGCCACGGGGAAAGGAAGAGAAGCATCGGGCGGTCCGGGGCGTCGCAGATGGCAATCTCCACCGGTTCGCCAGTCAGCTTGTTCTTGATGTGGCGGACGGCCTGGATCCGCAGGGACACGTCGCAGCAACCACCCGGCTCGTCGGGGCCACCCAGCGGCCGAATGTCCGCGCCGGCGGGCATGTTGAGGATCGAAGGGTCCTTGACGTCCTCGTTGGCAATGATCCGGTCGACGTGGACCGCGAAGCCCGCCACGCTGATCGCGAGGACGTGGCCCGGAGAAATCCTCGATCCGAGACGCCTGGCATCGCTGATCCAGGTGGAGAGCCGATAGGCCCCTGCCTGGCTAGCGGCCGACGCCGGTTGGTCTGGCATATCAATGGCTGGCGCGGCCCAGCCAGCGAGGAGCGCATCAAAGGGGCTGTCCGGGTGCCGGACGATGGACGTCACGGCGAATCGAAGCCTGTGGGGGACCTTGAACTGGGGGGTGAGGGTCCAATACGACTGGGCCGGAGCCGGATTTGTGGACCGGTCGGCGCGCACCTCAAGCCCGCCGCCGAGGCTCAGGACGCGATGGTTCTCGGGGTCGCCGCGCCAGGCCGCTGCCTCGCCATGGGCCTGGATGAACTTGATCAGGCCGTCTTCGCCAACGTCAGGCGGGAAACCGATGCATTCGAGCAGGAAGTCCATGGGGCGTCTCCGGCTACCATGTACCCATGGCCTTCCGGACCCTCAGTTTATGGAGTGCGCGATCCGCGCGAGAGTTTCAAGTCGTGACTCGTTCTGTCTCTTCTGCACTCTTACGCATTCGATGCGGCCTGCCGCTGACCAGGGGGAGGGCCGAGTGGATGACCTCGCGCGTGGGCGGCGGCCTCGCGCTGTCCTTCCCACTGTGCTTGTCGCTGGGCTTCCTTCTGGGCCTCGTGGGCTGCGCGCGGAGCCTGCCCCAGGAGCTCGAGCCCCTCGCCCCCGCCCCGGCGCCGAGCTTTGCGACTCGCCTCGCGGGTATCGACGTGGCCCATGTGGACTTGTACGAAGGCGCCCGCGGCGGCGACCCGTCGCGCGATCTGCGCGTCGCTCGGATCGAAGGCTCCATGGAGGCGGTCCAAGCAGACGTCAACGGCGGCGTGCGCGGAACGCAGTCGAGCGGGTACACCCTCGGCGGCCACCCGGTGCGCCTGAGCTTCGACTACGGATCGCTCTACTTCGACGAGCAAGGAGCACCCGAGGCAAAGCGTGTCACGGTCGATCTATCTTGGATCGAACCGCCCGTCGCGGCGCCCCTTTGGGCAGCCACCCAGTTGCTCTCGGCACTCGATCCGAGCGACAGCGCCACCGTCTGGGTCCATGGCCAAGGGGCTGATCCTGCGGGTCCCGCCGCCGCGGAGCGCCTCGGCCTCGCGCCCATGCTGCTCCACGCCCAGCGCGTCGCCGAGCTGTCGACCGCCGCCGAGGACGAAGCCCTGGCCGCCATCCCCGCCGGAGCTCCGTTCGCGGAAAGTGATGTCGAACCCACGTCCGATCTGGCCCTCGATGCCTTCCTGACATTCTGCGAAACGGAGCTCCTCGTGCGCCGCAGCGCGGACGCTTTGCCCTCCCTCGCCGCCCCCGCCGACGCTTGGTTCGGTGGCTTGGTGCCGCTCGTCGCCGGACCCGACGGCGCGGCGCTCCGGAGCCTCCCCGGCGTCATGCACCGCCTCTTCGTTGAGTCGCTTGCGGAGAAGAGCCTCTCAGGTGCATCTCCCGCCGGCTGGAACTTGCAGGACGCGATGCGTCTCCACCGCCCCAGCGTCAGCGACGAATGGGCCGTTCCGCGTTTCTTGCTCATGCGCCAGATGATGGGCGAGCCTCAGTTCCGCGCGCTCCTTCGATCGTTCGTGGATACCCATCGGGGCGGCGGCGCCGTCGGCTGGAGCGAGTTTGTGCCCGCGGCTGAGGCGGCGGTCCCAGGGTTCGGCGCGCGCTTCGTCCGGTCATGGCTGCGCAACAGCACGGAGCCCAAGGTGAAGACGCGCTGGACCTACGACGCCGCGCGCGAACGCGTGCTCCTGCGCGTGGACCAGGTCCACGAGCTGCAGGGTGGGGCCGCGGCGCCCGCGTTTCCTTTCCTCCTTCCCGTGCGCGTGAAGAGCCCCTCCGGCGTGGTCACGGATCACATCCTTGAGGTGGACAAGCGCCGGGACCTACTGGAGGTCCCGGCGTCGGAGTTTCCCGAGCAGCTCGGCGTTGACCCTGAGGGGACGCTTCGCCCCTTGATGAGCATCGAATCGACCGGCGCCGGATCGACGGGCGCGGAATCGACAGGCACCGAATCAACGGGCATCGGGGCCACCGGGCCGCGGTGATCGCGGGCGACGTGAAGTGGAAGACGTGACGGGGGGACACCGAGTGGAGAGCGAGCTCCGAGTCGAAGGATTCGCTCCGCCGTCGAAGGAGTTTCGGCGTGCCTACCGCAGCCTTGTGCGCGACGTCAAGCTCGCGCTCCTCTCGGAGATCGGCGCCCGGTCTGTCATGGATCACATCGCGCGCCGCGCTGCGGACGAGGACCTCGCGACCGTGGCGCGCGAGATCAACGAAGACGGCATCATTCTCGTGGAACGCGTTCAGGCGCTGATCCGCAGCATGGGGGGCAAGCCAAGGCGCACGAGCTTTCGACGCCGCGCTCTCGCGCGCGTGCTCGTCTACGGAGCACCCATCACGGGGCCGCGTCCGCCGCTGCGCCTCATCAAGCACGCCGAGGAAACCGTTGCGCGCTGGTACGCCCAGTATGCTGTGTTCCTCGTGCGCATCGGAGATCACGAACGCGCCCAGGCGTTCGAAGATCTGCGAGTCATCAAAGAGCGCCACGCGCAGATCATCGGCGCGTGGGTGAACAACATCGGTCGGGGCTGGGGCCGCTCCTTTTGAGCACCCCGGACCGGACAGGCCGCATGGGGCGCTGAACGGGCCCACAGGAGAAACGCGTATGCCTTGGATTCACACCGTCCGCGTCGAGGACGCCACCGGCCGCCTGGCCAAGACCTACCGTGCCGCGATCGAGCGAGCGGGGCGGGTCTTCGGCATCGTGCGTGCCCAAAGCGCCGCGCCCGCGATCCTCGACGCCTCCATGGGGCTGTACCAAAAGATCATGTACGCGCCGGAGGGGCTCTCACGCCGACAGCGCGAGATGCTCGCGACGGCGGTCAGTCAAATCAACGAGTGCCACTACTGAACGTGTAGCCACGCTGACGACCTCCGTGCCGAGGTTGACGACGAGTGGAGCGAGCTCTCTGCGACGGAGCGCGAAGCGTTCGTGGAAGGCATCCGCAGCGGTTGGCGAAACCTCGGGAGTCTCGACGCGGGCGACCGCGCGCTCTGTGCGTTTGCGGAAGCGCTCACACGCGAGCCAGCTGCGATGCGCGAGACCCACGTCGAGTCGCTGCGCTCCGCCGGTTTCGACGACGTCGCGATCCACGATGCGATCCAGGTGGTCGCGTACTTCAACTACATCAACCGCGTTGCGGACGCGATCGACGTCGAGCTGGAGCCGGAGTACCCGC
>CALHGQ010000612.1 GCA_938030175.1 uncultured bacterium | reverse complement strand
TCGTCGGGCGCTTCCTCACGGTCTGCTATGACGACCTCGGGATCGAGCCCAAGAAGCTCGACGGCCAGGATATGCACGGGGCCCTTGGCCACGTGCTGCCCGGTAAGTTCAAGCGCGGCGAGGCGCTGGCCGAGGAGGTGCCGGATGTCCTGCGCGCGTACCTGAAGCACTTGGAAGAGACGGAAGTCCTCAGCAACGCGTTCGAGCTCAAGCAGGGCTTCGAGACGACGATCAACGAGTTCCTGCACACCGTCAAGACCGGCACGAATCCCCACGGCCACGGACACCACGCACCGATCGAGCCCTTTGAGCACAAGGCTGAGAAGCTCGGGCGCAACGACCCTTGCTCCTGCGGCAGCGGCAAGAAGTACAAGAAGTGCCACGGTAAGAACGCATGAACGTCGTCGCGGTTATCCCTGCGCGGTACGGCTCGACCCGCTTCCCTGGCAAGCCCTTGGCTGACGTCGCGGGGCGCTCGTTGATCCGGCGCGTCTTCGATATCGCGAGCGCGGCTGACGGGGTGACCCAGGCTCTCGTCGCCACCGACGATGACCGTATCAGGGACCACGTCGAGTCGTTCGGCGGCACGGCGATCATGACGCCAGAGTCGTGCCGCAACGGCACCGAGCGAGTGCACGCCGCGATCCAAGGGCTCGACGAGCGCCCGGACGCCGTCATCAACCTCCAGGGTGACGCGGTGCTCACCCCGCCCTGGGTGCTCGAAGCCGTCGCGGCCGAGATGCGCGCGCACCCCGAGCTGCCAATGGTCACGCCCGCCGCGCGCCTCGACGAATCGTCCCTATCGCTTCTCATGGAAGCAAAGTCCGCGGGCGAAGTCGGCGGCACCACCGTGGTCTTCAATCGATCCGGAGACGCGCTGTACTTTTCAAAGGCCGTCATTCCCTTCGTTCGAGATGCCAAGGGCGGTGCGCCGACGTTCCGCCACATCGGTCTCTACGGATACACCGCCGATGCCCTCGACACGCTGATCAAACTGCCGCCGAGTCCGCTGGAACTCACCGAGGGCCTCGAGCAGCTCCGCGCCCTCGACAACGGTATGCCGATCCGCGTGGTGGAAGTGGACTACCGCGGTCGCCGCCACCTGGCGATCGACAGCCCCGAGGATCTCAAACGCGTCGAGTCTCTGATCGCCGAAGAGGGCGAGCTGGTGCCCTGATGACCATCGAGCTTCTCCTCGTTCGCCACGGCAACACCTTCGCCCCCGGCGATCGAATCGTGTGGGTCGGTAAGGGTCAAGATCTGCCGCTCGTCCCAAGCGGTCGCGTCCAAGCGAAAAAACTCGGCAAGTCACTGACCGCCGCGCGCTGGATCCCGACGGCGACGGTGTCGGGCGGGCTCAAGCGCCAGGTGGAACACCTGCGGCTCGCCGCCCCCGAGGGTTCACCAGAGCCCGTTCGTATCGAGGCGCTGGACGAAGTGGACTACGGCGACTGGGGTGGCCTCACCACGGACGAGATCCACGAGCGCTTCGGCCCAGAGGAGGTCACGGCTTGGAACGAACGTAGCGTGTGGCCCAAGAACGCTGGCTGGCCCGAGACTGAATCCGAGGTCCGCGCACGCGTCCAGGCGTTCCTGGCCGAGGTCGCATCAGGTAGGTACGGCGAGCGCGTGATGATCTGCAGCAGCAACGGTTTGCTGCGCTGGTTCCTCGACGCCGTTCCCGGCGCGCTGGAAAGCGCACTCGTGGAGGGGACCTTCAAGGTCAAGACGGGGGGTGTGGGCCTCATGCGGCTCTCCCCCGGGGACGCGGATGCAGGTTGGAAAGTGGCTCTCTGGAACACGCCGCCCGACGCGCTCCTTTTTTGACGCTGGGATGCGCCGAAGTGAAACCACCTCGGCGCTCGATCGATCTCCTCGTATGCAAGAGGAGCAACGTGAAGGACCCGAGATCGTGGAGCTATGCCGGGGCGAGCCCGGCTGGCCCGGAGGGTTGGAAACGATCGAGGTAGAGCCCGCGCGGCTTTGGATGCGTGGCCGCACAGACCTCATCGATGCGAGCCACTGCATCGCCATCGTGGGCAGTCGGGCCCCTACCCCCTACGGCGCAGCGCAGGCGGAGCGCTTTGGACACGAGCTCGCTGCGGCCGGAGCCTGCGTGGTCAGCGGACTAGCCCGTGGAGTCGACGCGGCCGCCCACTCAGGTGCCCTCGGCGCCAAGGGAGCCACCATCGGGGTCCTCGGCTGCGGCGTAGATCGCCCCTGGCCTGCGGGCAAGCTCGCTGATCGCATGGGAACCGACGGACTCCTCCTGTCAGAGTTCGCGCCCGGGACATCGCCCCGGCGTCATCACTTCCCGCTGCGCAACCGGATCATCGCAGGGCTCAGCGATGCGGTCCTCGTGGTGGAAGCAGCGGAAGCGTCCGGTTCCTTGATTACGGCACGCTGGGCCGCCGACCAGGGGCAACAGGTCTTTGTGATTCCAGGCCGCATCGATCACCCCATGGCCCGGGGAACACTGGCGCTGATTCGCGAGGGCGCGACGCCAGTCGGCTCACCGCGGATGCTCCTCGACGATCTCTATGGCGAGGACGCGTGGGATACAGAACCGTCGGCGAGTGCCCCCCCCGCCCCCACGCGTAGCCCGCTCGAGGTCGCGGTCTTGGAGGCTCTCACCGGCGAGACCAAGACCGCAGCCGAGATCGCCGTCAACGTTGGGCGCGACGTCAGGGAGACGCTCGGCGCTCTCACCACACTAGAGCTAAGCGGCGCGGTGCGCCGCGCCCCCGGAGGCCTGTACCACCGCGGGCACAAGGCTCCATGAGCAGAGCTCCAACGGGATGCAAGCTGACCGCTAGCCGTCACGGAACGCCTAGCAGCCCGTTGAAGAAGTCCGCGCTAACCAACTGCGTCCATCGGAGTCCTGACAAGGCGCTTGAAGCCCC
>CALHGQ010000611.1 GCA_938030175.1 uncultured bacterium | reverse complement strand
CAGGACGCCTGCCCGCTCTCTCTCGCCATTGCACCTGTGCGTTTCGCTTGGCACACGTGCGTTCCCGCAGTCCCCCGCTGCTGTAGGGGCCTGCCTCTCTTCTGCCCTGGCCCTTTCCGGCCTGCTCGCTTTGAAAATACTCAGCCAGTCTGCGCTTGTAGCCGCAGCGTCCGTTCTCGCTTCTAGCCTCGCCCTCGTGGGCCCTGCCCATGCCCAGCTCACCGGCATCGTCGCCGAAGACGGGTTCATTTCGCTTTCCGTCGACGGGGTCGGGACCAACGACCCAGCAGGCGGCACCATTCAGGTCAACAAGCCGAGCGCCGGTGCCACGGTGCGATCCGCTTATCTCGCGGCGTCGAGCTCGTTCAGTAACGAGATTTTCCCCGGGGTGATCCAGCTGAATGGAACGCCCGTGATCTTCACGGAGTCTGTCTTCAACGACATCAGCAGCAACCCGACCTTCTTCAACAACGTCTTTGGTGATGTGACGTCCATCGTTGCTCCGGTGGTCGATGCGGCCCCAGCTGGTCTTGTCGACTTCACTGTGACGGAGTTTGGATCCAACACGAACAACATTGAAGGTGAGATCCTCGCCGTCATCTTCGACGACCCGAGCGTGACGGATCCGGCAGGGGTTGTCCTGCTCTTCGGTGGCCAATCGCCCGCTGGGGATCAGTTCGTCGTCTCCCTGGCCGAGCCGCTCAACCTCATGGACCCGGACGCCAAGGCCACGATGGGCCTCGGCATCTCGTTTGGCTTCCAGGACCTCACTGGGACCACCATGGTTTCGGAGATCGACGTGAACGGCGCCCGCATGACTTCCTCCGCTGGGGGGGAGGATGACGGGATCGGCTCCAACGGCGCCCTTCTTACGGTCGGCGGCATCGGCGACTCGATCGACAACCCGCCCGATCCGTTTGCTGGATCGACGGGCTTCGACACGGACGACGAGCTCTACGACCTGCGTCCCTTCGTGGCCACCGGGGACACCCAGATCGTCGTCGACACGGTCAACCCGTCGGATGACGACAACATCTTCTTCGCGTACTTCGAGACATCGGTCCCGACGAGCGTTGCCGATGAGACCCTGTTCCTCTCGCCGTTGACGGCCGAGCGGGTATTGGACACGGAGCACACGGTCACGGCGCGCGTCGAGGATGCGGCCACGATGACACCAATCGCGGGCCGCAACGTGACCTTCACGGTGACATCGGGCCCCAACATGGGCGACAGCTTCACGGGCGCCACGAACATGGCCGGCACGGTCGACTTCGTGTACTCCGGCGATGGCGGCACCGGCACGGATGAGGTCACCGCCACGATGATCGACTCGTCGGGCAACTTGGTGAACTCCAACACCGCCACGGTCACGTGGACGAGGGGCGATGACTGTCTTGTCTACGGCTTCGAGTTCGATGACGACGGGACGAGCGCGTTCGAGAACGGTCGAGCCATCAACGCCGGGGAGGAGTTCGGGGCATTCTTCTCCGTCGACGGTCTTTCCGGCTCTGGTCTTTCGGCCGCGATCTTCGACAGCTCGGCCACCGGGCCCAACGCGTCCTCCACGGACCAGGATCTGCTCGTGGGCCAAGGCAACTTGCTGATGCTCCAAGAGGTCGCCGGCCAGTCGACCCCCGACGTGTTCGACACGCCGGACGACGACGTTCTTGGGGGCTCCATGACGTTCGACTTCACGACGCCCTCCACCGTTTGCTCCATCGATCTGGTGGACATCGACCTCGACAGCTTCATCGACCAGACCGCGCGCGTCACGCTGACGGACAATATGTCGAACCAGCGTGTGTTCGTGGTCCCCGGTGGCTGGACCGAGGACATCGAGATCGACGGTGGCTCAGGGCTGCGGACGCTGACGCTCGACACCTTGGACGCCCAGCCGGGCTTCATGGCGACGGCCACGGCGACTGAGGACCCGGGCTTCAACCAGATGGCGGTGACCTCGATGGAGATCTCGTTCGCCTCCTCGGGTGCCGTGGACAACCTCGCATTCGTGCCGGACAGCCTTCCGGCCACGGGGCCGCGGGGAGCGAGGGCGAACCCGGCGGGAGCGGTCAGCCAAGCGCCGACCTTGGATCGCTAGGTCACCCACTTCGGACCCTGGAGCGCCGGGGATCGACTCTTCCCTTCCGTGGGCGGATCGGTCCTCGGCGCTTCTCGTGACACCGGCCCTTCGTACGCCCGTGGGAGGTTTCGGTCTGGGCGTACCCACTTCATCGTTCGTCCTGCTGCTCCCAAACGCTGAGCGCGTCGTCCTCGATCAAGCGCTGGGCGGCTTCCCTGAGCAGCTCCAAACCCCGGCGATACCGCGTCCGGACGGTCTCCACTGGAACGCAGAGCTCCTCGGCGACGACCCGCGGTGGCAGGCCGTCGATCGCTCGCATCCTGACCACGTCGCGGCACGTCGCTGGGAGGCGAGCGAGCATGCGTCCAAGCCGGATCGTGAGCTCCTTGCGAACCACGGCCACGGCGGGATCGAGCTCCTGGCTCACGATTGTCTGAAGTCGCTCGCCCCGCGAAGTGGACTCCAGCGGCCGACAGGCGGCCTGGGCCCTCGTGTACCGAAGCGTATTCTTGGTGACCGCCCGAAGCCATGGGCGCCCTCGCCTACCTTTCTTGAGCCGCGCCGTCAGCGCAACCAGCAGCACCTCTTGCTCCAGGTCATCGGCGCGATGCACGTCACCAGAGACGATGGCCCTCGCCACCGAACGGACATACCGCTGCATGTCTCTCTCTGCTGGTTCTTCGGGCATGACGGCTCGATGGGTGACCTCGGGAATCGCGCGCAGGGGCGCTTGTTCCGTGGGATGAGCGGGTCACTTGCATCGCTACAGCCATGTCCAGCAATTTCGCCGGGCGCTGCCTCTGGCCGTCTATTCCAGCATCATCCTCGCCAAGATGAATGCCTGCGCTCCTACAGCCAGCCCGATGACTAGCTGAACGATGCAGCCTGCTCCGTGCTCGATCCGGAGCGCTCCTCGCATGGCGCGGAGGACGCCGAAGGTCGCCAGAAGGCCCGCGATGATGGAGATAGAAGATCCGAGGGGGTCCTCGAGGTTCATCAGGTCGGCGACGCGACCACCGATGAGAGCGCCGAACGCACCGGGGACGATGGGGCCAACGATCCAGAGGAACTTGCCTGCGGTCGAGCTGCCTGCGGCCCCGCCAAGGACGGCGCCGGCGAAGACGGCCGCGTAGGTCCAGAGCGCCGCTGCGCCCCATCCCGGGGGGCCGGGGCCGGGGCTGGGCTCGGTGGTGGTCGCTGGCTGATTCTTAGCAGGTTCCAATCTAGAGCCCTCCTTGGGAGTTTGGCCACGAGGGCTCGCGCCAGGTAAATCCGAATCCGTCCGCGTAGGGTTCTGCCACGCCCACGCGCGTCCACGGCTGTGCTTCGTTCGTGCTGCGCTGTCCATGGACCCAGCGATCGACGGGCATCTCGATGGGTCGTTGCTCGATGGAGATCCAGCCGTCCATTCGATCGAACGATCCGCGCCCTGCGTGGTAGTTCAAGAATCGAGCGAGCCTCGTTTCCACGTGGTAGCGGGGCAGGAGCGCCCAGATCGAGCGGTAGTAGAGCGCCAGGAAGCGCCGGTTGTAGTGGGGAGGGTGGAAGCTCTCCCCTTCGTTCGGCAAGTCGAAGACCTGCTCGGCGCTTAGGTCAGCGCTGTTCGGGTGAAAGCGCAGCCTTGTTTCGTGACTGCACAGGGAGAATTGGCTGTCGATGAAGATCGGGTGGGATCGGAAGCCAAAGATTCGATAGATCCAGAACACGCTGGCTCCGACGCCGCGGTCGATGGGGGTCTCGGCCTTCGAGTACCAGAACCGCTGCTGCGTCGTGGTGGAGCCGCCAATCCCTTCCTTTGAGATGGCGAGGAGTGGATCCGCAAGGCCAACGGTAAAGACGATGCCCCACAGCACGAGGTACGCCGGACCGAACCTCTCGGCAAGGGTCTTCTCAACCGGGGCGCCCTCCTCTTCTTTGGTGGGCGGGGCCGGCCGCAGCGGGATCAAGGCCGTCAAGAACGACACCATGATCAGCCCGAACAGCGGGATCGGAAGGAGCGTCCCGATACCGACGTGCAGCGTGAATCCGATCAGGAGTAGCGGCCACCGCAGTGGTCGAAACCAGATCAGAAAGGCGAACACAAGCTCGAAGATCAGGGTGACGTAGCCCGCGCTACGGGCGATCCACTCGTTGTTTAGGGTCCATGCAAGCGTAGGCTGGCCTTCCCACGGCTGAACGGCGGTCGTCCAGTACCCAAGTCCGTTCATCCACATGCTGGAGCCAAGCTTCCAGAGCGCGGAGTCGAAGTAGATGCTCGACACCACCAGCGCAAAGAAGATCTCTGCCGCCGGCCCGATCGTGCGAACGGCGGGCGGCCGGCGCCAAGCGTCCACCGAGAGCGCCCTGCCGATGGGCAGGAAGGGCAGCACGAACGAGGTCACCAAGTAGAGGTTGTCCAGGTGGTACTCGTAGCTGAGCGGCATGGCGTGGAAGCTCATGAACGTCACGCAGCCCGCGTAGTTGAGGGCGGCGGCAAAGCGCGAGAACGCACCGACCATCAGGCAAACGGCGGCTGCAAGCCAGACGTAGAGCGCCGGGTCGATCCAAGCAGCCCGCCTTTCAACCCACGGCACGGCATCGAACCACATCGGCGCGTACTCGATGAGCGCGACGATGTCGAAGACGAGGCAGAGGCCGAAGAGAATGCGGAAGAGTGCGAGCGGAAGAGCCGAGCTGCGAGATCCGGCCCTCATCCATTGGGGAAGCGAGAGCATGATGCTCCAAAGTAGCAGTCTCCGACGACCGCGCACAGGCTTTGGAGCTGAGCTACGGAGCCCAAAAATATCCTCCCCGTAACTTGGTTGCATCCTGCCACGCGGTGGTCTCATTCCAGAGTAGCGCCATAGCTTTGCGGCTGTTTGCTGCGGGCGGCTGCTCGCGTATCTCAACCAACGGGAGACCCTCGTTGCCCGAGCAGAGGCCGTACCGCGTCGATGCTCTCGGACGTCCATCACCCCAATAGTTGACCGCGGAGACGCTAGTCGCGTGCCGCAACGAAAAGGTGAGAAAGGGATATCCACTCGGATCAGCGCGCCGCCCAGAGAGGGTGAAGGAGACCTGACGTCGCCTCACCGTTTGAGGTGCGGAGGATCCTTATTCCCGAAGGAAGCTCGGCTTGAGCGCCGTGCTCTGCCAAGGGGAAATTGACAACGACACTCCTATCCACGTAATCGAATGTTGCGCCTTCTCCTGAACGCAGCTCAGTGGCTAGTCAATGGGCTTGCCTTCCCTCAGGCTTTCGATGACGGGTTCACATTCCGACACGGTCGGGAGGCCTGCCATGGCTTAATCGAGCCCGCGGGATCGTTCTGACTGCTCCTTGACGAGGCCGACGTGGTCGTTCTGGCGCGGCGGGCTGCGCGCGGTCTCCCAGTGAGCCATGATCTCGGGCGCCGAACGGACGATCTCTTGTCCACCCACCTCTAAGTGGTCGCGGCCATCCGTGAGTGGGAACTACGACAAAGCGAGGTCCGGCGCGGTCGCTCGCGGCTCTGCGTTCGTCAGCTCGCCGAGCTCGAAGTGAAAGGTGCCCGTGGGTGGAGAGCTTAGCACCGCGCGCACCGCCGCCCCGATTGAGGCCCTTATCGGCGAAAGTCGCGCAACGTTGTGACGGGGACCAGGGGAGCCTGCCGGGGCAGGCAACGGTTCCTCCACGAACGATGGTGGTCTCGCCGTCTACATCCGGCGGACTGGGTCAGGACCCCATCACAGGGTCCTGAACGAATCGGCCGTCACGCGCGCGCAGCGATCAGCACGTCGAGTTCTTTGCGCAGCGCATCGAGGATCGTGTCGTAGCCAAAGTTGCCTACGAGTTCCTCGCCCTTCTTCAGGTTGACGGTCTTCGGTCCGCACCAGAGCCCGAGGTCAGCATCGTCGGTCTCCCCCGGTCCGTTCACGCGGCAACCCATCACGGCGATGGTGAGGTCGTACTCCGCGGCGAACTCCGTCATCTTCTTTACGTCTTCGGCGAGGTCGATGAACTTCTCGTTCTCGACGCGGCTGCAGGACGGGCAGGCGATGATGTTGAGGCCGTCGAAGAAGTTCGGGGGCACCGAGCGGAAGCGGCCGTTCTCGACGTCGTCGAGGATCTGGCGGCCGACGGAGATCTCTTCGCCCTTGTTGTCGAAAGGGACCGTGAGGGAAACGCGAAGCGTGTCGCCGATGCCGCGGGACAGGAGCTGCTCAAAGGCGATGCGCGTTTTGATGATGCCCTCGGGGGGCATGCCAGCCTCGGTGACGCCGAGGTGAATGGGGACGTCCGGGCGGGCCTCCGAGAAGCGCGTGTTGGCGTCGATCACGAGGCGCGGGTCCGAGTCCTTGATGGAGACCACGTAGTCGAGGAACTGGTGGCCGTCGAGGAGCTCGCAGTGATCGACCGCGCACTGGACGATGGCCTGGACGTGGTCGTCTGGGAAGCGCTCCTTGTACTCAGGCGCCACCGAACCTGCATTGACGCCGATGCGAATCGCGCAGTCGTGTTCGCGGGCGGTCTCGACGATCCACTGGACCTTCTCCGCGATGGACTTGTCCTTTTCGTGGTGGTGGAGGTGCCCGGGGTTGTAGCGGAGCTTCTGAACGAAAGGCGCGACGATCGCCGCCATTCGATAATTCTCCTGGAGGTCGACGCTGAGGGGGACGTCGATGCCCTTGGCATCCATGCGGCGCGCGATCTCGGCCAGGGCCTCCGCGTCCTTCGGGGAGTCGACCGCCACGCGGATGAGGTCCGCGCCAGCGGCGTGGATGCGTTCGATCTGACCCATGGTCGCATCGAGGTCCTGGGTCCTCGTGGCCGCCATGCTCTGAACAGCAATGGGGCTCCCGCCGCCGATGGAGAGGGGGCCGATGCGAATCGTTCTAGTCCTGCGCTCTGGAATCATGGCGCCGGGAATATAGGGCGCGCGGCCCCCGTCCCGAGTCGTTACGCCGTTTTCCAGAGGTTTTTCCCTCCTTTCTGCCCCGCCTTCACCCCGCGCCCCGGACCCGACGTTCCCCCAAGAAAAATCCAGGCTCCGGCGGCCTGGTGCCGGGATGGCACCCCCTCACGCTCTCCCACATGGCCCAAGGCGCCGGCGCCCCCTAACGCGGGCGGATCAACCCCCTCGATCCTCCTGCCACCAGCCCATTCGGACCGCGCCCCGAGTGGGCTGGGCCTATTTTGTGGCCGCAGCGCTACACTCCTTGGCCCGGATCGCGTCCTCGGCCTGCCGCTGAGCGAAATCTTCTGTCCGGATCACTCCCCTGTTCCGAATCGTTCGTCTCCTCTGATTCCGTGAAGGCCAAAATCCTCATCGTGGGCGGTGGTGCCATGGGCACCAGCGTCGCTCTCTCCGCTGCCAAGCGCTGTGACCCCCTGACCGAGCCCGTCATCCTCATCGAGAAGGGCTCCCTGGGCTCCGGATCCTCGGGACGCACAGGGGCCGTGATTCACCAGGGCTACGCAGAGCGCCCCCTCGCAGGCATGGCGCGGGATGCGCTGAAGGTCTACGCAGGGATGCACCGACTCGTGGGCCGCAACGTCGGCTACAAGCGCACCGGCGTCCTCGTCGTCGCCGGCACGGACCCCGAGACCATCGCGGTCCTCAAGCGCAACGTCGAGATGCAGAGGAGCCTCGGGATCAACGTCAAGGTGATGACCGCCCAGGAGATGCGGGCCATTTGTCCGGGCATCATGGTCGATGACGCAGCGATGGGTTCCTACGAGCCGGACGGCGGGTACGTCGAGCCACGCCGTACGATCGATACGTTCGCCGCCCTGGCGCGCAGCTACGGCGCGAGCACCCGGACCGGTGTCCAGAACCCCACGGTTCTCGTGGAGAACGGACGCGCCGTCGGCGTTGCCACCAGCGAGGGCGAGTTCCGCGCTCCGAACGTCGTCCTCGCGACGGGTCCTTGGACCGGCGTCATCCTGAAAGAGCTCGGCGTCGAGATGCCGCTGCGCGTGGTCCGGATTGAAGAGACCTTCTTCGAGATGCCGGACCCGCCCGCGCTCGAGGACGTCGACGACGCGATCGATGATGACATCGAGACGCGCTTCCAGCCGGATCCCCTCGACCTCATGCCAGCGGCGCACCCGGTCATCCTCGACCAGGTCAACGGACTCCACCTGCGCTGCGAGCCCAAGGCCAAGCGCACGCGTGTCGGTCGGATCGGCTTCGACGGTCTGCCCGAGCTCGAGCGTCCGGAAAGCCTCAACGAAGAGGTGAGCGATGACTTCCGCAACTGGGCGTCTCCGCTCCTCAACGGCCGGATGCCGGTCTACGGCGAGATGGCTCCGTGCGGCAACCAGGCGGCGTGGATCACGCTGACCCCGGACCAGCGCCCGATCGTCGGCCAAGTGAAGGAGATCCCCGGCCTCTATGTGGTCACCGGTTTCTCCGGCAACGACTTCCAGCTCGCCCCCAGCATCGGCGAGGGGTTGGCCCAGATGATCCTCGGGCAGCCGGTCAGCGCGATCGACGAAGAGTTCTTCTCCCCGTCGCGATTCGCCGCGGTCTAGTTCGGAGGCGGACCGCCCACCTTGCTCCATGGATCTTGAGAAGCTGAGCATCGATCGCGGCTCGGGCCCCAAGCGCGCCTACAGGCCGCGGTCGCCGTGGCTTCGCTGGGTGCTCATCGGCGGGGCGGTCCTCGCGCTTTGGTTCTTCCGAAACCCGCTGCTTCGTATGGTCCAAGGGCCTGGTTCGGCGGAGACGGAGCTGCCCCGGCTGGAGTCTGCGAGCTCACCCGAGGGACGGGCCCCGGCGTCGGTCGCCGGCTCGGATCCTCGGCCCCGTAAGACCGCGCCTGTTTCCGGCGCGTCGGCCAACGGCTACCTCGTGGCGCGGCGTCGCGCCGCCCTTTCCGCGGACACCCCGGGCCGCATTGTGGAGCTGAACGTCCAAGAGGGCACCGTGCTCAAGGAAGGCGACGTGGTGGCGCGGCTCTTCTCGGACGAGGCGGAGGCCACGCTACGCAGGACCGAGGCCGACCTCGCCGGGGCCGATGTCGCGGTTCGCTCGGCCCAAGCGGCCATCGTGGCGTCGGAGCGCCGCCTTGCGGAAGCGCGCGCGCTCGTTGGTACCGCGACGAGTCAGAGGGACGAAGTCCAAGCGGGGCTGACCTTTGCTGAGCAGGACTTCGATCGCACGAAGCGGCTCGTCGATCGGGGAGCCGTCACCAAGGAGCAGCTGCAGCGCGCGCAGAGCACGCTGGACCAGGCGCGGGCGCGCCTGACCGGGGCAGAGTTTGCGCTGGTCCAGGTCAACGCGGGGGTCTCTAGCGCGGAATCCAACGTCGCGGTTTCGGTCCTGCAGAAAGAGGAGGCCGAGGCGCGCATCCAGTCACTGAGCGCCGTCCGGGACTTGGCGCGCGCCACCTTGGACAAAACCATCGTCCGCGCCCCTTTCGACGGCGTGGTCGTGCTGAAGGACGCCGAGGTGGGCGAAGTCGTGTCGCCGAACGCCCTCGGAGGCCAGAGCCGCGGCTCGGTGGCAACGATGGTCGACTTCTCGACCCTTGAGGTCCAAGTGGAGCTGCCTGAAACCAGCCTCGACTCGGTTGAGATCGGCCAGTCCGCCGAGGTCTACCTCGACGCGTTCTCGAAAGAACAGTTCCAGGGCACGGTTGAGCGCATCTGGCCCACGGCGAATCGCCAGAAGGCCACGATTGAGGTGCGCGTCCGCCTGGAGACGATCGATCCACGCATGCGCCCGGAGATGGGCGCGCGCGTCGTGTTCCCGCGGAAAGCCGAGGCCGACGGCGCCGACGCGGATTCACGCTGACCCTTCTCTTCTTCCGCCCAGCGCGGAGCCTATCCCCATGAGCCAGTCCGAAGGCATTCAGCTGCACCAGGTCACCAAGTCGTACTCCCGCGGAGGCGAGACGCTTCAGGTGCTCGACGCGCTTGATCTCACGATGGAGGCGGGCCGCTTCTACGCGTTGATGGGTCCGTCGGGTTCCGGTAAGACGACGCTCTTGAACCTCATCGGAGCGTTGGACCAGGCGGATTCCGGCGAGGTCGTGGTCGCGGGGGACAACCTTGCGCGACTGAGTCGCGGCGAGCTGTCCGACTGGCGGGCGGCGAACGTGGGCTTCGTCTTCCAGGGCTTCAACTTGATCCCGGTGCTGAGTGCGCTGGAGAACGTGACGCTGCCTCTGGCGCTGACTTCGGTACCCAAGAAAGAGCGCAAGGAGCGCGCTGAGTATGCGCTTTCGCTCGTGGGCCTCGGCGATCGGCTTGGGCATCGGCCTAGCCAGCTGTCGGGTGGCCAAGAGCAGCGCTGCGCCATCGCCCGAGCCATCGTGACCGACCCGACCGTGCTGCTGGCGGATGAGCCCACCGGCGATCTCGATCGGGACTCGGCCGACCAAGTGCTAGAGCTCTTGTGCCGTCTCAACCAGGACCTCGGCAAGACGATCCTGATGGTGACCCACGACCCTCACGCAGCGGAGAGCGCGCAGCGCATCGTCAGGCTGGACAAGGGACGACTCCTCGGGATCGAGGACCGCGGCGCTGCCGCTGCGCCGGCAACCTTCGAGGGTGGGGCCTAAGCCATGGAGCTCTTTCGACTCGTTTGGCGCAACTTGGCGCGGCACAAGGTGCGGACCTTCCTCACCATTGGCTCGCTCGTGGTGGCGTTCTTTTTGCTTTGCACCCTGCGCACCCTGGTCACGACGATTCAGGCGGGCGCGGACGCCGCGAGCGCCAGTCGCTTGATCGTTCAGTCCGCCGTGAGTCTGTTCGTGGACCTGCCGCAGTCCTATCAGACAAAGATCCAGGCCGTCGACGGCATCCAAGAGATCTCCAAGTGGCAGTGGTTCGGGGGCTACTATCAGAACGAGCGCAATCGGTTCGCGCAATTCGCGGTGGATCCAGAGCAGACGATGTCGATCTACCCCGAGATGGAGATCATCGAGGGCTCCAAGGAGGCCTTTGAGCGATCCAAGCGCGGCGTGCTCATCGGGGAAGGACTCGTCGACAAGTACGGGTGGAAGCTGGGCGACACCGTGCCGATCTTGCCCGACCTCTTCCCTCACCCCGATGGACCCGGCGTCGCTTGGGAGTTCGAGGTAGCCGCGATCTACCGTCCTACCGTCCGCAACTTCGAGTCGAGCATGTTCCTGTTTCAGTGGGACTACTTCGAGGAGACGATGAAGGCGGGCAGCGGCGATGCGCCCGGGGTCGGCACCTACGTCTTGGCCTTGGAAGAAGGCGCCGATCCGACAGCGGTGATGGGGAGCGTGGACTCGCTCTTCGAGAATGGACCCCAACGCGTCCAGGCGACCTCCGAGTCAGAGTTTCAAAAGCAGTTCGTGTCGATGTTTGGCAACGTGCCTTTCTTCGTGGGGGCGATCGGAGGCGGCGTGTTGATCGCGATCCTGCTCGCCGTGGTGAACACGATGCTGATGGCGGGGCGCGAGCAAACCCGCGACATCGGGATCCTCAAAGCCCTCGGCTTCACCGATGGCGATGCCGTGAAGCTCCTGGCGAGTCAGTCCATGCTGGTCTGCCTTTTGGGGGCCGGCCTCGGCCTCGGCCTCGCGATGGTG
>CALHGQ010000610.1 GCA_938030175.1 uncultured bacterium | reverse complement strand
CAAACCGAGGGGATCGAGTGCGAGTGGCAGGAGCGCGGGCTGCTTTTTGTCTACGACGACGCGGAGGGCTTCGAGGGCTACGCCGAGACCGATCGAATGCTGCGCACGGAGTTCGGAGTGGCCGCGACGCCGTACGACGGTCATCAAGCCGTCGAGCTTGAGCCGGCACTGAAGGAGGGGATCGCGGGCGCGTGGCACTACGAAGGCGACTGCCACCTGCGGCCGGACAAACTCATGGCCGAGCTCCGGTCGCGCCTCGCCGTCCGCGGCGTCGAGTTCATGGAGTCCACATCGGTCCAAGGCTTTGACAGCGACCCGCGTCGCGCCACCCGTCTGCGCGCCGTCGGTGGGGAAGGGAACGACGTTCACCTGGATGCTGATCACTTCGTCGTCGCGACGGGCGCCATGACGCCGTTTCTCAACGAGCACTTGGGCGTTCGCGTTCCGATCGAACCTGGGAAGGGCTACTCGATCACGATGCCCAAACCAGCGCGCATGCCAAAGCACCCGATCATCTTCGAGGACAGCCATGTGGCGGTGACGCCCATGAAGTCTGGCTACAGGATCGGATCGACGATGGAGTTCGTCGGCTACAACACGGCGATCAACAAGAAGCGCCTCGCTCTCCTCACAGACGCCGCAGAGAAGTACCTGCACGATCCGTTCGGCGGGGCCGTCACCGAGCAGTGGTTCGGCTGGCGCCCCATGGTTTGGGACGGCCGACCCATCATCGATCGTAGCCCGGCCCACAGGAACGTTTGGATCGCGGCGGGCCACAGCATGCTCGGGCTCAGCCTTGCGACGGGAACGGGGCGTCTCGTGGCCGAGCTACTTCAAGGGGGCGAGACCCACGTGGATCCCACCCCCTTTCGAGTCTCGCGCTTTGCCTAGGCCCGGCGCTTAGACGCCGGTATTGAGCATGGGCTTGGCGTTCTCCTGGCCGCAGAGGACCACGAGCAGGTTGCCCACCAAGGTGGCTTTGCGCTCGGCGTCGAGCTCGACGATCTGGCCTTTTTTGAGTTCCGCGAGGGCCATCTCGACCATGCCGACGGCGCCTTCGACGATCTGGCGGCGTGCCGCGATGATCGCCTTGGCCTGCTGGCGCTGGAGCATCGCACTTGCGATCTCTGGAGCGTAGGCCAGGTGGTTGAGGCGTGCCTCGATGATCTCGATGCCTGCGCTCTTGAGGCGTCGCGCGAGCGCTTCGCCGAGCTTCTCCGCGATCTCCGACGTGCTTCCGCGCAGCGTGATCTCCGCGCCCTCCTTGTCGAGGTCGTCGTAGGGGTACTGCGTTGCGAGGTGACGCACGGCGGCCTCCGATTGGAGCGCGACGTACTGCTCGTAGTTTTCGACGTCGAAGGAGGCGCGGGCCGTTTCACTCACCCGCCAAACCACGACGGCGGAGATCTCGACCGGGTTGCCGAGCATGTCGTTGACCTTCAGCTTGCCGCCATCGAGGTTGTGGGCGCGGAGCGAGAGCCTACGCTTTGACGTGAACGGGTTCGTCCACCAAAACCCTGCCTTGCGCACGGTGCCGCGGTAGGTACCGAAGAGCACGAGGACGCGTGCCATATTCGGGTTGACGAGAAAGAACCCAGAGGCGATCAGGATGGAGCAGGCTGCGCCGATGATGCCGAGCACCACGAGGACTCCTCCGAACCAGTGCCCTTTGTCGAGGAAGCCAGCGCCCCCCGCGAACATGAAGATCGTGGCGATCGAGACTCCGGCGAGTAGGCCCATTTTGGACCAGCCGCTAGCGGGCTCGATCGTGATCTCGGTCGACGTCGTGTCCTTGGTTTCCATCTGATTCATAGGGGTAGAGGCCGTAATTCGGTCTGTGGGACCCCTTACGTCCGGAGCGAAAGCGCATTCATAGCAACCGGGAGGTTTGCTCGGATGCTCGCTCGTCCGCCCCTGGCCCAGCGGCACGACCTCGCTGAATCCGCTCTCTTGGACCTACTCCTCTGGATCCCAGCCGCACTCGGAGAGCTTGACCCGTCCGTTCTTTACGGTGACTCCCTCGGCACGCAGAAGCTTGACCTGGTCCCGAGCGATGCCGCCCTTGACGCGAATGGTGCCGTCGGAGCCGAGCACGCGGTGCCATGGAACACCGGTGTTGTTGGTAAAGCGGCGCAGCGTCGATCCAACGAAGCGGGCGGCCCTCGGGAGTCCCGCCTCCTCCGCGACCTGTCCGTAGCTCGCAACGCTGCCCTTCGGGATAGAGTCGATCGTCGCGAGGACGCGCTGGACGCGAACGTCCTGGAGGAGTTCTGCTTTAGATTTGATCCTTGCTGGTGTCATCGTGATCGCTTCTTTTCGACGAAGTGTTGGACGAGGGCCGCGGCGACGAAGGTCTTGACGAGTGCTCCCCAGAGGAACGGGCGCAATCCGAACTCGAAGGCCGATGACCAGCCGATGTGGTACGCGAGCCACGACGTGCCGATCGCCAGAATCACCACGTGGGCTAGGGCCATCACGAGGAGCGACTGCAGGACGCTTCGGCCTGAGAACCCCGCGATGAACGCGGCGGGAATGAAGCCCACCACATAACCGCCGCTCTTTAGTTCGAGAAAGGCTGCTCCCTGCGCGGTGGTTCCGTCCGATAGGACCGGCAACCCGACGAGCACCAAGCCAAGGTAAAGCGCCGCGGCTCCCGTACCGACTCGACGACCCAGGAGCCCGCCGACACCGAGCACTGCGAGGGTCTGCAGCGTCATGGGGACAGGTTCGAAAGGCACGGTCACTCTTGCGCCTATGGCGATAGTGATCGCTCCGATCATGGCCCATAGAAGGAACCAGCCTGGGCCCTGACTGCCTGGCCTTTCGAATGGGCTGAGCCGCCGATCCCGTAGTTCCTCTTGATTCTTTGCCATCACCGTCTCGATCGCCGAACATCCACCGAGGACCCATGACGAACTTCGCACCGTATCGTAAGCACTTCGCCGGAGCGCTGGGTCGGGTCGTTCCCGCGGCGCTCGCCTTGGCAGCGCTCCTCGCGGGTTGCTCTTCGGACGACGGCGCGAAGGCGAGCCCCGACGTCGGCGGTGCTGGCACCTCACCCTCCGCTGACTCGCCGAGCGAAAACGGCGCCGGGGCCCCAGCGGTGAAGGCACCGCCATCCGCGTTGCTCTCCGAGCCGGAGATGCGTGACCTCCAGCTGCAGGTGCTGATGCCCGGTGGTGAGCCCGCCCCGCACGTGCCCGTCCGATTCATCGATACCGCCTCGATCCCACCGGCGAGCCTCCTTCGCGCGACGGGCGGCGAACCCGACGCTGAGAAGATCCTCGAAGTCCTCGGGGAGGAGAAGCTCACGGACGTGAACGGGCGCGCGACGTTTCAGACCAGCGGTGGCCCCCTGCTCGCCAGCGCCTCCCTAGACCGTCTCTTTGTCATGCAGCCCTTCGCGCCGGCTCCGATGGACATGGGGAAAGGCGAGCCCCTGACGCTGACCCTGGCCCTGGACTCCAGTGTCCGAGCCAGGGCCGTCGACCAAGACGGCTCCGCGCTCACCGGCATCCCGATCGCCCTCAGCCTGGAGCTCGGCACCCAAGGGGCCGACAGGGCGAGCCGCTGGATTGACCTCGCCGTGCGCGAGACGGGAGGGGACGACGCGACCGTTCGCTTTCGCGATCCCCGAGGTGGGGTGCAGCCAGCAGCAGGCAAGGCCGCGCCGCGTTTCGGTCTTCGGCCTGCCATTCCTGGGCTAGAGGACGCAACCCCCGTGCTCTTTGACCCGGACGCGCCCCCGGACGACCCGATCGATCTGGTGGTGCCGCCGCTTTCGACCTTCGTTGTCGAGGTGTTCAGTGCCACCGGTCAGCTGCTCGATCTCGAGGCCGACGTCGTCGTGCAGGAGCACCGACAGCGGGGGACGAAGGAGTCCCCCGTTGGCTCTAAGCTGCGTGCACGGCTGGAGGACGGCCGTGCGACCCTGGGCGCCGTGGTCCCCGGGACCCTCCTCCATGTGACGGTTCAGCCGCTCGACGGGAGCGCAGCTTTCGAGGGGGTGGGGCCCAGTGCGCTCCAAGCAGGCGATGTCGCGACGATTTCCGTGTCGATCGACCGGTAGACTCATGGGCATGGTCCAAGCTGTTCTCCCGTCACCCGATCGCCGCGCGTGGCTCCGGGGCTGCTTCGCTTCTTGCGTACTCATTGCGGCTGGCTG
The DNA here is from genome assembly GCA_938030175.1 of uncultured bacterium. Classification (GTDB taxonomy): domain Bacteria; phylum Planctomycetota; class UBA1135; order UBA1135; genus Saltatorellus. Next base: position 18,397 of record CALHGQ010000610.1, on the reverse strand, counting down.
TTCGTCGGGGCAGTCGTCCACTGGGACTCCCTCTGCGCTTTCCTATCCTCCGGCTCGTCCTCTGGCTCATCCTCTGGGCAAGGACGACTCGCGGGGACGGGGTGAAGCCATGTCGGTCACGGTCATCGGCCCGGAGGGTCGCGCCGTGGAGGGGGCGGAGGTCTGGCTCGTGGACCCGTCGACCGTGGATCCGAAGCGCGCCGTGATCGCAAGCCGCACGCTGGGGGACTGGGTCGCAGCCTCACGGGCGATGGCGACGTTGGTCGAGGTCACGGACGGGAACGGAGCCGTTGCGTTCGAGGGGGCGCGGCCCCAGGGCTTCTTGGTGGCGGCGCGCTCCGGGGCGCTGTTTGGGATGGCGGAGAGGCGGGAGCCCCTTCGCCGCGGCGAGCTCCTCGAGCTGAACCTCGTCGAAAGGAAGAGCTACCGGGTCCGCTTGAGCGACTCGAGTGGCGCACCGGCCGTGGGGGTCCCCATGACCCTTGCGGCGCCGGATCCGGGTACGCCGGATCGTCCGTACATGCTTCCGGCGACCGCGACGACGAACGCGGCTGGCGAAGCGACGCTCTTCGAGCCACCCGCCGCGGCGACGAACGTACTGGAGGGGCTGGATCAGATTCCGGAGCGGCTAGCGGTCCTGCGCTTGCCCGCGCGGGGTCTCGTTCCGTTGGAGCTTCGGGATGACGGCGAGTCATTGCCGTGGGCGCTACCGCCCCTCGGAGAGCTCCGGCTCGTGGGCCGGCACCCCGCCTTCTCGGAAGCGCACTGGACCGGTCTGGTCCAGGTGTTTCCCGCCGCGGATGGGAGCCGCTCATCGCGAACTCTGACGCAGCATCTCACGGACGGTGCGCTCGAGCTGCCCTACGTGAGCCAAGACGATGACCTGCGTGCCGTCGTCGTGATCAGCGAGGCTTCCGCGCCGGAGCGCTTCATCGGGACGATGACCATGGCACTTGAGGCGCCCGATGAGGACGCCGCGATCGCCGCGCCGCGCGTCGCCGAGCTCCCGCTGGACACGGGCCTGATCCTGACCGGCCGCTGCGTCGACGCCAAGGGAGCTGCTCTCGGTGAGGAGACGATCGACCTGTTCGTCGTGGGGGATGCGGGCGCGTCGTGGACGGTGATCACAGACGCCGAGGGGCGCTTCCGCTGGCTCCTTCTCCGACCGGGGAAGCCCCTCGCCAAGGTGGTGGTGGGGGCCCGCTCTGAGAGAGCTCAGGGAGACCTGCGCGCGACGACGCGGCTAGGGGACGTGGCTGCCGGGCAGGTCGTTGACCTCGGCGTCCTGACGCTCAAGTAGTCAGCCTGTGGGTCAGCGCTTCGCCGCCCACTTCTTCCACTTCTTGTCGAACTCCTTCGGCTCTAAGTCGAAGTTGACCATCAGCGCCATCTCCTGCCGCTTCTTGAGCTCCTCCGCCGATCCTGCGGTCATGCCCGTGATCGGCGTCACCATGTCGCTCAGGAACTCCGACCTGTCGCCCTTGGCTTCGGTGATGAGATATTCGAGCTTAGAAGCGATCACCATGTGGTCCCGAGTGTTCATCTCGTGCTCGCCGGTCCACTGGAACATATCGGCCATGCTGGCAAAGAAGTCCTTCTTCACCAGACCCTCGACTCGCTCTTCCCAATTCCAGTGCGTGTCATCGGTCGGCCGCTCCTTCGGGCCAGCCAGCACCCAGCGGGGGTCGCTCTGCCGGGCGTAATAGTGCGCTGCTCCGTTGCTAAGCCACTGGGATGCTTCGAAGAGCTTGTCCTTGTGGCCATTGATGAAGTTGCGCGTCAGCCCTTGGATCACCCTGCAGTGCAGCATGGAATCGAACGGCTCATCAATGGGGTCGGTGTAAGCGGCTTCGATGACCTCGACGTTGAGTGCAAAGAGCATCTGGGCGTCAGGTCGTCCGCCCCCGAAGGAGAACTCGTTCTCCGTCTTCTCGTACACGCGTAGGTAGCGTCCTAGCTCGCTCTTGCGCTGGGTGATGAGCAGGAGGAACTTCTTTGGATGGCCGAGGTACGGCTTGTCCTTGTCGTCCGCCATGGCTTCCAGGCCGAAGTCGGCGACGAACTGGTCGTAGAGGGCTTCTGCACGGAGCGCGTAGAGATGCAGACGCATCCAAGGGTCGAGCTCTTTCTTGGGCGCCTTGAAGCGTCCGAGCTTCTCCTTGAGCACCTTGAACTCCGCCTTGAGCTTCTCCTTTTCCTTTCGATCGTTCGGAAGCTTGTACGTGCCAAGGCTGGAACCGATGCGAAAGTGCTCGGTCTCCACCCAGAGAAAATCGAGGCCGCCCATGGTGGCCTGGACATCCTCGGTGCGATTCCCGTCTGACCACCCGAACGAGCCGACCTGGGAGTAGCCGAGGTTGGCGATCTTCTTCGGGTCGCCGCCGGTATAGGGGTCGACCTCTTCGAATTCCTCGATGCCGCCGCCCTTCTTTTGGCCCTTCTTTTGGGCTTGGAGCGGCGTGGCGAGGAAGACGGCGAGGGTCGTGCAGGTGAGTGCGAAGAGAAGGATTCGATTCACGGGTGTGCGCGGGGGAGCGGGGCTTTGTTTGCGAGCGGCGAACGTATCAGAAACCGGCGAAGAATTTGAAAAGGGCGGTGGGCACGACTGTGCTCACCGCCCTTTCGTAGTGGCCTTCTTGCAGGGAAACCTGCAGGAAGGGCGCGCTTACAGCGCGTTGTCTTTTGAGGCCGCGGCGATCTCTTTCGCGTTCGCTTGGCGCTTCAATTCGAGCTGAGTGGCCTTCTCAATGGCGTTGTGCAGCTTCTCACGCTCTGCCTCGCACTTATTGATCTGCTTGTCGAACTTGGCAAGCTTGCGCGACTTGGGGCCTTCCTTTTCGAGGATGGCGTTGCGCTTGGCGACCACGTCGAGGTGACGCTCGTCGACCACGTCCAGCTTGTCGATGATCGAAGCGATCTTCTTGACGGAGCTGTCTGCCTTGCCCTTGTACTCGGCGGCGATCAGGCCTTTGAGTGACTTCCAAAGCTTGACGCGGGAAGTGTCGGACTCAAGCGGATCGTGGTTCGTCCCGTCGATGGAACAAACAAAGAGGTGCTCAGGCGGATCGATGGTGAACGCGTTGTGGAACGGATGGTCTTCTTCCATCACGTCCACCGGCAGCTTCACGCAGTGGAACCAGCGTGCCAAGAGGAAGGTCTTCTCGTTGTCGACGCCACCCTTGAGGAGAGCTTCGTCGGTTCCATTGCAGACCTTGCACTCACGTAGAACCAGCAGCGGTCGCGGGTCATCACCTGCGATGGCTTTGATCGCTTCTTCGCGGCTGAGAGCCTTCGACATGCTGCGCGCGACAGAGCCACCCGTGCTCGGTGCGACCTCCGGTTCGTAGACCGGGTAGTCCCACTTCAGGGTGAGTAGCTCTCGTGCACTGCTGCCTCGGACGACGGGGGGTGCTGCGGCAGTCCCTGTGGACGGCGGTAAACTTACCACCTGCTTTGGAGTTCATCAGCCAGGGGAGAACGGAACGGAGGGCGTTCCGATCGCTGAAGTAGCCAGAAGCGCGAGTGCGGAAACACCGGCGGTCCAGCCCATGAGAGCTTTCTTGATCATGAGAATGGATGAGAGGGGAGAGGCGGGGAGCGCTGCGATCGCGCTCTGTACATGGAGCGTACATGGTCTCCCCGATTTCACCCAAGTTTTCCCATTCATCGGCACTCACGCCTATCCCAGGCCTGTTTTTCCTGGCCCCATGATTCTCTGGGGCTGACCGCAGCCCGGCTCTCAACCGGACTTTCAACCGCGCTTTCGACTCAGCTAGTCACGGTGCTCGGGATCGAGGCCACGACCCGCGTGCCGCCGCCAGGCCGAGTTTCGAGCGTCAAGTCGCCTCCCTTGAGACGGGCTCGCTCACGCATGCTGTTCAGACCGACGCCGCCCCCGGCTCTGATGAGGTTGCTTTCGATGCCTCGGCCGTTGTCCTCGATGACAAGCTCAAGCGCTCCCTCCTCTTCGCTGAGATGGAGCTGAATCCCTGAGGCGCCCGAATGCCGCGTCGCGTTGCTGAGCGCCTCCTGCGCAATCCGAAACAGCGCCAGTGCAACGTCCCGAGGCGGGTCGCAAACCTCACCGTGAATGTTCATCTGAACGGCCATGCCCCGCAGTTCCCCGCGCCGTGCACTCTCGGAGCGAAGCGCTGCGATGAGGCCTAGATCGTCGACGATCGTCGGGTGCAGCTTTCGGGAAAGCGAATGCACATCCGAAGTGATGTTCTCAAGAGCAGAGCGGAACGAAGGGATCGTGCGGTTTCGCAGTGGAGTGCTGTCCACCAGTGACTCGTCCACGACGTGGGCCTCCATGGCGAGCGCCGCCAGGCGCTGGGAGAGGTCGTCGTGCAGCTCCCTCGCGATACGGCTGCGCTCCGTTTCCTCGGCGTCGGCAAGGCTCGCCCGCAGGCGGTTGAGCGACCGGGCATCTTCGTCCTGCTTGGAGAGGTCCGCGACGAGGGCGATGATCGTGCTGAGCTCTCCAGATGCGTCGAAGGAGTGGGCGAACTGCCACTGGCAGCGCCTGTTCGGCCCGTTGACGGGCTTCGCCTCCGCCGTGAACGTGAGGTCCTCATGGTCCTTCAGGACGCGCACGAACGCATCGCGCCCGAGCTGAGAGTCTGCGAACAAGTCCCAAGGGTCGACGTCGACAGCATCCTCTTGACTCCAGCCGAAGAGCTCGTTCGCCCGTTCATTCCTGTCTAGGAGACGCCCGGCCGGGCTCCATGACATGATGGCGGACGGCGCGGTATGGAACAGCTGGCGGTAGCGTTCCTCGCTGGATCGCAGCCGGTCCTCGACCTCGAGCCGCTGACGCACCTCTTGGCTGAGCGCGTCGTTCTGTCTTCGGAGGTAACTCGTCCTGAGGGCCACGAGCCAGAAGATCGTCAAGATGAAACCAAGGGCGCCAAGGGCCCACGTCCAAGCCTGCTGATACCAATGGCGCCTAACCACCAGGGGCTCCGACGTCGTCGGAAGCGACCACAGGGACTTCGGCGTCTTCGCACGCACCTCAAGCGCATAGGTCCCCGGTCCAAGCGCCGGGAAGAGGACGCTGCGGGCAGTACCTGCGTTCAGCCACTCTTGATCCTGGTCGCGCAGCCTGTACTGAAACGTCGCGCTGCCAGCAGCGGGGAAGATGGGTGCCGTGAACTTGAAGATCACGTTGGCCTTCCCGATCGCCCCCTCACTCTCATGGAGCGGAATGCCATCCACGAGTGGGGGCCTGAAGACCACCCGCGGGGGCTCCATGACCTGGGGGACACGGGCGCGATCGAAGAGCGCGGCCCCTCGCAGCGTCGGAAGCAAGAAGACGTCGCCCCTGAGCTCGGCGCCGGTCGGCCCGTTGGCTTCCGGCGAGGGAAACGTCACGGCCTGGACTGCGCTCAGGGATCCGTCCAGGTAGGCGTCGAGGCTGGCCACGTCGATCCGCACCACACCCGAGTTGGCGTTCAGCCAAAGGTGACCGTTCTCGTCGATGGGTCCGACCCAGGACAGGAAGCGGTCGGGGAGCCCCGCGCTGTGGGACCAGCGATCCACATGACCGTCGAGGGCGACTCGGAGCAGCCCTTGACCGTACGTCGTCACCCAGAGCTCGCCGCTTTCCCCCTCGCGGATGTCGCGGACTTTCGCCCTCTCGAGCGTCGCAACGCGCGTCCAGCGACCAAGCTCTCGGTCCATCTTCATCACCTTGACGTTGTCGTTGGCGGCGATGGAATCCTGGTAGCGGCAGAGGCCTTGAATCCACTCGGTAGGAAACTGGTACGTTTCGCTCTCAGAGGGCAAGACGGTCTCGCCCGAGGCTGTCGCGACGCACCGAACGACGCCACCGAAGGAGGCCCAGATACTCCCGTCCGGGTGGGTGATGATGTTCTCGCACCTCGTAGGCCATTCGGGGACAGGGACGAGTCGGTTCGCGTCTAGCTTGGTGATCCCTTCTTGGGTCGCCGCCCACGTTCCGCTCGCATTGCTAGCTGCACCGAAAACGACATTGGCTGCGCCACCCGTCAGCTCCAGCGACGTCGCTTGTCCGTCAGAGTCGATGAGGAACACCTGTCGCGGAAGACTTCCGAATACGAGCGCTTCGCCGTCTCCGATCGGATGAGCTCCCGAGATCGGGCGCTCAGTCTTCCGGTCCGGCAGATTCACCAGGCGCGAATAAAAGTGCTCTAGGTGATCGAGTCCGCTGTAGCTGTTGCCAAGCCAGACGTCGTCCTCTCCATCCCGCAAGAATTGCGTGATGGTTTCGATTCGAGTGGGAGACCTGAGCGTGCCGTTGACGGCGCGCACCCGCAGTCCAGTTCCGTCCGGATGCCCCGGTTCGAGCAGCAAGACCCCGCGATTCGTGGCCTGGAGCCGACGCGTGGCATCCAGCTCGAACTGGCCCCCGAAGAGCGCGCTCTTGCCCAGTTGAATGGGGGGCTCTGGGTCTTCGAGGGGCTGAAAGAGAACGCCGTCCGGGTCTTGGCACCAGGGCTCGCCGCCGAAGTCGGCGATCATGGCGTCGGCGGCGCGCTTGTCCACCCGTTCGAAACCCGACGCGGTGCCAACGTAGACGCCCACGCCAGTGGCCACCCAGAGTCTGCCCGATGGGTCCTCATGCACCGCGTTGGGCTGTGCGCGGGGACGATCTTGGTCGAACGCGACAACGCTCACTTTCTGATCGACCACACGCGCGAGGACGTTCCCCGCAAGCCAGAACGAGCCGTCGCTAGCCGGGAGAATTTGCCGCACGGAGTGCACCACGCTTCGATGGCAGAGAGCGTGGAACTCGCCGTCGGAGTAGACGCCGGGTGCGGCCATATTGGCTCCTACCCATGTTCTCTCTTTGTCGTCGGTGTGGAGCGTCAGGATGCGGTCGCCGCCCAGCCCCGGGTGATCCTTGGCGAGCAGCGCCTCGAAAGTCGTCCCGTCGTAGCGCGCCAATCCACCCCGTGTGCCGACAAGCAAGAACCCGTCGGGGTCATAGCACAGCGCCGTGATGGCGTTGGTTGGTAAGCCGTTGCGGTGGGTGAGGGTCGTCCTTGAGCGAGTCGTTGGGTCGAACAGCTCAAGCGTGACGCGCTCAATGGATGGATCAAAGGAGGGGGAGGTGTCGCCCTCCGCATCCTGCAGCGTCGTGGGGAGCAGCCCAAGCAGTCCCAATGCCAATGAATAGACCATCACCGCTCGCTCCTTGGGGGCGCGGTGAGCGTCGTTTCAAGTTGTTGGAGAGTGGCTGCGGACTGCATGCCTTGTGTAGGCGTACTCGCCAGGCGTTGACAAAATCAGGATACGGCGGCGACCCCCGCGGCTGCTACCGCGTGATCGTCCTCCACCGAGCTACCGGATACCCCGATCGCACCAATGATCTCGCCGGCCTTGTTGGTGATAGGGAGGCCGCCGGGAAACGTGATCAGGCCGCCGTTCGAGTGCTCGATGTTGAAGAGCGGACCGCCGGGCTGGGAGAGACCGCCGATGTCGCCGGTGGGCATGTTGAAGAAGCGCGCGGTGCGGGCCTTCTTCTGGGCGATGTCGATGGAGCCGATCCAGGCATCGTCCATGCGGACGAACGCCTTCAGGTTCGCGCCAGCGTCGACGACGGCGATGTCCATCTTGGTGCCGATCTCAATCGCCTTTTTCTCCGCTGCATTGAGGGCGAGGCGGGCTTGGTCGAGGGTGATGTCAGACATGCGTTGGGTCGGTCTTGGTGTGGGGAGAGATCTCGAACCCGCAGTCTAGCGCCACCGTCGGACGCGGGCGCCCATAATCGTGACGTGACCGTTCAAGGTAGGTTACGCCGTTCGGAGGTCGTGCCGCCAATGCCACTCGAGGCAGCCGAGCCCGCCGACATAGAGGCCCTCGAGAACTAGATGTCCAACGCCTAGGTAGGACGCTTCTTGGTAACGCGTCGCTGCCAAGACCCAGCAAGCCAGGCCCCAAGCAACGTTGCCAGCGCACAGTAAGGCGATCAGCGCTGCGGGTCGGCTATTTCGCCGCGCGAGGCTAAGCGAATAGGCGCCGTAAGCCAGGTTCGTCACGCCGACAGCAATGAGCAAGCTCTTCGGCAACAGATAGATCCCCGTCAGCCAGTTCAATAGGGCAAGCACCAAAGCACCGCCTAAGACAGCACCGATCCCATCGATCCAAAGCAGCTTCTCTTTTAGGTTCTTCATAGCAGGTGAGCCCTGGCCTCAGGTTAGCAGCCCACCGTCCTGAACAGCACTTGATCTGCAGCAGCGTTCCGTGACGACCGTTCTTGTCTGTTCTTCTCTTGTCTATTCGTTCTCGACGGCGGGGATCTTGATCCCTCCGCGGCCGTTCGGCGGAGTTCGCGAAGGGGGAGCGGGCCAGCCCGCATGGTTTCTACCTCCGTAACCGGGCCGCGGGGGCTCTGCTGGGCGGACGATTCCCTGTCGCCATCCGTCTTGCGTGTCTTTGCGGCAGGAACTGCCGTCGCATGGCTCAGCTGCGCTGTACGCGCGGCTCTTCGCGTCGCTTGGCTGGCCCTCGACGCCAGAATGTGGCCGAAATCGGACCGTCGGATACCCTAGGTCCAGCGCGTGATCCCGACGCGATTTCCGTCCACTAGCCTTTCTCATCCCATGAACGTTCGCACCCTCACCGCCCATTTCGTCGCAGCTGCGGTTTCAGGCGCTGCCATCGCCCAAGAGTTCGCCGCCCCGGTTTCCCTCAACCCCACGGCTTTGGCCACCGAGGTTTTCCTTGAGGATGTGGATCGAGATGGCGTGGTGGACATCGTTGCCAACAACTTCTTCCAGCGCCGTCTCGACTGGATCCAGGGGGGAGGGGCCGGCGCTTTCGCGCCCGTTAGGCCGTTCGTGGCGGACGTTAGCGGCCTCACGCCGCCAGCGTTTGGGGACATCGATGGAGACGGCGATCGGGACCTCGCGTTTGTCAATGGCGGCGATCAGCTGAGGCTCCTCTTCTCTGGCCCCGGCGGGCTGGTCGGGCTACCGGTCGATCCAGGCGTCCAGGCGACACGAGTGCGGGACCTAAGCCTCGGCGATTTTGACGGGGACGGGGACCTCGACATCCTCTTCCTTGAGGTCTCAAACTCCCAGGCCGATCGCGTTTCGATTTCGCTCAACCAAGGGAGCGGGTCGTTTTCGGCGCCCTCGCCCATGATCCTCTTGGCGCCCGGGTTCTTCGTCGAGATCGCTCTGGGCGACGTCAACGGCGACGGCTTCGACGATGTTGTCTATACACATCGGGCTAGCCTGATCGGAGGGAGCACGCAGCTGTCGGTGGCGCTTGCAGATGGACAGGGCGGTCTCCTCGCTCCCACGCTGATTCAGTCTTTTGCGTCCGCTACCTCGAGGCTCCAGCTCGCCGATGCTAACGGGGATAGCCTCCTCGACCTCGCTCTCGTGAGCGGAGCGCCCGGGTTCAACGTGATGCTCTATCCCGGATTGGGGACGGGCCAGTTCGGGGCTGCCGTCGCCCTCGACGCACCTGCGTTCCCGGCACGCGACATCGATCTTGTGGACATGGACCTGGATGGTGACGTCGATCTCACGATCTCTACGCCGAACAACCAGGGAGCGCCGTCCATTCAGTACTACCCGTCGCTCGGCGGTGGCGCCTTTGGCCCTTTGGCCACAGCTAGCTTCGCCTCGCTGCAGTTGGATGTCACCTACGGGGACGTCAACGGAGACTCGCTCCCGGACGCCGTTGGACAGGCCGTGTTCTCCGAGTCGGCGCTCGCATGGCTTCCCCACGGAGGGCCTTCCGCGACGCCCTTTTTGGGGGACCCGATTCAGCTGGCGGACTTCTTTGGAGGCGACCGAGTGTTCGCCGTAGGCGACTTCAACGGGAATGGTCAGCGAGACGTCTTTTCGACGGATCGCACGGCGCCTGGCGGCGTGGTCGTGATGGTCTCCCAACCCGTGGTGGGGCCCTATGAGATCCGCTCACTACCGTCCATCTTGCCCGGCGGATCGGTGACGCTGGTCGAAGCGGTGGACCTCGATGCTGATGGTCTCGATGATGTGCTCGTGAGCTCCAACACCAACGCGCTGTTCGCGGCTCGCAGTCTTGGCGGCGCAGGCTTCGATGCACGAGTGGTGGTTGGCGACGTTGAGCGCACGGTAGCGGTGCTTCCCGAAGACCTCGATGGCGACGGTGACCTCGACGTACTCGCGGTCCGTGCGAACGGGCTGGACCTTGTCTGGTACCCCAACCTTGGGGGCTTCAGCTTTGGGCCGCCGCAGCCGGTCTTCACGGGCACGTCGTTTATCTCGACTGTTCGCGTGGCGGACCTCGACGGCGACGGCCTTCGGGATATCGCCCTGACCCAAACCGGAACCGTCGGCGTTGGCGGGACGTTCTGGCTTCCGCGCACTGGAGTCACCGCGTTCGGCGCCCCGATTCGCGTGAGCACGACGACGAACGAAGCGAGCGGTTTGGCCGTCGACGACTTCAACGGCGACGGCGTCCTCGACCTAGCCTGGGCATCCCAGACCGTGCGCGACCTTTTCATCGCAGACGGGCTCGGAAGCGGCGCTTTTGGCAACCCGGTGGTGGTGTCGATGGACGCTGACCGAAACACGCGGGTTGAGTCCTCTGACCTCGACCTGGACGGCGATGCAGATATCGTTCTACGGACCTTCACCGGAACGCTGCTATCGATGCGTAACGACGGCAATGGAGTATTCTCACGCCTGCAGCTTCCCGCTGAGCAAGTCACGGGCGTTGAGCTTGAGGACATGGACCAGGACGGCGACACCGATCTGGTGAGTTCTCGTCTCTTCCGGCAGCGCCTGAACTTCTTCGAGAACCTCGCGGCGGAGCAGGTCGGGATGTCGGTTTGCGGCCCGTCGGTGCGAAACTCCTCGGGCCAAAGCGCCGTTGCGTCATCGTTCGGATCCAGCGTCGTTCTGGCGGGGGAACTCACGCTCCGTGCCAGGGAGCTACCAACGGCCACGACCGCATTCTTTCTCACCAGTCAGACGGTGAGTATCACCTTTCCCGTGGCTGGCTCGGCCGGCCGACTGTGCTTGGGGGGAGGAATCGGACGCTTGATCGGCGCCGGCCAAATTCAGGCTAGCGGATCCTCTGGGTCCATCTCTGTCCCGGTGGACCTCCAGCGCTTGCCGACGCCGAACGGTTTCGTGGCGGCTGCCGCGGGCCAAACCTGGTCGTTCCAGGCTTGGTTCCGTGACACGCTCATGAACGGAACGGCGACCTCCAACTTTACGGACGCCGTCTCGATCACCTTTCAGTGAGGGGACGAGCTACTGCCGCTCGTAGAGTTCGCCGTTGAAGGCGAATCCGCGCACGACAGGGGTGAAGTCGCCGTTCAAGTCCCGCTCCAAAACGATGCTGAAGGCATCGCCGCCCGGACTGTTGAAGTAGGGACAGTCGGGCCCGGTGAGGAGTGAGCCGTTGTCGATGTCCTCGGCTAGGTTCCAGCGGACGTTCGCGGTGTTGCGCCAGCGGAGCTGGGGGCCGAACTCGATGTCGCCGATGTGCCACGGGTTCTGCACGGGCGTCCGCTCGTAGGTACCGGTCAGCTGACCGATCGTGATCTGGTCGAACGGGGCCTCGTCGGTCGCGTACCTGAGCCCTGAATGCAGCGCAGGTGTCGCGCCTTGGAGACGCTTTGTCAAGGCCTCGTGGTAGTAGTCAGCTTCGTACCGTCCTGTGAAATCCTGGGGCCACGTGGAAAGGTTGAACCACTGGTGCGAAGACGTTTCTAAACCGAACTCGGGGTAGGTGCGAAACAGGTGGTGGAAGAACTCATGTTGCAGCCACTGGGGCAAGTAGGCGTTGAACTCGACGCTTGAGTACTCGCCTGTGCCGATGTGGGGCGGCTTCCGCAGAAGCCAGCGATCATCGACGATAAAGAGCGGCGACACCGAGCCCGGACCGGAGCCCATTCCTCCGGTGATGAACTCGCGGTTCTGGAAGACCGGGTATTGCTCGGGCACGTGGGACGGATAGATCAGCCACCACCAGTCGGTGGCGTCGATCGTCGCCTGCGGGACAGAGGCGAATACTTCGGAGCTGCCTGTGAGGCCCGCGAACCGCGGTGCCTCGGCCTTCACGGCCAAGTTGACGCTTGGGAGGGGGAGAATGTTGAGCTCGACCTCGAGCAGCCCGTTCGTCGCCGCGAAGACGTATTCCTGGAAGAACGCTAAGGCCCTCCGCACCCTGCGGGCGTCGTTGGCCGCGATGCGTGGATCAAGGTCATGGGTCACCTGGATGCCGGTGCCCATCCAGAGGTCAGCCGTGTTCTGGGGTTCAATGCCGCTCGACTGACCCGCGAGCAGGATCGTCATCTGCACCACACGTTTCTCCAGCCCGGCGGCTGGCTGCGACCCGTGGACGCGGAACTCCGTCATCTGGGACAGCATGCGCAGTCCGTAGTAGCAAGGCGGCGAGCCGATATTGATGCCGAAGGGCTTCGTGGGGAGCGCTCCCCAGGACGTGCTGCCCGCGGGGTACTCGGCCCAGAGGTCATCGAGGAGTGCCTCCGCCGCGAGGTACTCGCCAGACTCGTACTTTTCCTTGGCGCCGAGGAACACCTGCAGCGCGCGGATGGCCTGCGGCTGAAAGTTCGCGATGCCGTAGGGAGCGAGGAAGCGAAGCGCCGGGTCTCGAAACTTCGGCGTCGACGGCGGCTGCGACGGGACGCCAACGGGCGTTCCGGACTGTGCAGCCGCGGACAGGACGCCGATGAATCCCAGTGCCGCGACGACACTCAAGTGCAGGGTGGCTCTCTTGGTGATTGCAGTGAGTGTTCTCATGGGTGGGGACGGAAGGCTCTCGTCAAAAGAGGTCGCAGGTGTTCAGTGGAGCGCCATTCCCACGGACGTGTTGCACAGGATCCTGCTTTTACCGAATGGAGAAAATGAAATATCTCGCACCGTCTCGGGTCCCCGCACGGAGGCGTTTTTGGTCAGTGGCAAAATCGCCGCGGTGGGCCCTCCGCTGTGGGGGACTCCGAACGGCGTACGCCGGTCTATTGGAGATTCGCCATGGGCAAGAGCAGGAGAGTGAGTGAAGGGCACCGGAGCGGTGCGGTCGATTCCTCGGGGTCTTTCGACACGGGAAGCGCGGACGACGGCTTCGAGCTTTACGAAGAAGACGTTTGGGAAGACGGCCCCATGGGCCGGTTCGCCAAGGAGCGCTGGTCCGAAGGACCCCGCAGACGTCGAAGCCAGTGGCTACGCCAGCAGCTGGACCTAGCGAGCCAAGGCGGTGAAGTCGACCTGAGTCACTTCAGCCGGATCGGTTGATCTAGCAGGCCGTTGATAAAGGCCGCACTTAGCAGCAGCCCCCCTCGAAGCCCTGGCTGCGTTGCTCGAACAGGCCCGGATAGCTCGCTATGACGGGTCTTCGAGCGCCTTGCCAGGGCTTCGATGGGCACTACTGCTAAGCACGGCCTTTATCAACGGCCTGCTAGTCGCCGATCAGCTGGGCGACGCGTTCCCCGGGGGTCTGCTCCAGGAGAAGCGCTTGGACTCGGGCGCAGCGCGACCTCCACTCCGGCTCGTTGACGAGCCTCATCACGGCATCCGCTAGGGCGCCGGTGGTCTTCGGCGCTCGCAGCGCCAGTCCGTGGTGTACGAGCCGCGCCCCTTGGTCGAACTGATCGAAGTCGTGGGGCCAAACGATGGCTGGGACGCCGGCACCGAGCGTGGAGTACATGACGCCGGTTCCCCCGTGGTGGATGATGGCGTCGAAACCCGCGAGCTCCGGGCCGTAGGGCACGTACGAGTGTTCGAACGTGCGCTCGGCCACTCGGCGCCGGACATCACCGTGAACGTCGCCGTGGGAGAAATGCACCGTCCAACCTTCCAAGCGCCTGGCAAGCTCGACAGCCGTCTTGAGGCCGCGGTCCTTCGCCCAAATGAGGTGGGTGCCAAGCGTGATGAGGAGGTGGCGCGTCCTGTCCGCCAGCTCCAACGCCTCCCCCTGCCGCGCGGGCGAGTCGAGCACAGCACCCACGAACTGCATTGCGCTGGACCAAGACTGGCGGGGGAACTCAAGCTCACGGAGTCCAAGACCCAGGATGCAGTCGTCGGAATAGCACGTCTCACTACCGTCCTTCCGATAGACGGAGTCGAACCCGAGAGAGCGTAGCTCCTTGCGGCACATAAATCCGGCGGTCCGTTTGAAGCTGCGCACTGCGCCACGGCCCACGGCGTCCCTCGCGCGCAAAAAGGCGCCTTCTCCTGGGTGCCAACCGCCTAGGTAGGACGGTGTCCCCGTCAGCGACTCTGCGGAGGGAATGGACGACAGGGACGTCCACCACCGGGCGCCCCGCTCCGTCGCGGCGGCACCCGCGCTCGGGACGACGCTGTCGGCGATGACGAGATCCGGTCGCTCTGCGCCCGCCCACATATCAAGGAGTGCGACCCTCATGTCGCTCAGGATCGAGACGCAGTCGCGGAACTGACGCAGGAGCGCCAGCGGGTTCCCGAAGGTGCGCGTGCCGGTGTTCGCCATCGCGAGCGCGTCCGCGTTGCGATCGGGCAAGAGCGGGACGAAGGGGATTCCCGTTCCTTCCAGCGCCGACTCCGCCGGGGTCTGGATCGACGGCATCGACAGGACGCGCTGGTGGGCAAAGCCGAGGCGGCTCAGCTCCTTCGCCATCCCCAGGATCGGGAAGAGGTGCCCCGCGAACGGTGGGGCGACCCAGTCGATCGTGGTGTCACGTCCACGTAGCGCGGGCCGGGTGGAGCCGTCCATGGTTGAGCGCCAGCGGCCCTAACGCATCTTCGAGATCTTCAGCTTGTCAACCTTCGCGCGGGTCTTCACAGACTCCTCGCTGCGCGTCAGTGAGACGGCGATCTGCTTCAAGCTCATGCCTTTCGACACCATGAGGTGGAGCTTGTTGATCTCGGTCTGGGTCCAGGCCTGACGGTGTCGCTCGAACTTCTTAGCCATAGCTTGGGTGACGCAACTCTAGGGGGGGGCGTGAGGGCGCACGCTACCACAATTCGCGCCGTCGCCCCCAGAACGTCCTCGTCCAAGGCACGTCCCGCTCCTACTTGTCGCCCTCCTCCGGCCCCTTGAGCTTGGCTCGGAACGACACGAGGCTCCGCTTCATCCAGGCGACGGGCATGCTGTGCTTCTCGTCCTTGGAGAAGCGCTCAATGCCGCGCTCTAGCGTCTCGATGGCCTCCGCGTAGCGCTCGCCCTCGCCCAGGAGGTTGGCCCGCGAGTAGTAGAAGTACGGCTCGTCGGTGAGCTCCTCGAGGGCCGCGTCGATGAGGGCTAGTGCGTCGTCCGTGTCCCCCCGTTGGCTGAGCCTGTAGACGGCGTTCGAAACCGAGCTCCGTCCCAAGGGGATCGACTGGCCGAAGAGGCTCGACGCTCTCTCCGCGTTCTCTTTCAACTGGGCGAACGTCGTGACGCCCTGGCCCATGTCACGGATCGGCGTGAAGATTTCCTTGATGCCTGCCCCGAGGGCAGGCAGAGCAGCGGGCCAGTGGTCTTGGTTCGGGAAGACCTCGCGCTTCCATCGGAAGCGGGCGGGCGCGCGGTTCTTGAGGGCCCACGTCACCTCCTCGAACGGTCCGTTCATGAGCCCGTCCTCCTCGCCCATCGCGAAGTACGCGAAGCGACCGAACATGCCGTGGTCGAAGGGCACGGTCTCGAACTTCTGGATGAAGGCCTTTTCGTCCCACCAAAAGCTCGGGCTCAAGACCAGGTAGCCGGTGAACGACTGAGGCTCCAAGAGGAGCGTTTCCGCGGTAAAGAGCCCGCCGAACGAGTGCCCCGCAAGGAAGCGCACCTCGCCGGTTCGGTACTGGGAGTCGACCCAAGGGCGCACTTCGTCGATGATGAATCGGCGGAACTTGGCCGACCCGCCAGAGGAAGGAAAGTCGGCCGTTTGAGTTTCACCTGCGGGCGGCGTGAGGTCGCGCGTGCGCTCGGTGTTGTTGATCCCCACCACAATCATCGGGAGCACGTCGTTCTCCCCGACGTGCCGCAGAGCGCCTACGGCTTGCACGAAGAGGGACTCTCCGTCGAGGAGGTACAGGACACCGCACGGCACCTTCGAGTCGGCGTAGCCGTCGGGCAATCCGATGCGCAGGGTTCGCGTCTCACCGAGCAGCTTCGATTCGATCGTTCGCTCGTGCCCGATGACGATGGGGTTGCCCGCCGCCTGCGTCGCGACTTGTGCGCCGCTAGCGATCGGGAGCGAAGCAAGAAAGCACGTGAGTAGAAACGGGCCCATTTGGCTCTTCATGATCGCTCAGTCTACCCGTCTACACACCCGCCGTACGGCGCGGGCCCCGAAACCGCCTATCGCTTCGTGAGGAGCCAGATGTCGCTCGAGCCCGTCACGAATCGGACGAACACAAGGTGACCGTCAGGGCTGCGATCGATGGTGTTGATGTTCGCGTCGAGGCCGCGAATGCCCGTGCTCAGGGCAACGGCAGAGCTCGCGTCTACCCCCGCACCGCCAGCGAAGGTGAACGTCGAGAGCATCACGCTCGCCGAATCGTCTCCGCTCTCTTGGCGCCAGAGCAGCTCCCATGCGTCCTGCCCCTCCACTCGCCGGCCGAAGAATGGCTGCGTACCGTTAGAAGCGACCTTGATAGGGGAGGCCGTTAGGTCGTTTGTATCGAGGATCTCGAAGCCGCCCATCAGTGACTGGAGGACGAGCCAGCGCCCGTCGGGCGTGAAGCGCGCGCCGATGCCCCTGAACCTCTGCGCCTCGGCGGTCGGGTCTTTTCGGTTGAAGAGTCGCGTCGAGGCGGACTGGGTCTCAAAGACAGCGATCCACTCGCCACCGGGGGACGACTCAGCAAACGGCTTGGTCTGCATGGTCCAGCCTTCAAAGAGCATCTCTTCTGCGCCAGTGTCCACGTTGATCTCCACAAGGCCCGTCGCAGCCGGCGAGTCTAGGTAGGCGATCACCGCGTCGTCGGTCACCCAGCGAGGAAAGATCCGGAGCTCCTCCGTCCCGCGCGTGATGCGCCGGGGCTTCGAGCCGCCCACGGCGTCGATGACAAAGACGTCGGCGGCGGGACCGGAGTCAGCGGCGAAGAGCACGCGCTTCCCTTGGCCGTCGAAGCGAGCGCCGAGGATGGACGTCCGCGTCGAGTACAGAATGGTCTCTTCCCCGGACTCCGGGTCGAGCATCACGAGCTCGTAGCTGTCGCGACGATTCTGGTAGGCGATGCGGCCCGCGGCCATGGAGGGAGCGATGTCGTCGCCCGCGCCCTGCGTCAGCTGCTGCAGCCTCGGTGACGAGTCGCCTTCCATCGACGTCAGATCAGCAGACCACAGGTTGGCGGCGCCTCCCATGTCACTACTGAAGAGCAGCTGCTCCCCGTCCGGGGAGAAGCGCAGCCCGCTGTGCCGATAGCGCCCTGCCAGCTGGGTGACGGCCCCGGTGGCGCGATCCGCGAGGTCGACGGTTCCCAGGGGGCCGAGCAGCCCGCGCACGTAGGCATAGCGGCTACCGTCGGGGGAGAGCGCCGGGTGGAGGTTGAAGAGAGCGCCGACCAGATCGCGCGGGGTCGGCAGCGTCGTCTCCGCTTCGGTCTCCAAGTCAAGGACGAGCACCTCGCCTGCGCGCTCGAAGATCACTTCACGTCCTTTGCTGCCAAAGGAGGCGTTCGAAGCCCGATCGATCAGGAGTCGCGGCTCTCCCGTTACGACGGGGGCCGCCCAGATAGATGTCCTCCTCCCGCGCGCCGTTCGTCCCCCGGAGACATCCACGCTTTCGACGAGAAGCCAGGAACTGTCGGGGTGCCACTCTGGATGAATCGCACCGCTTTCAAGGCTGGTGAGCTGACGCGGCTCCGGGTTGTCGACGGCCGCGAGGTAGACCTGGGGAACCCCGTCCGCTTCGGCGACGAACGCAATCTTCTGTCCGTCCGGTGAGAGGCAGGGGGACTCGGCTCGATCGACAAAGAGATTCAGATCGCTTTGGGCCCACTGCGGAGCTTCCTTCTGTTCGGGGGCAGAGCCCTTGGCCCACAGTGCGATCGCGGTGGCCACGGCTGCCGCGACCAGCGCGGCGACGCCGACGGTCAGCGCTTTGGATCGCCCAGCGCCGTCTCCCGCCGCACCTCGGGCGGCGGTGCCCGCACGGGACTCGCGCCAACGGACCAGCGCGTCGCGCAGCTCCGAGCCATCCGCGAAGCGCCGTGCAGGGTCCTTGGCCATCGCCCGCTCGACAATGCTCACGAGTCCAGCGTCCACTCCCACGAGCGGAGCGGGCTCGGCCTCAAGCACGTCATGGATCACCCCGGCGAGACCCTGGCCGCGGTCGAACGCGCGCTCGCCGCTCAGCATCTCGTAGAGCACGACCCCGGCCGCAAAAACGTCGGCGCTCGGCGTGGTGCTCTGGCCGGTGAGCTGCTCCGGCGCGGTGTAGCCGAGTGTGCCGATGGTCGAGTCCGACCGCGTCAGCTGCGGCAAGTCC
>CALHGQ010000609.1 GCA_938030175.1 uncultured bacterium | reverse complement strand
GACCGTGACGCCGTTCGGATTCGGAGTCGACGTCCGCGTCTTCACCCGGTAAGCGCTACTGACCGCTATCCGGCGCCAGCCGGGCCTTCAGGGCTTCGTCCGCTAGGTCGCGCAGGTTCCCCGCGCTTTCATACGCTCCGGGCAGGCTCCAAAGACCCGCACGCTCGTAGCCCAGGCGCGGGATCTCACCACCGAGGCCCACCTTGAGGTTGATCACCGCGAGCGCCCCGTGAAACTCAGCGCTGAAGTCTTCGCCCTGCGCACTGTTCCAAAGTGCTTCTTCCTCGTCCCTCACAAACGCCAGCCGGTCGCCGGCGAAGGGCCTCGAGGAGACGAGGGACTCACGGCGCATCGAACGGCGCGCTGCGCGCAGCTCAGGAGTGATGTCCACCTCCGCCGGCGCGCACAAGTCGGCTCGCCCAAAGAGCACGATGCCATCCACCTGCGCGAACTCCGCGATCCAGCTCAGCGCCTCGACGGCGATGCCGCGGCGAAGCCCGTAGGCTTTCACCGCCTCAGGATCCTCCCACTCCGCGGCGCTGGGGGCGGTGGTGAACCGAAGGTTCAGCACGACGGAGAGCCCCAGGCCGCGGGCGAATAGCGCGGTACTCACGAGGGGAGCCGCGCCCCCCATGATCGAGGCACCTTGTCGCCCCTGTGCGTCGGTGGCATCCGTCGGCAAATTCATGGCTACGGGGATCTCGATGCCGCAGGCACCCAGGCTGGAGATGCGCCTGAGCTCTACTTCGAGTTCCTTGGTCCCGAGGCCTACGAGCGGTGCACCGAGCGCAACGTACTTGCCACTGCGAACCGAACGCGGGTAGACGAGCTGGGGCGAGATGCCGGAGATCTCCAAGCTGTTCTGCCACGCCGCTTCGATGCGTTCATCAGGCGCGCTGGCTCCCGGCTGGACTTGGCCCCATGCATCCGCGACGGAAGCGCCAAGCTCGACCATCAGGCAACGGGCGAGCCGCGCTTCAGCGGGCGCCAGAGTCATGCTCGGGCGGCCTAGGCCATCGAACACATCGCTCGGCGTCACCTCTTGGGTCCGGGACTCGATCTGCGTGAGCTTCAGGCCGCCCGCGCTGCCGAGGAGGGCGCTGGCGACGCCCCGCGAAAACCACGGGGCCGCGGGCGCACCGAGTCCGCGCTGGAGCTCGGCTTCCACCATCGCGAGGAGCCCATGGTCAACGCTCGCGGGCACGTCGAGCTGGATCACTAGCTCATGCCCCTTCGGCGCGTACCACCCAAGGCGATCGAGGTCAGCCCCCTCCGGGCGCTCAGCGACATTCGAAGTCACCCGCAGCACAAGCGGCTCCTTCCTCGGCTCAAGGCCGCCAATCGACGCGGCCAAGTTCGCCAGCTTACCCGCCCTCTTCTTGAGCGCGGCGAGCTTGACCGCCTGGCCATCCGACTGATCCGCTGGCTTACCCGCCGACTGCGCAGACGAAGAAGCTCTCTCTGAAGCGACTGACTGCGCCGTCACCGCTCCCGCGAAAGTCTCACAGGCGGAGAGTAGGCACACTGCAGCGATCAGAAGCGGCCGCGTCCGGCGAAACACGATGAGAGTTCCCATGGAAGGGAGCGTACTGAATCTTGGCCGGTATGGGGCATCGCCAAGATACGTGACAAGCCTGTGACACCGGTTCTGTAGGTTTGGATCAACCAGGATCGCCCAGCTGCGTAGCTGCGGGCATGCTTCGAATCCACACGCCCTTCTGGACCGTCCTGGCTAGCTTCATCGCAGCCGCCCCCCTGTCTCTCTCCCACGCCGCGACTATGACTCAAGAGCCCGAATCCAGCCCTACCCAGGACGCCGCGCGCGAGAACCTCGTGGCGCCCTCGAACGACGTCATCGACGCGCTGCTCCTCGGTCAGACGAAGGACGCGCTCGCTGCGTTGGCTGCATTGGATGAGAGCGCTCCGGAGCACCGGGACGCCTGGGCCGTGTATCGTGCCGAGGCTTTCGAACGCAGCGGCGACTTCGAGGGTGCACGCGGCGCGCTGGAGAACTTCGCGGATCGTTTCCCGTCGAGTCCTTGGACTTCTAAAGCACGCTTCCAACTCGCCGAGGTCAACCGTGCTTTGGGCAAGCACGGCGAGGCCGAGAGCATTCTGAGGGTGGAAGCGTCGGCGCTGCGCGGTGACGAGAGACGGGTTGAACTTGGACATGAGCTCGTTGCGGCGGCGGAAGCGCTGGAGGCTCGCGCTGCGAAGGCCCCCACGGATCAGACCCGAGGCCAGCTACGCACGAGCGCGCGCCTGCTCCTCGGCGAGGCCCACAAGCTGGAGACGTCCAAGGGTTTTCGCCTGGACGTCGCCCAGCGTCTCACGCACTTGTTTCTGGTGCAGTCCGAGTCCGGAGAAGCGGCTCAGTGGGCGGAGGCCGTCGCGGACGGAGCTGAGGAAGGATCCAGCGTCGGACTCGAAGCGAGCCTTGTCGCCGCTCGCCTGCGCCTTGGCAACGGCGGCTCGCGGCTGCACTTGGACGTGGAGAGGGCGCTGAACGTGGCGCTGAAGGAACCCAGCGCCGAGAAGGCGACGCTGACCGAACTGCGCGGCTTCACGCTCGCCTTCCTCGGGGACGCATGGGCCATCGAAGGAAGAACACTGTACGCCATCGAGGCGTGGGAGCGACTGCTCAAGGAACAGCCAACGCACCACGAGTGCGGCCGTGCTGCCGTCCAGATCGCGCGTGCCTTGACCAACCTCGGTCGCAACGAAGAAGCCCTCGATGCGTGGGAGCGCGCCCGCGAGCTATCGACGCTCGCCCCCGTGTCGGAACGGCTCGTTTTTATGGATGACCTGCTGGCCCATGTCGAGCGAACGTCACCAGAGCCGCGGATCGAGCTCGAAGCACTCAAGCGGCGCGCGCTCTTCGAACAGGCGCTTCTACAAGAAGCCATGGGGCGCTACGGCGACGCGATAGCAGCCCACGAGCAGTACGTCGCCCAATACCCCGGGGCCGAGGACTGGGGGGCTGCGCAGCAGGGGATCGTCAACGGAGCCTTCGGCCGTGCGATCACCTGGCTGGAGCTCTCCAAGGACGCCTCGAAAGAAGATCTGGCAGCAGCGGAAGCCGCCCTTCAAGGCTTCGCGACAGAGTATCCCCTGGACCACCGAGCCAGCGAGGCCCTCTACCGCTGGGCGACCCTGCCCGCGTACTACGGCGAGACCTACCTCGAGAAGGACGCACTCGCAGAGCGCGTCGCCCTCTATCGAATCTCCGTGGAGCGACTGGAAGAGGTCGCACGCGGAAGTCAGGCGGGGGACCCCGAGCTCTGCAGTCGCGCTCTCTTCCAGGCAGCAGAGATCACCCAGAACCATCTGGAAGATCCCCAGCGCGCCATCGGGCTCTACCAGCGTGTTGCGGGAAGCGATCACTCCACCGCCATCTTCCGGCTGCGCGAAATGCAGGACACGGTCCTCCGCGTCAAGACGCTGGGCCTCACCCGACCTGGCGAACCAGTCTCGATCGAGGTCGACACCCGGAACATCGAGGAGGTCACGGTGCAGGCAGTGCGCCTCGATCTCGGCCAGTACTTCCAGCGCCACGGAACCACAGTCGGCATCGACCGCCTGGACCTCGACCTGATCGCCCCCGACTTTGAGGAGACGCTAAAGGTCAAGGACTACGAGCCCTTCGCGAGCCTCGTGCGCAGCGTCGAGGTGCCGCTCGGAAGCGAGCACACGGCCCCCGGTGTCTTCGCGATCACGGTGATCGCCGAGGGCAAGCGCGCGACCACCCTCGGGGTGCGAAGCGACCTCGACATGATCGTCAAGCGCGCCAACTCCCAGGTCTTTGTCCTCGTCACAGAGGTCAGCCCTGACGGCGTCCCGAAGGTCGCGGAAGGCGTGGACATCACCGTCTCGTACAAGGTCGATGGAAAGCGCGAGACGGCGACTCTGCGCACCGACGCGGGCGGTATCGCGTCCGTCATGGCGCCAAAGGGCACGGTCTTCGGGGATGACACCCACGTCTTCGCAACGAAGAACGGCCACGTCGCCGCAACGCACCTCGAAGGTAGCACCGGGGGCCACGCGCTCGCGTTGAGCTCTCGGGGACACATGCAGGTCGACCGTTCGGCCTATCGCCCAGGCGACGAGGTGAGCTTCCGCGCCGTTCTGCGCGACGTTCAGAACGGCGAGTGGCGGATCCCAACCTCGGCCAAGTCCGGCCGTGGAGCGGGCCCGAGCTACCAGGTCGAGCTCAGGAGCCCGAACGGCGTCGCCCCAGCGCGCATTCTCACCGACGAGATCAGCGAGTACGGCACCCTGCATGGGAGCTTCGATCTCGACTCAGCCGCCCCGAGCGGTCAGTGGTCGCTCGTGGCCCAGGGCCCGTCGGGCGTTCGCGCCCAGGCACACTTCACGGTCGGCGAAATCGAAGTGCCGCGCGTCACGCTGGATCTGACCGTCGCCGAGTCCGTGATCATGCGCGGCGAGGCAGTCACCGTCGAGGCCCAGGCCAGTACCGCATGGGGCGCGCCGCTCTCGGGCACCCCCATCGTCTGGCACGACCCCCAGGGTACGCAAGTCGCCGGGATCACCGACGAGATGGGCAAGGCGTCCCTCGACTACGGGACCGACCAAGCCATCGAAGGCGAGCAGCTCAGCTTCCAGGCCCACCTCCCTGAAGAAGGTGGCGCAGCGGCGAACGTCGCGGTGCGGGTGGCGGCCTCGGCCCTCGCGATGAACATCAGCCTGGAGCGGGACGTGGTTCTGGCAGGGGAGTCGTTCCTTACGACGGTCACGGCCACGGCGCCGGATGGGAAGACTCTCCCGACGGAGGTCCGCGTCGTCGCCACACGCAGGTTCTCGCCCCGCCCGGGGCGGTTCGCCGAAGAGCGCATCTTCGACTCCGTGACCACCACCAACACGTCGGGGATCGCCACGGTTCCCATCTCCTCGGAGTCCGGTGGCACCCTCGTCATTCGCGCGAGCGCACGGGACCGCTTCGGGCGAGAGGTCACGGCTGAGTGCTCGGCCACCGTGTCCGGCAAGAACGATCAGGAAGCCCTCCGCGTGCTCGCAGACGACGGCACGATCTTCGCTGGCCAGGACGGCAAGGTGCGCGTGGTGGATCGCTCCGAGTCGGGGGGGCTCGCCCTGATGACGATCGAGGGCTCCACGGTGCTTGAGCACCGCGTGCTCACGCTGGAGCCGGGGGTCACCGAACTCAGCTTCGCCGCGGCCGTGAACCACGTCCCCGACGTGCTCGTTTCTATCTCCGCGATTCGCGGACAGGAGTTCTTCGAGCGGAGCGCCACGTTCCGGGTAACAAGGCCCCTCGAACTGACCCTGGAGGTCCCCCAGCAGGTCGAGTCCGGCGGCACGGCCAACCTTGTGATTCGAGCGACGGATGGACTGGGTCAACCGGTGCAAGCCGAGGTCAGCGTCGCGCTGGTCGACCAGGCACTCCTGCGAGCGTTCCCCCAGCAGAGCGGCAGGCTAGCGGATCACTTCACGATCCAAGGCAGCCGCACGCCGGCCTTCGTAGCAGGCGCAAGCTCGACGTTTCACTACGACGCAACAACAGAGGACATCGACGCCGCCATCCTGGCCGAAGGCCAGCGCGCGGACGCGAGGGAAGAGCTCGACGCGATGCGAGGAGGCGTCGATGACGTGCTCGGTTCAGCCGCCTTCGAAATGGCAGCGGAAGAGGCCGAGATGGCCTTCGACGCCGTGCCCTCCCCCGCCGCGAAGGCTTCGGCTCCGCGCCGCAGCCAGATCGCTCCGGGCTCGGGACGATTCGGTGCCAGGCAGAAAAAGCGCAGCCACTCGCCCCAGGGCGCCCAGGAGGTGGGCTTTGACAACCCCACGGCCCATTGGAGCGCAAGCGTTCTGACGGACGCCCAAGGAGTGGCCACGCTCACCATCGCGATGCCGACGCTCGAGGCCACTTGGCAGCTCGATGCGGCGGGAGTCACGAAGGACCACAGGTTCGGCTCGGCGGCTGCGACGATCGTCACAAGCTCCGAGGTCGTGGCCGTGCTGAATGCGCCTCCTTACCTCAGTGAAGGGGACGAACCCCAGCTGCGCGGAGAGGTCATCCTCAGGGGCCCCCGTGGGTCCGATGTGCCCGTGGAATTTGAGCTGCGGGTGGCAGGCTTGCGCGCCGACGAGAAAGGCGGAATCACCACCGCGGAGCCGCGGCAATCGGTTCAGCGCGGGACGGCCGTCTTGCCCGCGGGTGCCACGCGCCTCTCCTACACCTTCGACAAGCTGCCCCCCATCACCGCGGAGGGGGGTCTCGAGTTCGAGTTGACGGCGAGCCTCCAGGGGCCCAAGCCGGTGACTGCCACAGACACGCGAGGGAGCGTCGTCCGTCCAGAGGGCTACCTCGTGACGGACACTGCCGCAGGCCGCACCCAATCGGAAGAGGGGGTCGAGCTCTCGCTGAACGGCGTGGAGATCGTGGACCTGACGTTGATCGCAGGCGCCACCGAGGCCCAGTGGCTCGTGGACGCGGCCCTCGGAGACGCGGGATTCGGCGTAGCGCCGCGGCCCGGGGCCCACAGCCGCCGCGCGGCCACGCCCTTGGAGCGCGGAGTTCGCCAAGGGGCGCTCGCCGTCGCGAGCCAACTCCTCGGCGTGTCGAAGCTCCAGGATCGCGCGTCGTCGTCGGGTGGACTTCAACCCGACGTGGTCCAAGCCCTCAAGCAGCGCAGCGAAGGCTTGGTCGGAGCTCTTCTCAGCCGCGTCGGCGAAGACGGGGGCTGGGGCCGCGGCTCCGGCTGCTGGCGCAGCTCGATCCAAGGTGAGAGCGACCCCTACACAACGAGCCTTGCGATCGTCGCGCTTGCGGCCGCGAAGGACACGGGCGTTATCGTGCCGGGCGACCTCCTGGAGAACGCTGTTGTGCTGGCGGAGTCGATGCTCGCAAGCGCGGACAGCGATGAAGAGCGAGCGCGGCTGTGCTGGGCGCTGGAGTCCGCCAAGCGCGGCAACGACCTGGTGCTCAACCGGTTGCACCGGGAACGTGCGCGGCTTGGTGTGGACGCGCTGGCCCCCCTGGCGCTTGCCCTCGCGGCGGCGAATAGGCTGCCGATGGCGGTCGAAGTCGCAGACCTACTGAACGCGGGCGCCGAGATGCTGCCCCCGACGTCGTCGCGTCTGGAGCGCATGGCACTGGCTACGCTAGCCTTGGCCGAGGCGGGCTCGGGAACCGGCGCCGCCGCTGACTCCGGGCGAGAAGAGTTGCGGCTCCAAAGGCCCTGGACAGAGCCCGTCGGATGCGGCCTCGCAGTCGCCGCGTCAGCCGCAGCGGGTGCGCTGCAGAGCAGTAGCTCGGCCCCGGTCACCTTCGAAGTGACCGTCGAGGGGGGCACGCCGGAGACGGTGCAGCTGCGCCCGAAGGAGGCCTTTGGTGGAACGCGCGAGCTCAGCTTGGGCCTTCCGAGAGAGGGCGCGACGTCCGCGGCAGTGACCCTGCGCTTGATCAGCGGCCCCGCGTTCGACTTCGCCCTTCTGGCCGAGGGCTTTGCCAAGACGCCGCCGGAGCCCAAGCAGGGCTTCCCGTACCGTATCGGCGCGGCCGAGCTGCGCGGGCCACTCCCGCGCTGGCGCGGACGTCACCTAAGCGATGGATTCAGGAGCGTCGAAGTCCCTGCTTCCAAGCGCTGGGAGGACCACATCGATGGCATCGCGTACGGCGGCGAGGGTCGCGTCTCCATCGACTTCCGCGTGCCTTCGATGAAGTCCTCGATGGAGCGCCATGACTTCTTCCTGGAGCTGCCGCTGCCGGCTGGCGTGACGGCGACCCTTGCGGAGAGCGGCAGCCACGGCGTTTCATCGGCGGAGATCGTCGATGGCGCGCTCCTCGCAAGCATCCCGAGAACGGTTGGAAGCGCCCGCGTGGTCCTCGACGTGGTGGGCACCCGACCCGGAACCTGGGCCCTCCGCGCCCCCACCCTGCGCAGTGCGCTCAACCCGGCTATGACCGTCTATGGGGAGAGCCGCCGGCTCACGGTGTACGCGCCTGGCGCCGCACCGGAGCGGACCCTGAGGCCCACTCCGGACGAGCGACTGTCCCGTGGGCGCCTCGCGTTCGAGGACGGCGACTCGGAGGCGGCGATCGAAGCGCTCAAGCCGCTCTTTGATGAGTGGAAGGACTCCTTGCGCCCGAACGCGCTGTCCGAAACGGCGAGGCTCCTGCTCTTCGCCACGCTCAAGGAAGAGGCTGCGGGACGCGGGACCACCGACGACCGGGCCATCGTGGACTGGTTCGAGATCCTGAAGGAGCGTGAGCCGAGCCTGTTCGTGTCCTTCGACGACACTCTGCGTATCGCCGCAGCCTATACCGGCATCGGCGAGCCGCTCCGCGCGAACCTCCTGTACAAGGCCATCATCGACGAGACCCTCGGCGAGGACCTACGCGTCGCCGCCGCCATGGACGAAGCGGGCGAGTGGATGCGAGCGAGCCAGATGGCCGCGCAGATCTGGCGCCGCTATCCGGACTCGCCGGCTGCTGACGACGCGGACCTTGCGCTCGCAGGCAGGCTCATCGATCGCGGCTTGGAAACGAGCGGCAGCTATGGGCTAGGTGCAAAGGAGCGAAGCGCTCTCACCCTGCGCGGTGTGTCTCGGCTACGCCGTAAGGTCGCGCTCGGCGGCAAGAGCGGCAGCGTATCCGCAGACGCCGGGCTCGCGCTGGTGGCCACCTACGCACAGCTCAAGCAGTGGACCCGGGCAGCGGAGCGAGCGGAGCTCTTCGGCCGCGTGATCGAGGACCCGATCTTCCGCGATTCGTTCCGCTACTCCGAGGCCGTGGCCCGCTGGTCAGACACCGGCGGCGACGACCCAGCACGGGAAGAGGAGCGCGCGGTCGAGATCCTGCAGGAGATCGCCTCCAAGCCCCTCGACATGGGCGGCAATCGGAGCCAGTGGTCGCCCAACCGCAACCTCGCGGTCTACATCCTCGCCCAGGTCTTCCATGCACGTAAAGACACGGCGCAGGCCGTCGAGCACTACGCACGGATCGAGGGCTTCTTCGCCGACGCCCGCGCCGCCCTCGGCGAGCTTCGCTCTGAGCGCCTCACGCTCGACGAAGAAGTCGTCCGTGTGCGCCCTGGGGAAGTCGCCAAGGTCCGCTTCGACCACAAGGGGATCGACGGCGTCGACGTGCTGGTGTACCCCGTGGACCTCATGACCCTGGCGATCCGCGAGCGTGACCTCAGCCGCGTGACCGCCGTGGACCTCGCCGGGGTCACCCCCACCCTCGCGGAGTCTGTCACGCTGGAGCGTTCCGTCCTGCGGCCCGCGGACGGCGAGATCGAAGTGGCCCTCGAGGCCCCCGGCGCCTACCTCGCCATGCTCCGTGGTGGCGAAGTGCACCGATCGGCGCTGCTCCTGGCCACCGACCTGGATCTCGACGTCGTGCTGCCCGGGGATGGATCCGTTCGCGCCCAGGCGATGCTCGCCTCCACCGACACGTTCGCAGAGGGCGCGTCCGTCCGCATCATCGGCCAGTCCATCGAGTCCGTGGAGACCGACCGCCGGGGCGTCGCCGCCGCCGACGGGATGCAGGGCAGAGTGACCGTGATCGCTCGCGCGACCCGGAAGGCGAAGGACCAAGCCGCACCGGAGCAGCACTACGCGTTCTACGGAAGCTCGGAGCCCGCCGGCCCCGACCACGCAGTGGAGGTCAGGGACGAGGGAATGGGCGAGACGAACTACCTGAGCAACGTGTTCGAGCAGAACGACTCGAACTCAGCGGTCCGTCAGCAACGCTTTGAGGACGACGTGCGCAGAACCCGCAAAGGGGTCCAGGTGCAGCAGGCGAAGTGACGGCCAGCGGCGGTACGCGGCGGCTCTGCCCCTGGCTCCTTCTCGCCGCGACCGGAGCGGCGCTACTTCTTCCTACGAGCGGCCTTTTCAGCGGGCGTCATGAGCCGGAGGATCATCTCCGGCTTGGAGAGATCCTGCTCCCCCTTGTCCATGCGTGCTCGTTCCTCTTTGGAGAGGGTACGGGCATCGATGATCTCGTCGTTGTGGAGGATCCACACGGGGAAGTTGTGCTTCTCAAGCCAAGCGACCTCTTCGCGAACGGCACGAGCTCCCTCGCGGTACATGCGAATCTGAATCTCCAGCTCGCGTCGATCTTCCTCCGTTTCTACCCGCGCCGCCATCTCCTCTGGAGTCATCGCGATGTAGTCATCGAAGGAGTGCCCGTGTTCGGAGGGCATCGAATCGTTCCCAGAGTGCTGAGTCATGGATGGTTACCTCGTGAAATTGCTGCTGGCTCGCCGTCGTTGTGAGCGAATTCGTTCCGTTATCGTACAAGGTCCACGCATCGCATAGGGGCTTGTAGAGGCGCTCGAAGTTCACGAGGCTCCGCCAGTACCGTCGCACGATCACGTCCTTCGGGATGTCGTGCCCGCCACGGGAGACCCGCTGGGCAACGCGCAGCACAGACAGCTCGGGGCGCGCGAGGGTCACGTACCCCATACGCACGATGTAGCCCTCGGCCTTCGCCTGGATCAAGAAGCGAGCGATGCCGCGGGACGCGAGCGTCGACTCAAAGGAGAAGCTCTGCTTCGCTTCCCTGCACTGCCGCATCCGAGTCAGCATCATGCGACCGGCCTCGACCGCCGCTCCCGCGGGATCGTGGGGCGAGACGCCCCTTGCCATGAAGTCCGCGTTCAGGAACTGCCCCTCGTGCAATCCGTACGGCAAGATCCTGGCCGCCGTCGTGGTCTTGCCGGCCCCGTTGGGGCCCCCAACGACGATGATCTCAGGTCGGCGCGGCGGCTGCTGGTGGTGATCCATGGCTGATTCAAAGAATAGCTTGTCCATCCTCGAAAGGACCGACTGAACTCGCTGGTGGTTTCACGCCCCACCAGAGCTTACGCGACTACTTGATGCCCAACGATTCCACCTGACCCCGGAAGCGCTCTTCCAGGTCGAGCTCTTCCGAAGTCGGCACCGCCATCTCCGCAAACGGGGTCGCACTGTCTGGCCTGCGGTAGTAGTGCACCTGATCGGGTGAGAACTCCAGGCTCACAGCGCGATCGCCGGAGATCAAACATCCCCCCCGAATGCCGCGGCGGGTCAAGCCGAGAACGTCCTCGTTGCCTTGCAGTCGAGCTCCGGGGAAGAGGGAGCGACCGTCGATGTCGTAGCGCGGCTCGAAGCCCAGGGAGTCGAGAACGGTAGGGCCTACGTCGGTGAGGGTCGCTGGAACCTCAACGTCGCCGCGCAGCTTGGCGCTCTGCATCGCCGTCTCTTCGGGCGTCGACGCCAGAGGCTCTGGGAAGCGGACCATGATCGGAACCTGGAGCGCCCCTGGGTCGAAGGACGGAACGAGACCGTAGCGCCCCCCCTGTCCGAGGGCTGCGGGTCGCAGGCCGACGACCACGAGGACCGGCGGCGTCTTGCGCCTTGCGACGAAGGCGCCCGCGAGGCGTTTGAACTCCACGTCCACCATCGAGACCTCCGAGGCATGGAGCTCCGCCAGCCGCGTGTGGTCGTCGTCCGTGTATTCGCCTCGACGGCGCAGGAGCTCCGCGTGGCTGAGCCCCGCCACGATCGGCCCTTCGTAGGGGACGTCGGCCCCGGGGACGAGACCCGCGTAGAGATGGTGCGGCGGCCGGGGGTCACCGAAGGTTGCGACCATGAGCGCTGGGCCGTTGACCTCCTTGAGCCAAGCGAGGGCTGCGTCCGTCACCTCGTCGGCCCGGGCTCCGCTGATCGTCGGGGCGTTCTCCGGAACGACGGTCGCCCCAAAGCCCGGGACCTTCAACCCCTGGGTCCCACGGGACGAAGCCTCCGTCGCCGCGCCGCTCGGGCCCTGTCCCGCGCCCGGGGAAAGCACCGGCGGCAGGTGCTGCTGATGGCCGAGCACAAGAGCGGTCCTGTACCCATCGTGCTGGAGCGTCTCCGCCAGCGAGGGCGTCCACGGCGAGCCATCGAGATGCGCTGCGCGGCGCCCGGAGAGGAGAGCAGCGAGGGATTCGTCCGGCCAAGGGGAAGGCGCAAACCCGTCCACGTAGACCGTGCCCTCCTCCGCGAGGCGGTTGAATCCCGCAGTGACCGCAAGGTCTCCACCAAAGACGCCGATGTCGCCGAGGGAGAGGCCATCCACCGCCACGATCAGCACGTCGGGCCGTGGGACGCTGTCCGCTTCCGATCCAGAAGCGCCGGGGCCACCGGCGTCCACCTGGGTCCCGCAGCCCACCAATGTCAGGGCCACTACCGCGAGGCTGCGCGCCACGGAGCGGGGATACAAAAAAGACGCGGACGACTCTGTATGACGAGCCGCCCGCGATCTGGGATGAAGTTTCGTCACAGACGTCAGGATCTATCTCCGCGAGCGCGGAGCGTCACCTTCTTCGCAATTTCTTTTCCGTCTCGCTCGATCGTCACCTCGATCACGTCCCCAGGGCTCGCGGATCGGAGCAGTCCACCGAGGTCCCGGGCCCCATCGATCTCCTCGCCGTTCCATGTGAGCACCCGATCTCCGGCCTTGAGCCCCGCGTCGAACGCTGGGCTGTCCTTCGTCACGCTCTCGGCGAGGACCCCGCCGCCCGTGTCCGTGTAGACAGGGCGGATGCCAAACATGACGCCCGACCCGCCGCGGGGCGACGCGCTGGGTTGAGGGCTCGGCGCGGGAGCCGGTGGGCCCTCGGCGTCCCTCGATCGGTTCGCCTGGAGCTCGGCGGGCTCCAGGACGGTTCGCTTGCCGTCACGGAGCACCGTGAGCGTGACGAGATCCCCGACGCGGGCTGCGTTCAAGGTCGCCGTGAGGTCAGTCAGCGGGGAGCCGTTCCACTCAAGGAGCAGGTCCCCAGTCTGGAGGCCGGCTTCGTCAGCCGTTGATTCCGGCGCGACCGAGGTCACCCGTAGGTCGTTCGCGTTGCGCAGGGACACACCCAGGCGAACCTTGCGCCTGGGTCGGCGCGCGCGGCGCTCCTCTTGGACCTCGGGCGGGCGCTCGGCGTAGGGCTTGAACCCGAAGGGCTCGCTGCGCTCGGCGGCCGCGAGAGCGATGTCGTAGAAGAGGCGTGACGCGTGCACGGCGTCCACGCGGTTGATCAGCGAGGACACGTCCCGCGGAGTGTGCCGATCGTCGTGTAGGTGCTCGAGGATCCCGAAGAGAACCGGGACCCCTTCGGCCTCGAACTTGACCTGGTCGCTGCCACCCCCAGAGTGGGCCCTTCCGATCACAGTGAGCGGGGAGGACTCGACGATCGGGGCCACGAACTCGTTGAGCCCTTTCCCGGTTTCAAGGCCGGACAGCTTCAGCCGCTTGTTCTCGATCCGCCCGATCATGTCGAAGTTCAGCATGAGCGTGTGCTGGGCAATCGGCGCGACGGGGTTCCGCACGTAGAACTGTGAACCGTGCAGCCCTGACTCCTCCGCGCTGAAGCCGATGAACACGATGGAGCGCCGGTCGCCTTCAGACTCCGCGTACGTCGCGGCCATCTTTTCGGCGATGAGCAGGATGCCAGCGCAGCCCGATGCGTTGTCGTCCGCGCCGGGGTGGAGCTTCTTGCCGCGGGACCCGGGGGCCGCCAGCGAGCCAAAGCGCCCCATGCCGAGGTGATCGAGGTGCGCGCCGACCGTGACGTACTCATTCGCAAGGCGCCCCTTGCCGGGGAGCACGCCCACGACGTTCTCCGCCACCGTCTGGTCGCGCCCCATGTCCACGTCGATCGAAACTTCACCGGGCAGCGCCACGGCGTAGGTTCCTTCGTCGGCGCGGCGGCGGCAGTCATCCAGGGACAGCCCGCTCGAAGCCGCGGCCATCAGCGCGGTGCCCGCTTCCGTGGTCATGTGCAAGACGGGAATGTCCAGCATGCTGGACGCCACGCCGCCAGCGGGGCGCAGCGAGCGCACGCGGGGGTCCGGCGTCCCCGGCGGGTTCACAATGATGATTCCGGCAGCGCCGCGGTCCGCCGCGGCTCGAACCTTACCCGTGAACTTCGTGTGGTTCGTCCAGCTCTCAGCTCCGTTGCGCCACTTGCTCCAGCCGTTCTCCCCCATGGGCTCGAACCGCAGAAGCACGGCGATCTTTCCTTCAAGGTCGAGGTCCGCGGGGAAGCTCGTGTACCCGTCGGGCCCGCGATCAATGCCGTAGCCGACGAAGACCGCCTGACCCTTGACCGATCCGCTGGAACCCAGTGACGTCGCGGTGAAGTCGTTCTTCGAGCCATGCTCGAACGTGCAAGCTCCCTCCTCGACTCCTTCGCCGCCGGAGAGCGCTAGCACCGCGCGGCGCACGGTCAACGTGTTGCGCAGCCGGAAGGGCTGGCGATAGCTCGCCCCGGGGCGAACGGCGATCGTGCCATCGGCGTTCTCGACCTCCTCGGGGAACGGCGCGCGGAGTCCGTACTTTCTGAAGTGGAACTCCATGTACTCCATGGCGCGCTCCATTCCCGGCGTGCCGGGCAGCCGCCCCTCCATCCACGGGCTCGCCAGAATCGTCAGGTGATCGTTGTACGTTCGGACCTCCTCGGAGACCGACGCCAGCGCCTCGGCGATCACGGGCCGATCTTCGTCTTGGGGCCCCGCGCTCTGGGGCCCCGCGCTCTGGGGCACTGCGCTCTGGGGCGCTGCGCTCTGGGGCACTGCGCTCTGGGGCGCTGTGCTCTGGGGCACTGCGCTCTGGGCCACTGCGCTCTGGGCCACTGTGCTCTGGGCCACTGTGCTCTGGGCCGGAGTCGCCGAGAGTGCGCCCACGCAGAGGCAAGACGCAAGGGCGGCGAAACCGGCACCCCGGGGGAGCCGCGGCGCGCGCCGCTTTTGAGAGACGTCGAAGGTTTCGGAAGAGTTCAGGGTCATGGGGTTGGAACCTGGAGGCAGTGGGGCCGAGACTTGGGAGCAGCAAAGGTCTCGGTCCCGGGCCCGCTATCGTAGGACGATTCCCCCTTGCCTTTGCCCTCCGTGATTGGATCCGGCGTAAGTTCGACGTTCGACCAACTATCCGTACGCCAGCCCCCATGCTCATCCGCTCCACTCTCGCCTCCTCTTCGCTGATCTTCGCGCCCGCCGCGGGGCGGTTCCTGCGAGTCGTGACGTGGATGATCGCGGCATTCTGCCTGGGGATTTCAGCAGGTGCGGCGGAGAGATCAGGCGTGTTCGATCCAAAGGACGGACCCGACGTCGACCTGCGCGTCGCCGTGGAGGACGATGAGGTCCGGCTCATCATCGTCACGAACCTCGCGTTCCTCGACGCGACGACCGACGCCCCACGCGAGGAGGAAGGCACGCTGGCGGCGGCTGAGGCCACGGACGCCATGGAGGCGCTCCTCGAGCTCTTCACGTCTCAGAACGAGGTCGAGATCGACGGGGCCGTCGTGCGTCCGGTCCGGCCCGACGTCCGCCTGGACTTTCAGTTTGATCCCGGCGACCCCACGCTCTTCCCGCACTTCGTTCGCTTCGGCGCGCGGGCCGTGGCCAAGACGCGGTTGACCCTGCGCTACCCGTGCAAGTCGCCGCCGCGGCGCGTCTCGGTCACCTGGGGCGTGTGGCCCGAAAACGAACAGGCGGCCCTGCCCGATCGCCCGACGCCCACGATCGAAATCCTCGCCCTCGTCGCAGCGGCGGGCGTCGATCGCGTTGTGACCTTCGAAAAGAGCGAACCACAGTTTACCTGGCACCGGGAGGCCGAAGAAGGCCGCGGCCGCTTCGCCGAGGTGCCAGCCATCGCCCAGAGCCAAGAGCGGCGCCTCCCCTGGGGAGCCGCGGCCGGGGCGGTGCTGGCGCTCCTGTGCGCGATCAAGGGTCCGACCTCCCTGCGACGAACGCTGTTCGGCCCGCTCGCCGTGGGCTTCGGCGCCCTCGTCGCGCTCCAGCTCACCACCAAGAACGTCGAGCTTCCGACGGAAGCGGAGGCGCTGGCGATCTTCGAGCCGCTGCACGAGAACATCTACCGTGCGTTCGACTACACCGACGAAGGGGCCGTCTACGACGCGCTGGAACAGAGCGTCGATGGAGACCTCCTCGCCGGGCTCTACGATGAGGTGTACCGCAGCCTCGTGCTCCAAGAAGAGGGCGGCGCGATCAGCAAGGTCACGGCGGTGCGCCACGTCAAAATCGACGTGGAAGAGATCGGCCTTGTGGGCCCGGAGAAGCGCGCGGGTTTCAGCCTGCAGTGCGAGTGGCAAGTGGACGGCGCCGTCTACCATTGGGGTCACGCGCACACCCGGACGAACGAGTACATCGCGAGCTACACGGTCCATGCGGGGGACGCCGGCTGGCGGATCGCGGGGAGCCAGCCCATCGAGCAGCGCCGGATCGACGCCCAGCCCCTCGATGATCTTGACATGGACAACGTAGACCGCTGGCGCCCAGCCGGTGAGGACGAAGAGCGTGACTTCTAGCCCATCGAGCGCGGCGTCCATGCGCGACATGACGTTCCGCAGGCAGGACAGCGGGACGGACGCTGCGCCGTTCGAACTCCACGTCAAGGATCTCTCCCTGAGCGCTGGCGAGACGGTCGCGTGCATCGGGCCCAGCGGCGCGGGGAAGACGACCCTCGTTCATCTCTTCGCCGGCATCCTCACTCCGGACTCGGGGGAAGTCACGCTGGCGGGCCAGCGCCTCGACCAGCTGGGCGAGCGCGAACGGCGGGCGCAGCGTGCGAGCCGGGTGGGACTCGTGTTCCAGGAGTTTGAGCTGCTGGACTACCTGAGCGCCCTCGACAACATGCTCCTGCCGATTCGCTTGGGGCGCGGCGACCTGGCCGCTGCGCGCGGACGGGCCCACGAACTGGCCGAAACCCTCGGCGTGAAGGGCCTCTTGAGGCGCGTGCCCCAGCGGCTCAGCCAGGGGGAGCGCCAGCGCGTGGCGATCGCACGCGCACTCATCGCGTCGCCGGCGCTTGTCCTGTGCGATGAGCCCACCGGGAACCTCGATCCAAAGACCGCGGACTCGGTGCTCGACCTCCTCTTGGCCCAGTCCCGCGAGCGCGACGCCGCGCTTCTCATGGTCACCCACGACCATTCACTCCTCGACCGCTTTGACCGCGTGATCGACGTGCGTGAACTTGGACCCGCAAAGGAGCCGACGCCATGAGCGGACTCCTCTACCTGGCCTGGCGTCACGCCCGGGCCCACGCGGGTCGTAGCCTGCTGCTTATCCTGTGTATCGCGCTGGCGCTATGGGTTCCGCTCACCGCGGGGGTCCTCGCGAAGCGCTACAACCGCGATCTTCGCACCCGCGCGGAGTCCACTCCGCTGCTCGTGGGCGCGCCGGGCAACCGCTACGACCTGACGCTGGCGGCCCTCTATTACCGCCCCTCGGAGCGCATCGAGACGATCACCTATCGTTCCCTTGAGAACCTGCAGGATGAGGGACGCGCGGTCTGCATTCCGCTGCACCAGCGCTTCACCGCCCGGGGCTACCCGGTGGTTGCCACCAGCGTGGAGTACGCCGAGTTCCGTGACCTACGCCTCGCCGCTGGCGCCGACCCACTGCGCATCGGCACCTGCACCCTCGGCGCCGACGTCGCAGAGGAACTGGATCTAGGGCCCGGGGACTATCTCTATTCGGACCCGACCGAGCTCTACGATATCGCGCGTCCCCCGGCCCTCAAGATGCGGGTCGCCGGCGTCTACGCCCCCACCTCCTCGCCGGATGACGGCGCCGTCTTCTGCGACGTGCGCACGGCTTGGGTGCTGGAGGGAATCGCCCACGGGCACGAGAACGCGGACGAGATCGACGAAGAGCTCGTGCTCACCAAGACGGACGACTCGGTCTCCATTAGCGGCGCGCTCATCGAGTACGCCGAAGTCACGGAGGCCAACGAGGCCTCTTTCCACTACCACGGAGACACGTCGCTTCTACCGCTAACCGCGGTCCTGGCCGTGCCGCACTCCGCGAAGGATGCGACGCTCCTCAAGAGCGGGGTCAATGCACGGATGCCGCTGCAGGCTGTGACGCCGAGCTCCGTCATCGACGACCTTCTTGGGGTGGTGTTCAAAGTGAAGGCGTTCTTCGACCTCGTAGGCGTCTTCTTGATCATCACGACCGCCGCGCTGGTGGCCCTCGTTTTCCTCTTGTCGTCACGCCTGCGCACCGCCGAGATGCGCACGCTCGATCGCATCGGAGCGCCGAAGAGCGCTTCCCGCACGCTGATCGGGATCGAAGTGCTCGGCACCCTCGCCGTCGCCGTGCTCATCAGCCTCGCGGCTACCGCGGCCACCTTGCGCCTCCTCCCAGACCTTGTCGCTTCCTTTTGATGTCACGTTTCCGCGCCCTCGTCATCTCGTCCCTTGCCCCCGTACTGCCGCTGCTCACCGGCTGTGGGGCCGAAGCCCCGGCCGGGCAGGCGCGAGCCTCCATCCGCGACGTCGTGACTGTGGCGAGCGCGCCCGCCGAGCTGATCGCCTCGCTGACCCTTCGGCCCGAGAACCTCCAGCGCGTTGGCGACGAATGGAGCGCGAAGTGGTCTCCCACTGACGAGGACCTCGCCGCCCTAGTCACCGCTCGCCGCGTCGTCCTCATGGGCGCCGAGTTTGAGCCTTGGGCCCAGCGTGCGGGTCTTCCACCGAGCCGCACGCTGAAGCTGAGCGAAGGGCTCAGCGCCAGTGAACTGATCTCAACGGCCACGGTCACCCATACGCACGGCAAGGGCCCCGCCCACAACCACGGCGGCATGGTGCCGACCACGTGGACCGACCCCGCGCTCCTGCGCGCGATGATCCATGGCGCGGGCGAGCTCCTGGCGGGCGCGATCCCCAACGCGGACGATTCTGCCGCCGCCGCCGACGCGGCGGTGGCTAAGCGCCTCGCCATGGAAGACCAGCTCACCGACTACGAGGCAGCCCTCGAAGAACTGAAGGCTGCGCTCGCGGGGCGCAAGCTCTTCGCCACGGGCCACGGCCTGGAGTATGTGGCGCGCGCCGCCGAGGCTCCGCTCCACGTCGCGCTGCTAGAGATCGACTCCAACGGGACTCCGAACGACCACGCCGCGGCGCTCCTCGAAGCGGCCGCAACGGAGCCCGGCCACGCGGGGGTGCTCGTCTGGCACGGCCCGATCGATCCAGCCTTCGCTGAAATCGCCTCAGGGGACTTAGGCCTGACTTCGGTGGCGTTCGACCTGGGGCGCGGCGGGCCCGGCGCGACCGTGATGACTCGCCTTTCGGCAGGCGTCCGGGCGTTGACGAGCGCCGTGTCTGGCCAGTAGCTGGCCCGTAGCTGACCAGTCGCCAGGCCGCTTCTGGACCCCCTCAGCGGCTATTCAGCGCGTCAGAGGCCGATCTGCGTAAACGGTGCGTAGCGAAGATTGCTAGGGCAGTGTAAACCGAAAGAGGAGGCACACCGGTAGCCGCCTCCTCTTCCCAAGGCTCACACCAAGAGGATCCCATGATCGCCTCACTTGCTCTGATCGCCCTTGCCAGCCAGTCCCAGGCCTTCCCCCAGCACCTCGTTCGACTCGACGGTGGCACCGATACCGCGCGGGTCGCGCAGAGGCTTGGGCTCGATGTGGTCGAAACCAACCAGGACGGCTCGGTTCTCGCCATTGTCGATTCCACCCAGATCACGGAGGCCACGGTCCACGGGCTCGCATGCGCCGTCGTTGTGGAGGACCTAGTCGAACACTACGCCGCTCGGCTCAGGTCATCTGCGAGGGAGTCAGCGAGCAGCTCATCGCCCTACGGCGCGGGATGGTCGCCGCCCTTTGGAGCCGGCGGCATGGGCGGCTTCTACACGTTCGACGAGATCGTCGGCGTCCTGGACCAGCTGCACGCGACCTACCCCGAGCTGATCACCCAGAAGACATCGATCGGCACGACGTACGAGGGCCGCGACATTTGGATGGTCAAGATCTCCGATCAGGCGGCCGTGGACGAGGACGAGCCCGAGGCGCTGATCGACGCGATGCACCACGGGCGCGAACCGGAGTCGATGCAGGCCACCCTCTACTTCATGGGCTGGCTGTTGGAGGCGTATGGCAGCGATCCGCTCGCGACCTACCTCGTTGACGAACGCGAAATCTACTTCGTGCCCTGCGTGAACCCCGACGGCTATGAGTACAACCGCTCGATCGCCCCCGGTGGCGGAGGACTCTGGCGCAAGAACCGAAGGCCGAACTTCGACGGCACGTTCGGGGTCGACCTCAACCGCAACTACCCGGTGCAATGGGCCACGGTGGGGTCGAGCTCGGACCCGGCTTCATTGATCTATCACGGCCCCTTCGCCGCTTCGGAGCCGGAGACCCGGGCCATGATGGCCTTCCTCGGGACCCGCGAGCTTTCCACCGCATTGACCGTTCATACCTACTTGGATGCGTGGCTCGCGCCGCTCGCGTACACCGCGATCTACCCAGCCCAATGGGACGAGCTGCAGGAGATCGGCGACGCGGCCATCGAGCTCAACGGCTACTCCCATGCGCCTGTTCCAAGACTCCTGTCGGAAACCGGCGGATCGTCGCTGGACTACTACTTCGAGACCGAAGACATCTACACCTGGGCGCCTGAAATCGGCGGGCAGTTCGACGGCTTCTGGCCCTCAACGGATCAGATCGTTCCGCTGGCCGAAGAGAACCGGATCGCATTCGCGAGGACATCGATGGCGGCCGGGATCTGGCTTCGGTCAGAGGGCCTTGTGGTCCGCGACGGAGGCGACGCCGACGGCGTCTTCGAGGTCGGCGAGCGGGTGGAAGTCACCGCGTCGGTTCGCAACTCAGGCCGACGAGATGGCATCCCGACCGTGCTGCGCCTCGAGGTCGACGGCCCCTACGGCACCGTTCTCGACGGCAGCTCCATGGTGCAGCCCGCTTCGTTCTCGACGGAGAGCAACCCTACCCCGCTGAGCTTTCGGATCCGCCCCGGCACGCCGGACGGGACACGGATTCCGGTACGCGTGACCGTCGAGCAAGCCGGTCGCCCGATCGTCATGTTCGCGGAGGTCGAGGTGGGAAGGCGCATCATTGCGGCGTATGACTTCGACGGTCCGACGGACGAAGGCTGGGGACGTGGTAGCCCCAACACGGCCCAACTGGGGGAGTGGGAGCGCGCCGATCCCATCACAAGCGCCTCCAAGCCAGAGGTCGACCACACGCCGGGGCCCGGTGGGCTCTGCTGGATCACGGGACCCGGCTGGCTCGGTGCAGGAATCGCCTTCAACAACGTGGGAGCCGGAACGACCTCGCTGCTTTCGCCAGCGATTCCGTTCAACGGGGCCGCGAAGGGAACGCTTGAGTTCGCCTTCTGGTTCTACACGGACGACATCGAGCGGCCTGACGTCGAGGGTCTCCACGTCTATCTGTCGGACGACGACGGCGCCACTTGGGTCGAGGCCTTCGTGCCGGACCCGCTCATTCCAACGGCGCGGCGGGGCTGGAGAAAGGGCTCGATCGACCTGGGATCCTTCGTCTCCTTGAGCGGCTCGGTACGGGTGCGCTTTAGCGCTACGGACTTGGTCGGCGTCACCTCCATCGTCGACGTAGCCGTCGACGACGTGGTCTTCAGCGCCGTGGGGCAAAGCGATTGCCCACTGCCCACCAACTATTGCGACATCTCCCCCAACGGTGCGACGGCCGGCTCCACCATCGCCGCGGCTGGTTCCCAAAGTCTCTCTGCCAACGAATTCCAGTTGGCCATGTCCGCGGCTCCGCCCAACGCCTTTGGGGTCTTCTTTGTGGGTAGCCAAGTCACGAACAGCCCCCTCGGCAACGGGCGACTGTGCATCGGTGGGCCCTTGACCCGCGTAGGCTTGGTCCAAGCCGACCCTGGCGGGTTCGGCGTTCGCCAGGTCGACTTCGCCGCGCTTTCCACCCAGGTACTACCTGGGATGGAGTGGTACTTCCAGGCATGGCACCGCGACACCTTCGGAGCAAGCTTCAACACCACCAACGGAGTGAGCGTCATCTTCTGCCCGTAGGCGCGTAAGAGGACGGCGCGCCAGCCGCCAGGCTGCGCGCGCCGCTCGCTATTGAAACTGGACCCGGTACCCGTCGGAAAAATTGCTGGTGGGTACGCCGCTTGGATCGAGGTCTCGGTGCCAGAGCTGGAAGTTCCATTCGTCGCCGGCCGCAGCAGACACGAAACCGGTCGGAGACGGAATCGCGCCCAGGTCGATGGCGAGGCTCACAGTGCCGCTCGCCCCGCTGCCCAAGATCTGGCCCGGCCCCGCGTACCTTCCGATCGAACCGCCAAGGCAGAGGTTGCCTGCGCTTGCGCCCGGGTTCGGAATGAAGTCTTGCGTGGAGGACGCAATGAACAGGCAGGTGGAGCCCGTGGGCAGGCTCGAACCCAACAGCGTCACATCGTTGAGTGCGACCACCGGCGAGCCTGTCGCCACGATCGAGCTTGGGGAACCCGTGGAGTTGGCGTTCGGCGTGCAATAGGGCGTGCCGATCCCCGGCGTGCAGGCACACTGGGAGTATTCGATGATCATCTCGTACTCGTTGCAGCTCGCGGGGACCAGGAGCACCACTTCGATGAACACGTCTTGGTCGGCCCCCGTGACGTTGGTGTAGACGAGTGACTCTCCGTCCGTGTCCGAGAGGCTCGCCTCCAGGTAGGGACCACTCGCTCCGCTGGCAGCGGTTCCACAGCTCGCGCCCGAAGCCCAGAGGAAGAGATCCACGTCCCCTAGCGCGTGGCCAAAAAGCAGCTCCACGTCCACCGTGGCGCCGTCTGCGACCAGCAGGGTGTAGAAGTCGGGATCCTGGGACGCCACGTTGAGCCCAAAGAAGGTCCCGCTGGCGACCTCCGCTGCGTCGAGGCAGGTGTTGTTGTCCTCGAATAGGTCAGGACTGGAGCAGTCCTGGGCAAGAACGGAGCCCGCGAAGACGAGCGCGAGGGGCGTGGCGTGCGAAAGCAGCAGGCGGGAAGGGATCCAGTGCTTCATGGGGGGCATTCCCAAAGGTCATCCGTCACGAGCTGACGGGGTGCGAGGAGGGATGGGCTAGGCGTCCGTCAGGGCCGTCGCCCGCCAGGAGAACGCCAGGAGAGTGATAGCAGAACCGTAGTAAAACGGTACCCACGCCGCGCCGTATGGACAAGCCCCCTGGACGCCCTCCCCACCGCGTCGTCTCGAATCGTCTAAGCCGCGCTTGCCATAGCGCCCCCGCCCAACGAGGGAGGCTTCCCGAGGTCAGCACGATCTCTGCGACGTCACCGAATCGAGACCGTCGCAGTCGGGGCTTCGTCAGGGTCGAGCGACAGGACCGTGAACGTGGTGTCCGCGCGTCGCCCATCACCCAGCTCTACCTCAAGTCGGTAGTCACCCGGCGCCAAAGGCATCTCCCAGGTGATCGGGTTGGGGTACTGGCGCGCATCCGGCAGGGTCGACTCGAACGCAACAGACCCATCACCGGTGTTGATGAATCGACTGGTGAAGGAAGTCGCCGTCTCAAGCTCTGGTAGCTCGATGCGATAGGGAACGCCTACCGCTGGCTCGATGGAAACCGTGAGCACCGTCTCCTCACCCGCCGCTACTTCAAAGGGAGCATCGACCCTCACCAAGTTCTTCCCGAGAACGGTGATGCTGCCCGTGCCGGGTTCTAGATTCTCGAGGCGGAGCGTTCGGCCATTCCCCAGCTCAAGGTCCTCCCCGAACCGGTAGCCTTCATGTTTCAGGAAGAGCTTGGCCTCAACGGGTGGATGCTCCTCTGACCATTCCCAGTGAAGGACAAGCGTGCCCCCTGGCTTCGACTCGAACGTGCCGAGATCGAGATCTGCGCCGACAGTGAACTCGAAGGGCTCGCCCACTGCGATCACACGATCGCCGAGGAGCGCGATGGGGCGATAGGTCCCCGGAGCATCCATCTGGAACTCCCAAGCGCCCTCCACAAGATCGCCGTTTCGCCAGGAGTGGGTATCAAGCGACTCAAGCATCGTTTCAACGGATGCGTCGGACGGCGTGCGCTCGCCAGCATCCAGAAAGCGAACGCGAACCGTCCCGTCCGTGTTGTCCGCTGGAGAATTGAAGTTAGCGACGAGCTCGACCGGATCGCCGCCGGGAACGACCCCAGTCATCCGCGGCTCCTCTCCTCCCTCCGGCAGGTCCCAAATCTGCACCGAAACGGTGTAGCTAGCGTGAGGAAGCTGGATGAACTTGAAGCCCCCGGTCTCCGTGTGAAGTGCGCGGCGATCGGGGATCTCGTGGCCGGTGCTCGTCGCCAGCACGAAGACATTCTTGATCGGCTCGCCATCGGCATAGCGGACGTTGCCGGAGATCACCGGACCATCCGAGAGCACAGCGTCCCATCGATGTTCGACCTCGGCTCCCAGGTCGACTTCACCCCTCGTGAACTGCACCAGCACGTCCATCGACCGGCGAGTCTCGCGTGGCCCGAGGGCGTAGAGGAACATCTTGCGCCGCGGTAGATTGCCGAGCTGATAGGAACCATCCGCC
Organism: uncultured bacterium; assembly: GCA_938030175.1. Taxonomy (GTDB): domain Bacteria; phylum Planctomycetota; class UBA1135; order UBA1135; genus Saltatorellus. The sequence continues at coordinate 4,347 of CALHGQ010000609.1, read as the reverse complement.
CCGGTGATCGCCACCTCTTGGGCGAACGCTCCGTCGTAGTCAATCTGTCCACTTTGGAGGTACCCCTCGGGGAGTCTCACGTCGAACGCCTGGACCCTGGCACCCACGACCGGCGCGCCAGAAGAGTCTGTCACGGTTCCGCGGACTTCGCCGCCGACGCTGAGCACGATGCCCTGTCGCGCCACCTCGCCCGCTGCCACCTTGACTTCATGGTGCGATTGCGCGAGGCCCAGGCGCCGCGCACGGAGCGGATACGTCCCCGCCATGAGAGAGTCCATTCGGTAGCGCCCCTCGGCATCGGTCGTCGTGGCGCGCGCAGACCAGTTCTCCTTGGTCGTACCATCGGAGCGCATGTCGGTCATCCTTCTGGTGTCTCCGATGACGACGACGGCTCCCTCGATGGGTTCGCCCATTGCGTTCGTCACGACCCCTTCGAGTGCGCCGCCGCCACTGGCAACGACGAGCTCGACCTCAACCGGCATCACCGTCTTGTCCGCAAGGTCGAGATCGACCAACCGGCTCCGGAGGTATCCCGGCTTGAGGGCACCAAGGGACGGCCCCTCTGGTAGGTCGCGAAGCCTGAAGTTCCCTCCCCCATCGGCGTAGGCCACGATGGCGCCGCCCGTCCAGCGACCCGTCTCCGACGTGAGCCAGATGCCCGCCCCGGGGACGGGATGACCGCTTACGTCGACGACTCGTCCGGCTACCTGGATTCCGCTGGAGATCCTGATGGCGGTCTCGGTTGTCTCCCCAGGCCGGATCTCGACGGGCACCCCGTTTTCCGCATCAAGCGCACGGTCGCTCTTGATGCGGAACTTCCCAGGGGGGATCTCAGCGAAGAGCGCCACCCCATCGACCCCAGAGACCTCCCGATGGTACTGAACGACGCCGCTGGGCACGGCCCATGGGCTGACAGCCACAAGGCCAACCCCCTCGGCTGGTGCCCCGTCCGACCAACGAACCTTGACCCGTAGCGTCCCGCTGTTCGAAAGCGGTCGATGGCTTGGGACGACGGGCACTGCGGTAGGAGCAGGATCACCAAGCGCTGCTCGTTCCGGCTCGCCTTCGACCGCAAGGGGCGTCTCAACCACTTCTGTGCTGTCGGCATCGACGTCAGGGCCAAGTGCGTTCCCTGCCGCCAGGTCCGTCGTCACGGAAGGGGTCGCGGAGAAATGATCGACAGCCGCCCAGCCAGCGACGAGAAGGGCGATGGCTATGGCGGCTAGGGCGAGCTTCTTCATGACGAGTCCCGCAAGAGGGGCAAAAAGTGACGAGGCGAGGAACGGAGTGGCAGATGGAATCGGAAGAGCAAGCTGCGTCGGAGATGAGCTGCAGAAGGCGACGAGGGCAGGGGCCCAGTGGCCGGTCTTCGGATTCCCGAGTCGGGGAGCGAGCTTCCCCTTCAGCATGACAAGGGCACGGGCCTGACGCGTTTCGACCGTCTTCACAGGCACCCCCATTCGCGCGGCCACCTCGCGAACAGGAATCCCCTCGAAGTAGCGCATGTAGAGCGTGGCGCGGTAGGGCGGGTCCAACGCCTCGACGGCATCGAGCAGAATCCTCTGCGTCTCGATGCGTGAGATCTCGCTGTCCGCTGGCTCTTCACCGCTCGGCATCGTGTCGAAGAGCTCTGAGTGAACAGGCCTCCGTACAGCCTCGCGACGGACATCGATCGCCCGATGCCTAACCGCGCGGCGGAGCCAGCCGATTCCCGGCAGCTGACGGGCTCCCTTCTCTCCGTACATACGCTCCCGCTGCCGCTCCAATGACCGCGCCCAGACGCTCTGCACGATGTCCTCCGACTGGGCCGCGTCCCCCACGATCGACCTCGCGATACGCTGCAGGGCTCGCGTCGTTTGCAGCCATTCACCCGGGTCGAACGAACTCGGTTCGAACGGGCCTGGGGCACCGGAGGTGAGTTCGCTGGAGTGGGTCATCGAATGGGGTCCTACCGCCAGGACGAGCGAAGCTCCCGAATCCCCTCACCGAACTGACAGATTCCTCGACGATGCCATGAGCTCGCGATTCCCGCCCAAGAAGTAGCTGCCCGGAGAGAACAGCGGCGCTCGCGGACTAGGACCCGGCGCCAGCCTGGAGGTCCAGCAGAATGGTCAGGGCCTCATCAGCCTGGTCGGCGGGGACAAAAACGTGGTCGTGGTGGAAGGCAGCCACCATGTTGCAGGCGATGCCTCGCCTCGCCAGCGCCCCCGACACGGCGGCCGTCAGTCCGCACCCCAGGAGCGAGGAGTAGACGTTGAGCGTCATCCAGCGCATCGGCTGGGAGCAGTCGAACTGGGCTGCGCTCGCCACGTCGACGGGCACGATCATGGAGGTCCCTTCGTCCTCTTGGAACATAGAGACGGCGTGCGCTCCCATCCGCTCGATCGCGGTGGCGTTCGTCGTCGTGACGAAGACAAAAGTCCCTCGCCGTAGGGTGGGATCCATGCCTGAAACCATCCCGTGGTCGCGATCAGATACGTCCGACATACCGCGACCCTACGGTACGCTACCTAGCTACGCCAAGTGGCAGCGGCGACCACCGCTGTGGAGGCCCTAATAGGGGGTCGAGCCCCGCACGGGAGATTTTCTCAGATTCGGCGTGCTGAGGGAGTCGGCCGCGACAATGGTCACGTGAACCAAGAACTTGACGAGCTGATGATGCGGTGGAAACGGCCCCTGGTGGCGCTTCTATCGGCCTGGGGTGCCTCTGGCAGCGATGCTAGCGACCTCGCCCAGGACGCCTTCGTGGAGGCGTGGCTGGGGCGGGAACGCTGCCAGTTCTCCCTGGGAGATACGGGGGAGGCTGGCCCCTGGCTGCGGGGAATTGCTCGCAACCTCTGGCGAGCCCACCAGCGAAAACGGGGGAAGGAGCGCCCCCTGGAGGCCGCGGCGAACAGCGCCGTGGAGGACCCGGAGAAAGACCCGCGCCTGCCGTCTCTGACGGACGCGATCGCGCGGCTCCCGGAACCCCAGCGCGAGGCCATTTGGGTGCGGTACCTGGAGGACCGCACATCACCGGAGGCAGCGGCCCTCTTGGGCCTCGATGAGAACGCCTTGGCGAGCCGCCTCTGGCGGGCACGGGTAGCACTGAAAGAGATGATGAGCACGGGAGCTGACGCCCCACAACAGGAGACGAGAGCATGAACACGAACGACGAATCCCAGGCCTTCCCCGAAGGCGACCTGATCGCAGCCATCGGCGGCGCAGTGACCTCAGCGCTCCCCACCGACCATGCGTTCCGCGCGGCGGTTTACCGCGGCATCCAAGAGCGCAGTCAGAGCAGCAACAGCGCTACCACCGAGTCGTGGTGGGATCGGTTCCCGGGCGTCCCGTGGTTGCGGGCTGCCGCGTCGCTGCTGCCTGCGAGCGTGGCTCCCCAAGCGTTCGCTGGGACGGCTTTGAAGAGCCCTGTGGCCAAGGGGCTCCTCGGCAAGTCCTTGGGCGCGGCGCTCGTGCCCCTGTTCGTGGGCGGCCTCGCCGTGGCGAGCTTCACGTCGTCCCTCCACCGGACGGTGGGACTCGACGGAGCCCGCGGACGCGTTCAGTCCGATGAGCTAGGCCGACTTGCGTTCACGGGCTGGGTGAGCGGACACCGCCTGGTGGCGGTGGGCGTTCTGCTGCTCTTTGTGGGGCTGCTGTTCGTCTCGCCCCTCGACGCAGGAGTGTTCGTGATCGCGGCGTCCATGCTGTCGATCGCTTTGGTGGCTCGCCGCCTCTCGGACCGGGGGCTCGCCGATCGCAAGGCCCTGGGAGCCCACATCATGGGAGTCACCATGCAAGCTATGCTCGTGCTCAGCCTCATTGGCATCGTAGCGTTGGGTAAGAGGTCACCGAGCGGTACGCTCATGAGCGTCACCGGCTACGGTCTCTTCCTGTTCAGTGTCCTCGGGACGTCACCGTTCCAGCCCAGGCGTTGGTTCTCGAAGAAGGCTCCGCTGACGCCGAAGCTGCGTCGTATGGACGCCGCGGTGTCGATCATGATCGCGGTCGCACTCGCCGGATGCTGGATGGGCATGATGGGTGTCGGCGACCCGGTGCACTCCCTGATGAAGCCCATGCTTTCGGGTGAGCTGAATCCGCTTGATCTGCGGCTCAGCATGGCGGCCGCCCTGTACGTTGCCTTTGTGACGATGGTCATGGCCCGCGCGCCGATGCCCCGGCCGCGTGGACGGCGCCGGCGGAAGAGCGTCGAGGGCAACGAGTAGGCGGAGGAGGTCTGGTGGTGATCGGAGGCGATCACTGCTGGAGACCGAGCTCGGGACTGCGGAACGACGCGGTGGCGAGTAGCGGGCGTTCACTGGAACGGGGCAGGGCCCGCGGAGCGAAGCTCCGCGGGCCCTGCCCCAT
>CALHGQ010000608.1 GCA_938030175.1 uncultured bacterium | reverse complement strand
AAGAGGCGATTGAGGGCTGGATTGCCTGTTGGGGGCGACTCGACCGACTCTGGCGACAATCTCTCGACCGGTAGCTCAACGACCGAGCGGTCGCGATTGTCGTCCTTCAAGCTATCCGTGACCGGCTCATGAGCCTCGATCCCAGCGTCCGAGCTGCTTTCCGTCGGGTCGCCGGCTGGCTGCGACGGTCCGAGCGCACTCAATCCGTCTGGCTCGGCACTCTGCGACTGGACGACCCATGCTCCCGCAGCGATGACGAAGATCAGCGCCACGGGAAGCAACCAAGTACCATTCGAATCAGCGGCCACAGTTCACCTCCGACGTGACGATGAATCCGCCTACGCTAAAGTTCGAGCTTTCGAAAGTACCGCCGTACGGCTTGAGAACCTGATTGGACGAAGCGTGGCTGTGGTATCCGCTCCGGCGGTCATCCGACGGAGTCAAACCTGGGGCGGCAGAGTATGCACTCAAGAAGGATGAATTGTCGCTGCTCATAAAGATGGCCTCGGTCTTCTGCCTGCTCGGCTCATATTGTTCGCAGTTGGGGATCGCGTTCGTGGCCCCAGGCTTGGGGTTCTGCTGAATGACCGGATGGGATGCGAGAAAGATCGTCATAGTCAAACGAAATGAATCCCGTGCAGGAACGGCTTTCTAGACAATAGCAACTCCGTCCGTGGGCACGGAGCCTTTGCACGAACGCAGGTCAATATCCGACCAGAACGCTACCGGGACTCTGACGACAGTGAAGCACACGTCGTTGCAGTGGAGGAGACTCGATACGGCACGATCGCCGCTAGCCGGAACGAAACGTTGACCGCCAGAGTGCCGGTTGATGCCGTCGACCTCGCCGCAGTGGCCCCCAAAGCTTGCGCACGTCGAGTCCAAAGGCAGAGTGAGGCGGGGATAAAGGGGCCAAGGCCTGGTGGGCGGGAAGCTGTCCTGCCTTGCTGCGGCTCCTGATGGAGAGGCCGCCTTCAGATTGATCCCTGTTGGGCGGTGTGATCGCGGGCTAAGGACGCGAAGATAGGGGTATGAAGCCGCTTCTCGTGACCTTCGGGATCTTGGGACTCCTCCTCGCGATCACCGCCGGGGCCTTCATGGCCATGGGAGGCGGAGGAGCCGTTGACTACAGCACCATGACCGGCGCCGAGGTGTACGGGAAGCTGTGCTCCCAGTGCCACGGTGGCCGCGGGACTGCGCCGAACGGCTCGGGGAACAGCTACGTGGGCAAGCGCGACTATTGGGACAAGGAGTCCCTGCTCACCTACATCGCGGACCCGCGGTCGGTGAAGAAGAAGATGCCGCACTTGGCGCGATCTAAGCGGGCGATGAACCCGATTCCCCGGTCCGTTCCGACCGCGGCCCGGGAACGGCTGGTGGATCATGTGATCCAGCTCATGGACGCACTCAAGTAGCTGGATCCCAGACTGGGCGAAGCTGACGTGCGCGTGGTCGTCCCCTGGGCGCTCGTGCGCTCGCTACAGGACGGGATTCGGGGCGGAGAAGGAACTCCACGCCCCATCGACTCAGATGACGACCGACGGTGACTCCCTGGAAGAGTCGTTGCGAGGTCTGGAGCCGAGGTCGCGGCCGAATCTCAGCCCGGAATCAGTGCCAGCGTGATGGCGACCAGGACGGCGAGCATGAGGTTGGTTTTGCGGTATTCCATCGGATCGAGAGGCTTGAGAGGTTGGCAGGTCGAGGTGCGCGGAGCAGGTCAACTGCCCCGGCTCTCCTGCCTGTTCAAGGGAAGACTATCCGTACATCCCACTCTCATTCCGCGATTCCAGACGCGCATAACGCCGCTCGTCAGGCTTCCGCCGATGCTGCTGTAGCGCACACCGCTGCCCATGAACGGGCCCGCCCCGAGCGTTTCGCAATAGAACACCCCCGGACACACCCTCGGGCCCTTCTCAGTCCCAGTGGAAGGTGACGGGCATCTCCACCGTCGCCCCAAGGGTCGCGTGAACCGGGCAGTTGAGGGCCGCCTTCTCGAGGGCTGCGCGGGCCTTGTCGTCGAAGTCCCCGGGGATCCGTAGCTCCACCTCGAGACGAGCGATGCGCCGCACAGGATCGGCCGCCATGACCTTGTTGACCGACACCTTGGCGGCCGAGAGGTCCCAGCCGTGGCGGTCGGCGACGATGCCCATGATGGTCAGCATGCAGGACCCGAGCCCCGTGGCCACGAGATCCGTGGGCGAGAACGATTCGCCCTTGCCCTGGTTGTCCGTGGGAGCGTCCGTGATGAGCGGGCTCTTGGACTGCAGGTGGACGGCCTGGGTCCGAAGCTGGCCCTCGTAGCTGATCTCGATGGTTGGCATGGTTCGTGGTGGCTTGGGTTATGGGTGTCGGTAGGCCACTTGGCCGTTGATGACGGTGGCGACAACCTTGGCTTCGAGGGCCTCGGCCGCTGTAGAAGGAGTCAAAAGGGTGAGGTCCCGGTCGAACGCCGTGAAGTCGGCCCCGTAGCCGAGCGCGATCTGCCCGCGCCGATCTTCCTGGAGCGCGGCCGCCGCGGCGCCCGAGGTGTACGCGGCGATGGCTGCCCCTGCGGAAAGTCGCTCGGACGGGTAGAACCCGCCGGCCGGCTTCCCAGCGTCTGTCTGGCGCGTGATCGCGGAGTAGAGCCCGCGGCGCGGATCGGGTGAGCCGATGGGAAAGGCGCTCCCGAAGGCCAGGAGTCGCGAGCTCTTGGACTGCACGGTGCGCCATCCATACGCGCTTCGCACTCGCTGCCCCCCTAGCCGAGCTTCTGCCCAGCGCAGGTCACCCATCAGGTGTTCCGGCTGCATCGACGCGATCACGCCCAGCTCGCGGAAGGTCTGGAAGTCCTGCTCCGCCACCAGCTGCAGGTGCTCGATGCGCGGGCGGATGGCTTCGAAGCCCTCCGCACGGCGCGCGGCCTGACTGAAGCCCCTGAGCGCCACGCGCACGGCCCGATCCCCCGTCGCTCGGATCATCGGCTGGAGCCCGAGCCTGGCCGCGGCCTCCGCCATGACCGCCACCTCCTTGACGGTCATGAGCAGCTCGCCTGACTGATCGGGCGCGTCCGCGTAAGGCGCGAGGAGAGCCGCACCGCGGCTACCGAAGCCGCCGTCAAGCTGCGCCTCGACGCCGACGATCGAGAACACGTCAAAGCGGTCTGCCAGCCGATCCTTGGCCTTTCGATCCGCGAGGTCCAGCTCGTCAAGGCTGGCGAGGTACCCAACCACGCGGAGGCGCAGTTCGCCGCTGTCGCGGAGAGCCGCGAGGAGGTCGACGGTCTCTCGTCGGAGCCCCGTCGCATGAACGGCAGTGACCCCGAGTTGCAGTAACTCGTCCTGGGCACGGAGCAACCGCCGCCGGAGGACCGCCCGTGTCGCCCTGGGGACGTGCTTGCGAATGTCTCGGAGCTCGGTGGAGTGAAAAAGTCCGCTCGCGAGCTTCTTCGCGTCCGTGATACCCGCGAGCTCCATCGCCTTGGCATTCGCGAGCCCCACCTGTCCATCCACGCGGAGCACAAACACTGGGTGCTGGGGCACCGCCTCGGACAGCGCCGCATGGGTCGGATACTCGGCCCCCTCCCACTGGGACTCGTCCCAGCCGCCACCGAGCACCCACTCGCCCGCGGGCAATGAGGACGCCATCCTCTGCACCTCGGCCAGCAGCTCGGCGCCGCTGGTGCAGCCCGAAAGGTCCACTTCCTCCAGGGAGTCGCCGATCCGAACCAGGTCCCCGTGGGCGTCCTGCAGCCCGGGGAAGCAGTGCGCGCCCCCCATGTCTACGCGCTCCGCGCCCGTCGCCGCATCGGACCCGGAGAGCTTGGCGAAGTCGCCCAGGGCAAGGATCCGGCCATCGTGCACCAGCAAGGCCTCGACGCTGCGCCCCTCGGGTGCCCTGTCGTCTACCCCCGGCAGGCCGGTGTGGAAAACGCCCCCATAAAAGAGGCGGAGCTTGCCATCGATGACCTTCGACTGGGCGGCGGATGGCCAAGGCGCCGCGGGGCCCGCAGCGGAACCCTGCGCACAAGGGACACAGAAGCACGCGGCCAGCGCGAGCCAGCAGCTCAGGAAAGGGAAGCGTGATAGGCCCATGGACTTGGGCTGAATGGTGCCCTCGAGCGCAGCGCGAGGCTACAGTCCTGGGCCGAACTTGGCCCCCGACCGGACCCCGAACGCCCTATGACCCAGCCAGCCCCATCCACGACCCGCTCCCATGGCCACGGCCTCGATGGACGGCGAGCCCTGATCACCGGCGCCTCTGCTGGCATCGGTGCGGCCACCGCTAGAGCCCTCACCCAGGCCGGCGCCTCCGTCGTGCTCACCGCCCGGCGAGCGGACCGCCTCTCCGAGCTGGAGTCCGAGCTCAACGGCCTCCGGGCAGGCTCCGCCGAGGTCGCCGCCTGCGACGTCCGGGATGCCGCTGCGATGGCGCAGGTCTTTAGCTCCCAAGCGGCCGCCGGGCACCCGGTGGACCTCGTGGTGGCCAACGCAGGCCTCGGTTTGGGCGTCGCGCCGCTCCAGACCGGTGATCCGGAGGACTGGTCCACGATGATCGATACCAACGTGAAGGGCGTGC
>CALHGQ010000607.1 GCA_938030175.1 uncultured bacterium | reverse complement strand
ATGTGCGCGCGTGGCAGCACATCGCGCAGCCGGTTGGCGACGCCGATATGACTCTCCGGCGCGTCCCACGCAGCCTCGGTCGGCGTGCGGATGATCTCCGCGCCGAGCGCCTCGAGCACGACCTGTTTCTCGCGGCTCATCTTCTCCGGCATGGTGATCACCATGCGGTAGCCGCGGACGGCCGCGGCCAGCGCCATGCCGATGCCGGTGTTGCCCGAAGTCGGTTCGATCAGGGTGTCGCCGGGCTTAATCCGGCCTTCCTTCTCGGCCTCCAGCACCATGCGCCGGCCGATCCGGTCTTTGACCGAACCGCCAGCGTTCATGAACTCGCACTTGACGAGGAAGCGGCAGCCGGTCTCCTTGCCAACCTTCTTGAGTTCAACAAGCGGCGTGTTGCCGATGGCGTCGAGGATCGTGTCGATGGTTCGCATTGGGGTGAGCTGAGAGGCGCGGGTAACGAGTGCGGTCGCGGAGGGGAAGGGAAAGTAGAACTGGGCCTGGGGAGGTCGCTGGGACCCTCCCTGACGTATCTGGCGAGCAGTGTAGAACGCGGAATCGCCCTGTGAGGCCTATTCAGAGCCGACTTCTACGCCGTTCTCAGGGGTGAGAACGATCTCCAAACACCCATCGGCCCCTTCCCGGGTCGGGTAGATCTGAATCTGGGTTTCCGCTGCTTCCTCTGCGTCACCGGCTGGGGCCCAGGTGCACTGCCCTGTTTTCAGTGAGTAACGCCATCGGTGCCAGGGGCAAGCGATCTCACCATCGCGGGCTGAACCCTCCCAGAGCGGTCCGTCCAGATGGGGGCACCAGGCGTCAATGGCTAGGATGGAGCCTGTTTCGCGGGGCAATTCGGGTTCATCGCCTAGGTCGGGACAGCTGGGCCGGTCAGCGATGAGCGCGAGCCGGCCGACGGGCGACTCCACGAGGACGCTCCGGTCTCGGACATCCATGGCCGTCACTTTGGTCGCGAAGACCGTCGGTTCCTCGGGATCACTCGTGGTCATTCCGGCAATCTACTCGTTCGGCGGTCCATCGCGTCCTATCTCCTCACCATGCCCCAGTCCACTTTCGTCACTAAGGTTGCCCCGGGCCAGTTTGAAGCCCTGCGGGATCGCCTTGGGAAAGGCCCCTTCGAGTTTCGATCGGTGCCCCACGCGGCCTTCAGCGTGAAGGGGGACGGCGCGGTCGCCACGCTCTACTCATCGGGCAAGTTCGTGATCCAGGGGCCTGACCCAGAGGCGTTCCTTGCCCGTTGGACCGACCTCGAGGCCGTAGCGGCGCCCAAGAAGACCAAGAGCACGAGGCCCGATGACCCCGAACTCAACCTCGCACCCCCGGTCACGGGCAGCGACGAAGCGGGGAAGGGCGACTACTTCGGCCCGCTCGTCGTGGCCGCGGTGCGCGCCGACGCCGACATGTTGGAGAAGCTCATCGAGCTGAAGGTAGCGGATTCCAAGACGCTCACCGACAAGCGCGCGCTCAAGCTCGGCGCCGTTCTTCGGGACACCGTCGAGCACTCAATCCGCCGCGTTGATCCCAACGAGTACAACGCTCTCTACCCCACGTACCTAGCGCTCAACCCGTTCCTGGCGGAGCTGCACGCCGAGGTGATCCAGCCGCTTGCGAAGCCGGGGGAGAACGTCCTCGTCGATCAGTTCGAGCGGCGCGGCCTAGTGCGCGCAGCTCTGGAGGGAGCCAAGGTCAAGCTCACCGAGGCGCCCCGCGCCGAGCGCCATCCCGTCGTTGCTGCCGCCAGTATCCTGGCCCGTCAGGAGTTCCTGCTTGGTATGCAGGAGCTCTCCGAAGACTTCGGCATGGCGCTGCACAAGGGCGCGGGATCTCCCGTCGACACCGTCGGTGTTGCGCTCGTGAGAGAGCAAGGTGAAGAGGCCCTCCGAGGGGCGGCCAAGCTTCACTTCAAGAACACCGACAAGATCCTGTCGCGTCTCTAGCGGCCAGCGGTTCTCCGAAGCATGGTCCCTATTCTCTCCGTCATCGCAGCGATTCTCCTCCACGGGATCGCCCAGAGCGGGAGCGTCGATGCAGCGGCGGACTACCTCGTGGGGCACCTAGAGGGGCTCGCGGCCAGCAAGGCGCACGCACGAACCTGGTACTCGTTGGCCGTTGCGGCGCTCGCCTTGGGTGTTCCCTATTTCCTCGGTCGGCGCGCTCGACGCGCGGCGGTCAACGGAGAGATCCAACGCGGCGCGCGCCTGCAGCGATGGACGGAGCACTCTGGCTGGATCGCGTTCGGTGTGTTGCTCTTCGTGGGCGGATGGGTCAGCACCGTTCGTTCGTGGACCGGTGCCACGCTGGACCTTGACGGATGGCCGGAAGGCGCGCTTGGCCTCAGCTTTCTCCCCTACGTGGTCTACCAGGTGGCGGCGATCGACGCATCAGTGCGGGCGGCAGGGGGGAGCCCCCGCACCCAGCGCCATCTTCGCGCCTTCCAGTGCCGCATGTTCTTTGCGTGCTTGGCACCCATCGTTGTCTTCCTCGGAGCATCGATTCTCTTGGGCAGGAGCGACTGGCTGCGGGTCCAGGTCGAGCACGTGGGCCTCGCCTCCGTCCTCTTCACGGGCGTCATGGTGTTTGTGCTGGCCCAGCTGCTCCCCATCCTCCTGCGGTGGTCGTGGGACACGGTGGAATTTCCCGAGGGGCCCCAGCGGGACCGTTTGAACGAGGTAGCCCATGCGGCGCAGTTTCAACCCCGCGACATTCGACTCTGGCGTACCGGCGACCTCATGGCCAACGCGGCGATCGTGGGCTTTACCCCGAAGGGCCGGACGGTGCTCTTCTCGGACCAGCTCCTGTCGCTCCTCAACACCCGCGAACTCTGCGCGGTTTACGCCCACGAAATCGGCCACGCGCGCCGGGGCCACGTGACCGTGTTCCTGTGCTGGACCCTTGGGTTCGTGTTCCTCGGGGACTACGCCGCGCGGGAGGCGATCGACGCCTACGGGGTTTGGGCCGGCGTTGGCGTGGGCCTCGCCGCGCTCGGCGTTTGGTTCGTCTCGTTCGGCTGGCTCAGCCGCAGGTTCGAGCTCGACGCGGACCTCTTCAGCCTGCAGACCGTCGGGGACCTCCCCGCCTTGGTCAGCGCGCTAGAGCGCGTCGGCGGCAGCGACCGCGAGGCTTCGGGCTGGCGTCACTTCGGCGTGGGCCCACGGGTTCGCTTCCTGGCGAAGACCGTCGACAACGAGCCGTTCGTCGCGCGCTTTCGCAGCCGATTGCGGATGTTCGCAGCCGCTGGTGCGCTGCTCGCGATCTCTGGCGCGGCGCTTCAGCTCTTCGATCTGTTCGAGTCGCTTCCACGGGAGCGAACGATCGCCTCCCTCGCGAGCGGTCAGTACGCGGAGGCGTCGACCCTCGCCGCGGACCTTGGCGGCGAGGACGCCGAAGAGATCCGAGAGCTAGCAGCGGCCGCGGCGCGCATCGGCGACGGTCCAGAGTCGGGGTCGCGATCGGCGCTGATCGACGCACTGAACGCCGCGCTCGACCGCGCCGATCCCGGCGAGGCCCGCAGCCTCGCGACGCTGGCAGCCCTCCGCGGAGTTCCAGCGGCCCGCGAGCTCGCGGGTGGCCTCGACGACCTTCTCGAAGGAGACGCAAGCCAGGACGAAACGAGAACCCTCGAGGCTCTCACCAACGAATGGCGCGGCGATTGAGCAGTACGGTACCGTGTCCATTGTCGTTGGTAACTGGAGACCGATCCGCCTAGATCAGACGAGATGGATGGACCTGGGATCCGAGCATCGCGGGTTACACCATGGCTTGAACACGAAACCCAAGCCGCGGCGCAGAGCCGCACGGAAACCAGGTCCATGAAGAAGGTAACGACTTTCGTCGGTCTCGACGTCCACAAGAGCTCCATCAGCGTCGGTTTTGCGAGTGCTGAATATGGGTCGGAAGCGAAGTTCGCAACGAGGCTCCCGAATGACACGGCTGCGCTCGTGAAGTTGCTGCGCACTTTTGGGGCGCCGGAAGAAATCCGCGTCTGCTACGAGGCTGGGCCGACCGGCTATGGCCTCTACCGCGCCCTCAATGCGGAAGGCTACGGCTGCTGCGTGATTGCTCCAGCGAAGACCCCCAAGAGTCCGACAGACAAGGTCAAGACCGACCGTATCGACGCAATCCGACTGGCCGAGTGCTTACGAAGTGATCAACTAACCGCGATCCGTGTCCCAACCGAAGAGGAGGAGGCGCTTCGAGACATTCTCCGTGCGCGAGAAGACCTCAAGGCAATGGAGACCAACACCAAGCGCCGCATCCTCAGCTTGCTCCTGCGCTACGGCCGCGTGTGGACCGGGAAGTCTACGTGGACGAAGGCGCACCGCGAGTGGATCAGCGCCCAGCGCTTTGAGTTTCCCGCGACGACCGAGGCGCATGACGAGTACATCGAGACGCTATCTCGACTCGAAGTACGGATCGAGCGACTTGAACGGCTCATTCACGAGACGGCCCTTAAACTCCCTCATGCGGCTCTGTATCGAGCGTTCATGGCGATGAAGGGCATCAAGACTATCGTCGCCGCGACGCTCATTGCGGAGATAGGCGACTTCCGTCGCTTCCCAACGGCTGCCCACTTCATGAGCTTCCTCGGCCTAACGCCCAGCATCTATGCGAGCGGGGATCGCGCGAGGAGAGGACGCATCACGAAGGCCGGGAACGCGCGGCTTCGTCGGCTGTTAACAGAGGCGGCGTGGGCGTACTTCCATCCCCCGCACAAGAGTCGTTTGCTGTTGAAGCGGCAAGAAGGAGTCGGCCAGCGACCGATCGATATCTCGTGGACCGCGCAGAGGCGACTGCACCGCAAGCTCAAGCGAATGCAAGCCAAGGGCAAGCAGCAGAAGGCGTCGCTGACGGCTGCCGCTCGAGAACTCGCTGGTTTCATCTGGGCGATGGGCCAGGAAGAGCAGCTTGTCGTGAGCATGCCATGAGACGGCGAGCGACAGGGCAGCACCCACTGGCTTACGGCCACACGCACTAACACACACACGAACAGGAGGCCGGTGCGACACGCCTAAGGTCGGAGGGCATACTCGATTTTCAGTTGGGACAACCGCGACGTTGACTCCCGTTATCAGAGTGACCAACCCTCCACATCGAATCTCGCACTGCGCTTCGACGCGCGAACATCAGTCTGACCAGCGTCACCAAAGACGTGCGTCCGCGCCGGCCTCCACTACTCCAACGACAATAGATGTAGAGCAATAGTCCTCGAATAGAGGGCGCCCCGACGTCGACCTACAAAAGCGAAGGCCGACGGCGGGGCGCCCAAAACCAGCAGTTACGAACGTCAGTTCACAAGTGCCAAGGAATGTCCGTCAATGCTAGTTGACAGGTCCATCCACATCACTGGAAGTCGACCCGCAAGCCGTTGGTGAAGTTGGACATCATCACGGAGTCGCGGAACCAGCACTGGAAGAACCAGGTCTGGCCGGCGACGGCCATGACGGAGCCCGTTGGCGTGGGCGTTGTCGGCAGGTTGAGCATGAGGCTACCGCTGCCCGCTTCGCCGCTGTTGAAGATCTGGGCTGGAGCGGAGTAGCGTCCGATGCTCCCCGACAGGCAGAGCGTGCCGGCGCTGCCGCCCGCCATCGGAGTCTGGTCCGAACCTGTGCCGTTGAGGAAGTAGCCGAACGTACTTTGGGGCAGGCCCTGGGCCCAGAGCGTCAGCGCGTTCTCTTCTGCCACGAGCGAGCCGACCGCGTGGATCGTAGCCGCGGCGCCCGAGCTGTTCGGAACGGCCGGGCCGCAGTACGCAAGGCCCGTGACGCCGCCCGCATGGCGCCGGCCTTTGAACGTGCGCTTGCTGCCCACGGTCGGGAACGGGCTCTGCCAGCTCCAAACCAGCGCGCCCGCGCTGTCGATCTCGATGAAGAGACCGCTGTTTCCTTCGACCATGAGCGTGTTGCCGTTGGGCTGACGCTGACACCCGGACGTGGTCGTCGAGAAGAACGTGGTGGGATTGGGGTGCGTGCCCACCCAGGTGGCGGCCGCCGGGCCGAAGGGCTGGTTGGGCGCCAGGTCGTAGGTGCCGGAAGCGTTCAAGGGGGGGATGATCTCGTCGGCGCTGGAGAAGCTGCCGGCGGGCCGCAGGGTTCCGTTGTTGAAGATGAGCAGGTTGCCCGCACCGGGCAGTCCGTCCGCGATCCACGTGGGATCGTGCTGGCCGTAGAGCGTTTGGTCGGCCGCCGTGCCGCGGTTGTAGGCGGCGGGGTTGCCCCAGCGGTAAAGGAAGTCACCGCCGCGGCCGCTCGCGCCACCGGTGGACCCTGCGGCCTCCTGGGTGGT
The DNA here is from genome assembly GCA_938030175.1 of uncultured bacterium. Lineage (GTDB taxonomy): Bacteria > Planctomycetota > UBA1135 > UBA1135 > Saltatorellus. The sequence continues at coordinate 15,322 of CALHGQ010000607.1, read as the reverse complement.
CGTGCTGTGGTCGATGATCCAGATCTCGCTGTGGGTGCGGGAGGAGATCACGATCTGGTCGAGCTCGGCGTTGTAGTCGATGCCGTTGCAGTGCAGCCAGTCGCCGTCCTGGCCGGCGTTCCCCGCTGGGAAGTTGATGTTGAGGCGGCCAGGGTTGTCCTCGGGCTGCCCGAAGTTCGGCAGCGACGCGTCGAAGTTCTGGATGAGGTGGTCGAAGGCGCGCCAGTGCCAGACGATCGATGCTCCGCCCATGCCGTCGGGCTCGACCTCGATGATGTCCTCCGAGAGGAAGGCGTTGCCTACGGTGGCCGGGTTACGTCCGGCAGCCAGCGCGGCCGCGCCACCTACGGCGTCCCACGCGATCATGAGGACGTTGCCGTTGGGCAGCAGCGCGATGTCGTGATGGGAGTGAAAGTCTGTGCCGGTGTACTCAAAGTCCCAGAGCAGCTGACCGTCCCAGGTCAGTCGCTCGAGGCCGCCACCGCCGCCGCCCCCGCCGAATCCGCCGTTGAGGCGCTTCGATCGAATGAGGTCTCCGTTTGGCGCGAGCATCACGCCGCTACCGGGGCGCACGGCCCCCGGCCAAGTGTTCACGACGTTACCCGCGAGGTCGACGGCGTAGGCCGTCGTGGCGTTCGACGGTTGAAAGACGGTGATGCCCGGCTGCGGTGTGCCCTGTCCGAAGGCTGCGCCGGTGAGGGCGAGCGCGGTGAGGATTCTTGGAAGCATGGTGACGGAGAGATCAAGTAGAGAAGGAGAGCAAGAAGAGAGGACCAGACCCCGGTGGAAAGGTCTAGTCCTAGATGCGATGGGGCGCGGAGCAGGCGTCGACTGTCTCGAATCGCCTACGTCCTTGCGGTGGCGTGCTTTGGACGCAAAGTCGACTTCGTTACCGTCGCTTCGAGCCTGTGTCGGTGACCGGGAGCTCGGACTCCCAAGCAATGCCCTTACGGCGCGCTTCGCGCACGTGGTCCTTGTGCTCGCGGGATTCAGCGGAGTGCTTGGTGATGCCCTTCGAGATCGACGCGCCGAGCTTCTTGGCATCGGTGCTCGGGGCCGTGTGGCTGAGGACTTCGCCGCCCAGCCCGTAGGGGTCGGGTTGAACGACGGTGATCCCGAGCTTGGGCTTGAAGCCTTCGAACTCCGTCTCCTCGTCGAGCACGACGTAGTGGCTCGTACCGATCACGTCTTCGGACCAAGCCGTGGTAGCCGCCAGTCGCTGAAGCTTCTTGGCCTCGGCCGCGTTCTTACCGCGGATCACCACAAGCGGGCGCATGTCGGCCGCGGCGACGTTGAGCGCCAGTCGCAGGTCGCGCACCGTTGGCAACGCCTCGATCGGCTTGGCCTTCTTGGCGTAGGACTCCGAGAGCTTCCCCAGGGCCGCCGCGAACTCTTCCGCGCCGCCGTAGGTTTGCGAAGGGCTCCGCGACCCGCGCGTGATCTTCTTGCCGTCAGGGCTCATCAGCGCGAACGAGGTGTTTCGAAGGCCGTTGCGATCCGAGTACACGTAGCTCAGGATCTTGGCCTCTTCCTCGCTCTCGTAGGTTTGCGGTCGGACGCAGATGAACTCGCGGGATGCGGTGATGACATCGTTGTGGGACAGGACACTCCTATCCGTCTGTTGATAGCCGGGTCACCAAACGCCGGGCACGCTCTGGCATTGAGGCGCAGCGGACATGAAGAGGATCGGGCGCTTCGTACGCTTGGCTTCCGCCAACGCCTCGTCCCAGGTTCCGAACCAAGCAATCCCCGCCGCGCTCGGGGCTTCGTGGACCTCGAGCGGGCCCCGATCTCTGTTGGAGTTTCCTCGGCCCCCTCCCCTTTGGGCGGTCGCGAGGTCAGCGGCCCCGAGGCACAGGGCGAGCCCAAGGCCGAGGGCGAGTGGGCGGATTGGCTTGAGGTAGTTCATTCGTTGGTCGAGCGTGCGGACATGCCGGCAGGGCGCACGGGAACCATCCCGGGCTGCGGCACCAGTATCAACCGTCGACGCAGACCGCAGTTCTGCTGAAATCGGCCCTCTTATGGTCCTCTCATCTACCACCGATCAAGGATGCCCCAAATCCTCCCCCGCAGCATCGAGGGGCGCGGCAGTGGGCCCCGGCGGATCTCCCGCCTAGCGCTCCCAAACCTGGACTTCCGTCAGCGAGAGGAAGTTCTGATCGATCAGCCGCACGCGGACGAAGGAGCCGTCCGTCACGCTGTCGAGCCGATTGCCGGCCGTGCCGATCTCGTCGCCGTTGAAGACGACCGAGCCCCCCTGGGGTGCCGTTCCCGGGAAGCGCTTGTTCCAAACGAACGTCCCGCCGGCGGCTGGGTCTCCGTTCCACACGGTGACGCGGAAGTTGCGCAGCCGGTCGCCTACGACTCCGCCCCGATTGAAGAGCCGAATCTGATCGATGGTCACGGCCTCGCCCAGGTCCACTTGCCACCAGTCGAGGCCGTCCGCGAGGGTTGAGGTGAAGCCGTCGAACGGGTTGATGTATCCATCCACGGCCCGGTGGGGGCCGCGGCTGCTTTGGTCAGAGTTGTCACTGGACTGGGCCGTGGGGCGGCCCCGCGCGACGTTCATGGGCATCGGTACGTCTTCGCCCACCCGCACCCGGAGCTCGGCTAAGTGGAGGCGGCCGGTGCCCGCGCTATTCAGTCCGTTCAACCGCACGCGGATCACCGTGCCGAGCGTGCTCGCGAGGCGAGTCTCTCCGTCTGCGCCGATCTCGCCGCCTGCGACTCGGAACGTGTCGCCGGCCGCGACACCACCGGTTGGGAAGAAGCTCTGCTCCCATTCGAGCGAGCCCCCGGCGTCGGGGTCACCGTTCCAGACGGACACGGAGAAGTTCCCCATCTCACCCGGCGCAGCGCTGACCGGATTGACGAGCTCGATCATCCCGGGGTTGATCGGCTGGTAGAAGAAGACCTGCCACCAGCTATTCGGCTCGTCTTCCGTGCGGCTTGCAGTGCCCACGTCGCCGTCGAGCGCGAGGCCGGCGTGCAGCTCTCCACCCGTCGACGACTGGGACGCGAAACCATCCGTCTCGGCGATGTTGTCGTTGTCGAACTCCACGAGGCCTTCGGTCAGGAACATCCGATCGAGGTAGGCGTGGATGCGTCCTTCGTTGGCGAAGCTCACTTGGACGCTCGTGTCATCAGAGCCCGTCGTTAGAACCAGCGTCTCATAGGTATCCTGCCAGTCCGACGCGCCAACGGCCTCTGACTGCGTCCGGGCGTCAAGCGCTACCGTCGCCGTCAGCTGGTCTGATGCGTCAAGACTAGAGGACAGTAGCCGGATGCTTCCAATCGCTAGGTTCTGCGCGTTCGCGCCGGTCACGCTTACGAAAATGCTGTGGGTGCCCATCACCGGAGCCAACGTCGAGCGTACGTGACGTTTCCACGTCCGCGCGACGGCGTCGACCTCTTGGACGAGGTCGTCTACGTCGAGGAGGAGCTGGCCCGCAGGGCTATCGAGGTAGATCTGAAGCCCGACGCCGTCCACCTGCAGTCCGTCCCCGCCGGTGTTGGGAAGTAGCTCAATCGTGTCGTACTGTCCCGGGCTACCAAAGTCGATGTCGGGGTAGCTTACCCACTCGCCGTCCGCGATCCCGGTGACGTAGTCAAGCCCGCGCACGTTCCCCGTCAACACAGCGCCGGAAGACGTGCCGTACTCGTCGCCCCGCGCCACCTCGGTGATCAAGCGGGCAGCGCAGCCGAGGGTGTAGGTCGAATTCGGTGAGAGCCCGTCGAAGGTCCGTGTGATCTCTGTGCCCGGAAGGAGCTCAACGCTCTCCGTTCGGAACGTGCCGGTAAGTGAATTGGGGCCCATGTTCCAGGAGTTGTAGTCCTGCGAGACGGGGCTGCCAGAGACGACGGTCCAGTCGTCGATACCGTTCGAGAAATAGGCGTTCGTGAAGAGGTTCGTCCCCGGAAGCTCCGTCCACGCGTAGTTCGGGCGGTGGGGGACCTCGAAGTCGTGGCCGACGGCCCACATCGCTTCACCGAGCTCCAACGCTCCCGCGTCCGGCGCCGCGCCTTGGGCGGGCCCGCTGATGCCGCGAAGGGGCACCCCCGCATCGATCGCCCCGGACCCCGGCGAGAGCCGGAAGTCGCCGCCCTGGAAGTCCACGAAGTCGGCAGGCGTGTAGTTGTGGTTGCCACGCACGTCGACGCCGATCGCCGCCATCAGCGTGGTATCGATCTGAACGTTGTTGTTGTAGCGCGTCTGAACAGCGTTCCGCGCGGCGGTGCTGCCCTGGGGACCGATGCTGCCGATCACGGTGTTGTGGTAAGCCTGGCGGAAGTCGACTCCGAGGGCGCGCAGCGTTGGCCTCATCCCCCCGCTGGTCCAGTCGTGGAAGATGTTGTGGTGAATCACGGCGTTGTCGTTCCGGCCGTAAAAGCACTCCATGATCCCGCGGGCATTCGTGCCGCGAAAGACGTTGTGGTGGAAGATGGAGAAGCTGCTGTTCCCGTTCAATCCGTCGGAGTCACACGCGCCTGTGTCCCAGCTGATGCGTCCCGCGTCCTCCACGAGGTTGTAGGCGAACTCGCTCCGCACGGGATAGCCATCGAGGACGCTCCGCCCGATCTTGCGAAACGTGTTGTGGCTGATGAGCGTCTCCGAGGATGAGGCCGAGTTGATCACCATGCGCCCGGTTTGGATCGCGATGTCGTGGAAGTAGTTGTTCACGACGGCGTTGCCCGAGCCGTACACGTCGATGGCGGTGTGGAAGGACTCGTAGACTTCGTTGTCGCGGAAGACGTTCCCCGTGCCGCTAAGGCTCATCCGATCGAAGTCGTTTCCGTTGCCCTTGCCGAATCCGTAGAAGGTGTTTCCCTCGTATACGTTCCCGTGGTTGCCGGCATCAAGTCGGAGCGTGGTGCCGCGGAAGACGAGGCCGCGCACGTGAACATCATGGCGCCCTCTGAGGTCGAATCCGTAGCCGCGGCGCTTGAACTCGATCTTGAGCTGGTTCGGATCTTCCCCTGGCGCCGCGTGGTAATACAGGAGGTCCGCGACCGAATCCTTGAACCACTCGCCGGGCCTGTCGAGCGCCCGGTAGGTGTCGTGCAGATAGAACCCGCAGGTCTGCTTCAACAGGATCCCGCCCACGGGGGCGTCAAAGGTCACCGTTCCGCCAGCCGACGCGTAGTCGACGATCGTGCGTGTCGCAAGCGTCCAGTCGTTGACGTGAAAGGTGATCTTCGCGCCGTTCCAGTGGTCGTTCCCAAAGCCCGCTAGATCCGGAGCGCTCAGGGATCCTGAAGCAACGCCCGACTGTGGGAGGCGCCCCCAGTCGTTGATGTCCAACGGGTCAGTCTCTGCGAATTGGCGCGCCTCGTAGGCCAGGGTGCCGTTCACAAACGCTGTGTTGTTGGCGCGGCTGCCCTTGGCGTCCCAGTCGACGTTCGCGGCCCAGATGTCGCCGTCGACCTGACTCCAGCCGGATACAAGGTCGCCACCGGAGACGACGACCTGCCCTTCGCCGTGGGAGCGGAATACGATCGGCGCGCCTTCGGCCCCGTCTTCGCTCAGCGTGACGGTTTCACGGTAGACGCCGCGCTTGATGCCGACCACGTCCCCCGCAGCGGCCACGTCAGCGGCCGCCTGGATCGTGGCGAAGGCCTCCGCTTCGGTGAGTCCGTTGTTGGCGTCATCGCCGTTTCTCGCGTCGACCCAGTACGTTGGATCCGCCTGCCGCAGAGCCGGCACCCGATCGCCGGTTACCTGGGGAAGGGGCATGGCGCACAGGGCAAGAAGGCTGGCCGTGCGAGCGCGGTGGAGGTCGAGGAGTCGAGTCGGACGCATGGGCTTGTTTTGCGATGGGAGTGGGGCGGGCTCGGGCGGCGAGCGAGCTCCGATTCGGGCTCACAGGATATCACTCAGAGGACGCTCGCTTCGGTGCGCGGCGTCCTCGATGCGAGACAGGCCCAGCCTGCGAGGGGATCTAGGACGCGAGTGCGGCAGCTCGTCCATGGCGCAGACGTCGTACCCGGCGATCTGTTTTCTGGTACAAGGCACCGACGATGCCGGACGTCCAGCGACCGCGACCCACCACGCCCTTCCGGCGCGTTCTCGGCTCGTGGTATGCCCCTGCCTTGGTGGCTGTCGCACTGAGGGCCATCTTTCTTTTTGCTGGGTGGGGACGCTTCTTTGCGGGGGACGAGCCCAGCTATGAACGCCTCGGCGACATCTGGCGGCTGGAGGGGATTTACGTGGGAGCGTGGCCCCCGGGCCTGCCGTGGCTGATCAAGACCGCAGGGGAGTGGTTCGGCCACGAAACCGGGCTCGATGTGCTGCGGGCGATCCTCGTCCTCAGCAGCGCGCTGGTCTGCTACAGCCTGATGTCCCTTGCCAGGCGCCTTGCGGGACGCCGCACCGCTTGCACGGTCGGCTGGATCTATGCGCTGTACCTACCGCTCTTTTCCGGCGCTCACATCGCTGTGAGCGAACAGCTCCAGGTCGTCTGTCTTCTTCCCGCCATGCTCCTCATTTGGGGGCTGGTGCATGCACGCGGCTGGAAGAGCTGCTGGCAGGCACTGTTGGCGGGCGCGCTGCTGGCGGCGGCCGGGCTTCTGCGCGAGTCCGTGGTGTTGCTCCTGCCCGGTCTTGCGCTCTTCCTCGTCAGGCGTGCGGGACCTCGACGGGGACTTCTTGCCGCCGGCTACTTTGGGCTCGGGCTGCTCCTCGTGTCCCTGCCTTGGGCCACGAGGAACCTGCGCGTGACGGGCCAATTCTCGCTGTTCGGTCACTCCGGGGGCGGGTTCGTCGCTGCGGGTTGGAACGGGCACCACGCGGACTTCGACGTGGAGGACCTCCTCTACACGGACGCGAGCGTGCCGTTGACCGGGCTGCGCGACGCTCTCTTGGCCGATCCCCCGGAACGGTGGAAGGCCCTTCGCACGGGGGCCCACGCGAAGAGGAGCATGCACAGCATCAAGAGCGGCTTCAGCTTCGCCCTAGCCGAGCCCGCCTGGATGCTGCGCACGCGTGTGCTGCACCAAGCCCGCGCGTGGTCTCCGCTCTCCGACACGGTGCGCTACCTGCGCACCGAGGCCTACGCTGCGCCCCTAGATGCGCCGCCCGTGCGCGGAACCCTGGGAACGCTCGCGCTCTTGCAGTCGGCCCTGCTACTCGTGGCCGCTTGCCTTGGGTGGGAACGCATGGGCAGGGCGCGCGGCGGGCGGCTCTTGATCTTCGCGGCGCTCAGCGCGTTCGTGGCCAGCAGTCTCGTGCTGTCGATGACCCGCTATCGCGTGCTCCTCGACACGCTCCTCGTCATACCGGCTGCCGTTTGGTGGCGCAGGCGGGGCGCGCGACGGGCCTCCAAGCGCACGCAGTCCGCGCTCTTTCTCTTGGTCCTCGCGTGGGCGATCGAGCTCCCATGGATCATCACGTCTGTTCAAGCCCTGTGGGGCTTCCGCTAATGCGCCGCCAGATCCTTCTCCTCGGCGCCGGCTGGGCGCTCGCGCTCGGGTGGCTTGCCTACGTCCACTCCAGCGTGCCCACCAACGCAGAGCTTTGGACTCAGTTCCAAGAGGATCAAGATCCCCATGGGTTCGACGTCCTCGTTCTGCGCGGCGCCTTCGGACAGGACGGCATTCCCGAGCTTGCGGACTGGCTGAAGGGGGACGCCTGGTGGAGTTCCCGCGTGACGGGACTGCATCCTTTGGAAGCCAAGGGGCTCAGGGAACGTTCAGGCCACTGAGCCGGGAGTTCGCCGCTAGTACTTCAGCCCGTTCTTGCGCGTATGGGTCATGGGCTCACCGTCGCGCGTTTTCGAAGCGGAGTCGACCACGCCAAAGACCACCACGTGGTCGCCGGCGTTGTGGTCGCCCGCAAAGCGGCAGTCAAGCCACGCGAGCGCATCGGAGAGAACGGGCACGCTGCCGCTTGGCGTATGGGACGTCACGTCATCGAAGGGCGAACCATCCTCGGGCTTCTTGAAGAAGGGCTTCATGAGGCCCTTGTCTTCCTCGCCAAGCACGGAGATGGCGAAGCGCTTCGAGGAACGGATGGCCTCTAGGTGCCCGCGCCCCGAGGACACGGCGACGGCCACGGTGGGTGGGGAGAAGCTCACCTGCTGCACGAACGAACCGAGGAAGCCCATGGCCACGCCGTCTTCGTCGACCGTGGTCACGATGAAGAGACCGCTTGGGACGCGCCCGAGGGCGGCCCCGATCGAGGCGTCGCTTGCTGTGTCTTTCGCTGTGTCTTCTGTCGGGTCTTCTGTCGGGTCGCGCTCTGGGTCGCTGCTCTGATCTTTGGAAGGGGAGTCCATGGCCTTATGGTGGCAGAAACGCCCTCGAAAGTCAGCGGCGGCGCGGCCGGTCAGCCCTCATCTTGAATCCGCTTGACCGCGGCGACCATGTCTTCCCCGTGGGTCTTGACGCTCACGCCCTCGTCGCGCAGTCGAACTTTGCCGTCTTTGTCGATGAGGAACGTGACTCGCTGGGACATGGGGCGGCCCTCGTAGGCGCAGTCATACTTAGACGTCGCGCTGCCATCCGCGTCGGAGAGAAGTCCGAACTTCAGGTCGCACTCCTTCGCAAACTTGGCCTGGTCCTCCACCGAGTCGCGGCTGACGCCGAGCACCTTGACACCAAGATCATCCAGTTGGGTCGCTGCAGCCTGCAGCGACTTCATTTGCAGGCTTCAGCCGCCTGTGAGGGCCTTCGGGTAGAAAGCGATGAGGGTCCATCCCTCGGGATCTGCCCCGATGGAGGTGAACTGGCCGTTCTGATCGTTGAGCGTGAACTTTGGTGCGGCGTCGCCCGCGGCAAGGGGGGTGGGCTCAGGGTCTTGGACCCCCATGCTCACGAGTCCGCCAAAGGCGAGCGCGACGGAGATGAGTGAAGCTTTCATGGCACCGTCGTACCCGCCCGTCGAGCGACTCGCTACCCAGTGTTCGCTTTCTGAACAGAAGCTTGGCGTTCGACTCCTGGAGTGACGAGAATCGAGGAAGCCGAGGCGCGCCCGGTAATCGCCCATGACGAACGAAGAACCTGACGTCTCCACGTTTGAGTGGACCCCACCCGGCACGATTTCCCCCACGGGGGGCGAACCGGAGCCCCACGTCGTGGGCGATCTCGCCGACGACCTGCTGGCGACCCTCGAGAATCGCGGACTGACCGCGGCGGATCTCGTCAGGAAGGTCGCCCGCGAGACGAGCGCGTGGCTGAACGCCGAGGGCTGTCCAGACGGCGGGGTTGGGGTGGCGCTGCTCGACCACGAGCTCACGCTCCTTCGGAGCGCGCACGCATGGCGCGGCCCGGTCGCGCGTTTCTTGGGGGCGCTCGAGGCCGTCGCGGCGGCGATTCCGGACGATGGAAAGCCCGCGCTGCGCGAGGCCCTCAGCACCGAGTGCGTCCGCTGGGTAGACGGTGCGCCCGAGCTCCTTCCCGACCGCGGGCGTTGCGCATCGGCGCTCTTGGACGGCGGGTCGATCCTCCCGGCTGCGGGCCTCGAGTCCGGTGAAGTGATTCTGATCCACGGCTGGTCGGAGACCGTTGCGCGGGGCGTTGAGCTGGCCCAGGCCAAAGGCATCACGCCGGAGATCATCGTGTCCGAGGGAGGGCCTGACCTTGGAGGTCGCCGCTTGGCGCGACGACTTGTGGCGAGTGGCCTGGCCGTTCGGTTCATCTACGACGCCGCCTTGGTGGACGCCGTCCGCCGGGTCGATCGCCTCTGGCTCGGCACCGAGGCCATCGGAGCGCGCGAGTTCATCGGCCGCGTCGGAACCCGCGCGGCGCTGGAGCGCGCACGCGAGCTGGACATTCCGAGCGCTGTGATCGCGACCACCGACAAGATCACTCCGGACGGCCAGGTCACGGAGCCCACCTGGGCGGCTGACGAACCCTGGCACCTGTGGGAAGGCGCGCCCCACGGCGTCACGGTGGAATCGCAGTCCTTTGAGTCCGTTCCCCTGGACTTGGCGGGGGCCTTTGCGACCAACGAAGGACTCTTCGGGGCGCTGGAGCTTGCGAAACGTATCGGCCAGGGATCCCTGGGGACCGCGAGCGGCCAGGCGAGGCCGGCCGTTTCCGCAACCTAGGATCCGCGCCGCCGTCAGCCGAGTAGGGTGGGGATCCCATGGTTCTCTTTCCCCAACCACTTCAGCCGGGCGACTTGATCGCCGTTACGGCGCCCTCGTCGGGCGTCCCCGAGAACGTCCACCCGCGGCTCGACCTCGTTCTTGAGCACTTGCGCGGTCGCGGGTACCGCATCCTCGAGGGTTCCTGTCTCCGCGGCCAGTCCAAGAGCGCAAGCGCGCCCTTGGAAGACCGAGCTGCTGAACTCAAGGCGATGCTGGGTAGCCCTGAGGTCGCTGCCATCATCCCGCCCTGGGGTGGCCATCTTTTGAGCGAACTCCTAAGCCTGATCGACTTCGCCGCGCTCAAAAAGGAGCGCCCCAAGTGGGTGCTCGGCTACTCCGACACCAGCACGCTCCTGATGCCCCTGACCCTGATCACGGGCTGGGCCACCGCCCACGGGACGAACCTCATGGATATGGTCCCGACCCAAACGGATCCCTTGACCACGGGCGTTCTTTCGGTGCTCGGACACGACCTAGCCCGCCCCGTCGAGCAGTCTTCGGCTCCGACCTATCAGGTGAAGTGGGGTGATTTCGTGAAAACGCCCGACGTAGCACTCGACCTAACCGAGACCACCCAGTGGAAGCGCCTCGACGGTTCCTCCGAACCGCTGACGATGCGCGGTCGCCTCATCGGTGGCTGCATCGACACCGTTTCCTTCCTGGCCGGCTCCTCCTACGGAGACGTCCCGGGCTTCATCGAGCGCTCCGGCGAAGACGGCACGATCCTCTATCTCGAGAACGCCGACCAGGACCCCGGGGCGATGGTTCGAACCCTCCTCTCCCTGGAGCGGCACGGCTGGTTCCAAGGCTTGACAGGACTAGCCTTCGGCCGCAGCGCAGCGCCCCCGGAGACCAATCCGAGCTACCTGGACTACGTCGGCGCGCTGCAGTCTGTGCTCGGCGATGCCCCGTTCCCCGTCCTGTACGACGTGGATATCGGCCACATGCCACCCCAGCTGACTCTCATCAACGGCGCACTCGCCGAATGGGAGTTCGACAGCGGTCGCGGAAAGGTGTCGCAGACGCAAGGCCTAGGATCGTTGCCGAGGATCTAAGAGGGGCTAGCTTGGCTCGTGACCGCGCCGAGTGTTAGTCCCGCGACAGCTGTCGGTTCAGCCTCTTTGGGCCGCGCTATCGGTAGAACGGAGCGCCGTGCCGGTAGTACCTGACCTTCACCGGGGTCTTGTTCTTCGTTTCGTCGAGCCACTCGAGGAGCGAGGCGGGAGTCGTGAGCTCGGTGGTCGTGCCCAGACGGCCCCCGGACGGGCCGCTTCCGGCGACCCACATGACGAGCTGCGGTCCGTGGCCCCAGACCGGCACCAACGTCGCAGGCAGTATCGTGCCGTAGTCAACGCGGCGGAGAACGAAGTCGCGCGCCAGTCGCTCGGCGACTTGAGCGTTTGCGAAGAGTTCTTCGTCCCAACGCCAGCTCTCGGGGGATCCGTGGGGCGTGTTGGCGACGAGCGTCGGGCGCTCTTCGTCTGTCGATGTGAAGCCGTCGGTCGTCCAGGTCCACGGGCCTTGGGCCGGGTGTCCGTTGGACTTTCGGTTGTAGTCGTCGGCCAAGAAACTCGAACGTGACTGCTTCGCCGGTCCGACCCGGAACCGGTACGGGGCTTCGAAGGCACCACCTGGATTGAGGACCGGCTCGACCCCAAGGCGATCGCGACTCACGTACGCGTTCGTGAGGGGCAGATGGACGGCCGAGGCCGCAGCTTTCGCCGTCACCGTCGACGAGATCGCCCATTCCCCATCATCGACCGAAATCAGCCTGTGGTTCGAACGGCCAAGTGCGAACGTGCCCCACCCGGAGTTCAACGTCACCACTCCACCGAAGGGGCTTGTCATCCAGTACCTGCCTGCACCCGTTGGTGGGGCTGAACTTGGATCCCAAGGGAGGGCCTTGGCCTTTGATGTGTAAACCTTCAGGTTCCTGAAGGCTCCCGCGTCGTCGAAGGATCCGACCCCGATGAGGCCAGCAGGGTTGCGGCCCAGCTCTTCCTCGAAGTGCGGCTTCTTCGCGCCGTCGATGAAGACGCGCACGTTGCCCTTGGTCGTGCACTCGACGCGCAGCTTGTGCCACTCGCCGCGGCCCCACTCGATGGTCTTCGTCGAGATCTCGCCCACGCGGCGACGGGGGGCCTCGTTGACCTCGAAGATGTTGCTGGAGTTCGCGTCGGGACTCGCCCCTAGGTGGCAGTAGTAGAACTGCTCGGGGGATTCGAAGCCGAACACGAGGACGAGGTCGCGGTGCGGCGTTTCGATACCCGTTTGCATGGCCTCGACTTCGAAGGCGAAGTCGCCCGTCAGCGCGTGGCCGCGAAGGAGCGCTAGGCTGTGGGGGCTGCGCACGCGCGGCCGGTAGCTCTTTGTGCTCTTGAAGCTGAGCGCGGGGCCTGACTCAGGCACGGGCGCGCCTAGGCCGTTGTCGGCGACGGAGTCCACGTAGGACCACTCCGACCGGTCCGAGAACCAGAAGCGCTCGTCACCTAACGGGAACTCTGCGCCTGGGGCCAATGAATCCTCGTACACGAGGTTGAGCGCGGGGCTCGGTGCGGCGACGTCCTGGGGAGCCAGGACGAGGGTGGTGAGCAGGAAGAGCATGGGGGATCTCCGGGTCGCGGGAGGGATCGACATCATCCTCTATCCCCGTGGAAACTGCGCGGCTACCGAGCCACCCATGAAGAAAGGCCGCCCGTCGCGTGCGACGGGCGGCCTCCCCATGACCTTGCAGGTCCAGGTTCTACGGGCAGAACTCGACGTTCAGGCCGTTCGAGAAGCTGAAGCCCGCAGGCGACACCTGGCGGAACCAGAAAGAGAAGTTCCAGGTCTCGCCGGCCGCAATCTGACCTTCGGGGTTCGGAAGGTTGTTGAGGTCAAGCGGGAAGAACGCGTCTCCGAAGACCGACGATTGAACCGGCGGCAGACGGTAGAACGGGTTGCCGATGCAGAGGTTGCCGTCTCCGACGGGCTGCTGCGCTTGAGTCTGGCCGTAGAAGAACAGGCCAAAGGTCGACGACGGGAGGCCGGCGGCGAAGAGGACTAGGTCGTTGGCGGAGAAGCTCGAGGAGCCTGCCGACGAGACGGTCGCGATGCTGCCGCTCGAGTTCGGCACTGCGGTGCAGTACGTGCTGATGTTGCCAGCGCAGATATCGCCATAGTCCAGCTGCGCGATACGCGTCACCCAGGAGTTCTGGATGTTGCGGGTACGCTCCTGGATCGTCCAGAAGGTGCCGTCGACCGGGTCGAGGCTCGTCTGGCTGTAGTCACCCCAGCGGTTGCGTCCAGCGCCGTCGGTGACGGTGTAGGAAGCTTGGCCCGCGGAGTAGAGGATCGCCGAAGACATCTCGCCGACGGGGTCACTGGCGGCGCGGCCTGCGTAGTAGGCGCTGGGGAACGTGTTGGCGTCAGAGCCGCTGAAGCCCATCACCACGTTGCCGCTGGCGTCCGCCGAGACCGTCGGGAAGTAGAGCCAGAGGCTCGGGTCGGTGAGGGTGCCCGATTGGATCAACGACGCGTTCGTCGGGTTGACCTCGTACCAGCGCGCACCAGACTTGCCTCCGGCTGCCACCGTGTGCGACGTCCAGATGGAGCCGTTCACGTAGCAGGCGCCCATGAGCCTTGAGCCACCGGTGTTGATGTTCACCGTGCTGCCCTGGGCGGGTGCGTCGTTGGCCGTGCTGAAGCTCGGGATGCCGTTGACGATGGACGTCGTGAGTGTCGGGTTGGAGAGCGGCTCGTTGATGCGGCGCAGGCGCAGCGAGGTGCTGCTCCGCGTGCTGATCATCCAGGATTGACCCGCGTCGGTGGTCTGCGTCGCGTGGTGGATGGCACCGTCCCAGGTGAGGTTACGGAACGCCGTCACGGCGCCCAGTGAACCGGAAAGCAGCGGAGCCTTGTCGATGGCAAAGATCGACATGCGCGCAGGGCTGCCCACCATGAAGGCCTCGATGAAGACGCCACGGGAGTCCACGCCCAGGGTGGGGTAGTCGACCCACCGGCCAGCGTCGGAGCCTTCCGCGAGGTCGATGCTGGTCTTCAGCCACGAGCCAAGCGGGTCGCCGGACGTCGAGTAGGCGAAGTAGCACAGCTCTCCGAAGTTCGTGGCGATGGCCACCCAGCGGTCGCTTGCGTTGTCGTAGGCGATCCGCGGATCGCCCACGGTGCCGCCGACGCCGAAGAAGCTTCCGAGGGAGGTCGTCAGCTGGCGTGCACCGGTGGCCTTGTCGTAGATCGACAGGTTGGCGTTCACCATCGCGCAGAAGTAGTCCACGCCGACGGCGCCGCAGGTGTCAGGCGGGATGAAGTTCGCGCCGGAGTCGCCGAAGCGCGGGCCGCGGAACTCTTGGATGAAGCTGGGTGGGGTGCCGGAGCCGCCGAGCACGCTCGAGCTGGCGGTGGTGCCGCCAGCGCCGGTCAAGGACGGCACCGTCGCGGGAGCTGCGCCCTCTTGGGGCGCTGGGATAATGATCGGCTTCGGGTCGTCGAACTGACCCGTTCCCACTTCCCAGGTGAAGCCGGCGAAGCCGGTCCCGGTCAGGCGTGCGTCCCAGTCGGCCGCCTCGAAGTCGATGACGGTTTCCACGCCGTCGGCGCCCGTCAGGCGCAGGTCGTCGATGGCGTAGAAGCCGGCGCCCTCCTGGGCAGCCTTGGCCTCGAAGACCAGTCGATCGACGCCCGTGAGGTTGATCTGCATCAGCGACGGATCACGGTCGATGTCGGTGAACCACTCTGATGCGCCCACCTCGGTCTCGCCGCGGAAGCCCACGACGCGGAGGCCCTTGGCCCAGATGCCGTCGCCGCCTTGGCTCGCCACCCAGACGTCTGCGACATCCGTGAGACCTCCGAGGCCGATGCCCATCGATGTGTCGCCCCACCGGTTGATCAGGCACTTCTCGCCCGAGTGCGGGAAGGATGTGATCTTCCGCGACGGGATCTGCCACTCGCCCTGGCGGCCGTTGCGGACGCGCGGGTTGTGCGTGGGCTGGACGAAGTTCTTCTCCCGCTCGAGGACCTCGGCCATCGTTTCGATACGAACCTCGCCCCAGTTAGCGGCTGGGATGCGCACGCCGTGGACCGCGCGATTGAGGACTTCGCCGCCGATCGGATCGATCTCGTCGCCCTCTTGGACGACGACGTCGCGGGCCATCTGAACGGGGGCCTCTACGTCCAGAGCCCCTTTCGCGGGGACCTCCGGGGCGGGGATGATCTCTTGGGCCCATGCGGGGGCCACG
>CALHGQ010000606.1 GCA_938030175.1 uncultured bacterium | reverse complement strand
AGCGCGCAAGGTCGTCGATGGCCGAATCGCGATCGTCCAACCGCAGGTCCGCTGCGACGCTACCGGCATCGGGGCCGTGACACTGAAAGCAGCGGTCGGACAGGATCGGCCGGATCTCTGTCGCGAAGTCCACGGGAGCTTCTTGCCCCGTGGGGGAGGCGACTGTGACGGGCGTGCAAACGATGAGGGCGATCAGAGGAATGGACACCGCCCCATCTTGCCCCGAGTCCTTCGCGGAGCACAGGAAGGAGTCCGCAAGGTGCCGGTTGTTTTCGCCGTACGCCGTGGCAGAGGGCCGTTCCGGGAGACTCGCGTCTGCTTCGGTTCAGGTGCAGGGCATGCGACCGCGTTCGACGCCGATCGGAGAGTGTGGGGCGTCCTGGCGTTGCAGGCATCAAGCGGCACTCTTGCGCTAGGCACTGCGGGCTGATTCATAGATGTTGGTACGTTGTTGAGCCCGCCAGTCGAGCCCCTTTCGTCACCCATGCCTCAAACGCTGACGGTGGCGGCATGCCGTTGACCGCGCGCGCTTTGTAGATCCATGACGCAGCACAACTCAGACAGGTCGGGGCGGCGTCCTGCCGCAGGGCGATGGTTCATGCTCGCCTGTGTCGCGGCGGTCAGCCTCGTCGGGCTGTGGAGGCTGACGGGTGACCCTGCCGGGTCGCCCAGCGACTTAGCTGACACCGCACCGGGGCCGCTTGGCTCAGCGAGCAGTGAGCGTCCAGTGCCCAATACCACGGGCGCACGGGGGCAACCCACGCCAAGGATGAACGCCGAGGCCCCGTCACCGGAGCCCGAGGATCGTGAAGTGCTCGTGCCCACTGCGAAGCTGACCGTCCAGGTCACGGCCAAGAAGTTCGCGGTGCCAGGGCGCGCAGTGTCCGTTGCCATCGGCCCGTCGGACACGCTGCCGACGGGTGCTACGCAACAGCTAGACGAAGTCACGAATCGAGCGGGCCTCGCACGATTCGATGTACCGGCCGGCATGTTTGCCCTCGTCAAAGTGCCACGCGGCGACGAAATGCTGCCGCTCCGCCGCACCGTCCAGATGGATCCGATGGGGACCGAAGTTCGCATCAGGATGGAGCTTGAGCCGGACGTTCCCTCGGCGAGGATTACGGTCGCCCTTCGGTCGATCCCTGGAGGGGAGCCTTTGTCAGGCGCGCGAGTCAGCGCTCTTCGCAAGGTCGGCTACAAGTGGAATGTCGTTGTCGGAAGGACTGCGGTGACCAACGAGCTGGGGGAGGCAGAGGTGCCTTGGGCGGACGATTTCGTCTACGAGGCCGTCGCCCCAGGTCACAGTCCCTGGGTCGAGCCAGCGGCTTCGGCGAGTGACGGTTCCTTGAGCGTGGAACTCGTTCGTCACGCGCGCCTTCACGGGCAGCTCTCGCACCCGCTACAGATGCCGTTTGCTGAAGGACGTCCTCCCAGGATTCTCTTCTTCTCCGGGATCAGCCCCGCGGCGGCGGCCGTCACGGAGCTCGTGGACGATCTAAGGGCTGAGCCCGCGGAAGATCCAGAGAACCTCATGGCGGAGACGTCCGGGCTGATCGTGCCCCAGGCTCGCCTCGATCTTGGAGGGCGTTGGGAGATCCGGAGCATCCCGTTCCCGAGGGACCAGTTGACTCAGACCGAGTGCATGGTGCGATTCGACCAAGGCGAGTATTCGAGGGCCGTTGCGGGGGACCTCATCGTGCGTGCGGGAGAGGATCGCTTGGTTCAAGATCGATGGCCCTCGGCGGTACCGTTAGACGCTCGCTGCGTCGACGCCAAGGGGCAGCCACTCGACATCGCGCTAGAGGCCTACCTTCGGCGCCTCGACGGGTCAGACCTGTCGGAGCTCGAAGGAAGCCTCGGCGGCGTCTGGGTTTCCATCTCGCGGGGCGGGCGCCTGCAACTCCCATGGCTCCGTCAGGGCGAGTGGGCCGTGGTCGATCCGTTCTCTCGCGATGAAGACTTAGTCCTCGGCACCTTTCACCATGAGGGTGAGGAGAGGCAGCAGATCACAGTGACCGTAGACCCGATTCCCAAGGCGTGGTTGGAGCACGTCCGGTAGCGAGGTGTCTGTAGGCGGAAGTCGTTCCGCGGCGTCCGGCGCGTCCGTTCCTGACGTCATCTCCCGTTGGTTCTCGCGAATCCGACGAGGACGTCGGGGGAGTCGCGGTGGAACAGTCCCACCGTAGCGCCCACGAGGGGCGGCCCGCGGTCACTGTCGATTCGCCTCTCGGCGAGAACCTCGATCGACACTGGCGTGAAGGCATCTTCGCCGGAGGGCGCGTGCTCGCTTGCTTGGGGAGGGGAGGCCTATGTACGCGCCGTGGATTGAAACGCCCCAGGGATGTCTAAGGGCTGACGCGTCGGTGGCCCCCATTCGTCCGTACTCGCCTGGGTACTCACGTCCAGCGGGCACTCATTCCGAACCGCGTCCGCGCAGTGGAGCACCGTCGAATCTGGCGATCCAAGCGTATGCAGTGGGGCCGCCCTGAGTGTCATGGTCGGTAGAAAGAGAAGCGCGAGCTTCATGGTGTCGGCGTTGCCAGAGATGAGTCCATGTCGGCGCGAGTGCGTAGCTCGAAACTCCTCGATCGCTCCGTTGGGCTGCCGCTCCTCGCACCTGGTCGAGTTCGGTCAGCGATCGGCGCCCTTCTTCGGTGGGTCAGCCTCGCCTTCACCCGTCTGGAATCGAATGGCCTTCTCGATCCGTTTCCTGAGCCAGTCGGCTTCCTTGGTCGCAAGGAACGCCTCAAGCTTGGCCTTGGCGGCCGGGTGCCGGTGGTTCGAAAAGTAGTAGAGCAGGTGCCCGGTGAAGTGACTCCTCGTACCGAGCAGCGGGAGGAGCCTTCCGCCGACGCTCTCTCCTCCGATCGAGCTGATGGACCGGAGCGCGTTGAGAGCGACCCTCTGATCAGGGTCCTGGGTGGCGCCCATGAGTGCATCGATGCTGGCGGCGTCGCCTGCCTCGCCGAGTGCGGCCGCAGCGGCCCGCCGGTAGTGCAAGGGGGCATCGGCCTCCTGGAGCATCTCGATGAGCAGCGGCGCGGACTCAGGTCCGTAGCGGCCAAGGGCTTTCGTTCGAGGCTCGAGGAGGTAGCTGTCCACGAGTCGCAGGCGCTCTTTGAGCACCATCACGACGTCGGCGCTCGCGTAGTGATGCAGCTCTTCGAGGGCGAGTGTGATGTCTCCGATCGTGGCTCTCTCATCGGCTACCTCCTGGAGTGCTACGCCCATCACAAGCGGACCCGCAGACTTGTCACCTGCCTTGTAAAGAGCGCGCGCTGCGCGAAGTCTCGTGGCCATCGGGAAGGTCGGAGCGGTGAGCTTCACGTATTCCGGTACGAGCTCCGGACAGTCATACTGAGCTAGGGCATCCAAGGCCGACTGCTGCTTGCGGTCGCCGCGCTGAAGCAGACCTCTCTTCAGCTCGGGGAGCCCACCGACGCGGAGCTTCGAACCATCGAGGGGCGCCACGAAGACCTGATCGAGCGTCGACGTCATGACGGCCTCGCCGGTCTCCTCGTCGATCCAGCAGCCGCGGCACCACGAAATCATGGTCACGGTCCCTGGGTAGTCGGTCTTGCCGCCGACCTTCTCGATGTCCTCTACGGACCAGCCACCCTGGTACTCCCCGTCGGAGTCAAAGGTCATGAGGGTCTTGCCGCCTCCGCGCTCGCCACCGTGACGTCCGACCGCGACAAAGCCATGGCCCTCATCGGAGACGACCACGCGCCGAGCGATCGTGCTCTCCGAAGTGCTTCCGATGAGACGCGGTCTCTCGAAGTTCTTGGAAGACAAGAGCTCTTGCACTGGAACCTCCAGCGGCGCGTCCTTGGACGCTTCACTCGGGCCGCGCTGGGCAAAT
>CALHGQ010000605.1 GCA_938030175.1 uncultured bacterium | reverse complement strand
CTACGAACTCGAGCAGCGCTTGGTGGCCCTCGCGGGCGGCCGTCGCTGCACCAAAGAGATGGCCAAGAACGAACTCGTGCCGCGCATCGTGGACGGCTTGAAGAGCCAGCTCCCCCGGGTTCGCTAGCTCTGCTGAGCACGGGGATAAGGCGCTCCATGGGGCCCTTCCGGATGGCCGGAAGGGCCCCAGACCTTTGGGTCCGCCCTTTCGCGGCTTCCCCGTCCGCGGCCCAGAGCCGCTGAATTCCCAAACGGCAGATGAATTCAGTCGGTGCCGCTACTCCAGGGCCCTGCGCGGGTCACCCATGACCCCGCGTCTTGGTCCGACGTGACCGAGTCCTGAACTCCTACCGAAACCACTGAGATGAAACGAAACTCGTTCCCATCAACACTGCGGGCCATGGCCCCAGCGTATCTCGCAGCACTCGCGGCCGTGCCCTGGATCGCCGCCTGTACGGAAGATAGCACCCCCGCCAAGATGGAGTCACCGACCATCGCGGCACGACTCGTCGAAGTCATTGCGGCGCCGACATCGGCCGCGCCTGGACAGGCGGTGAGCTTCTCCGCAAGGCTCGCGGACGAGAGCCAACCCGGAGAGATCATCCGCTGGACTTTCCAGGACGGAGGTCAACTCATCGGACCCAACGTCACGCGATCCTTTGGCGAAGCGGGCATCCAGCCTGTCCTTGTCGAGGCCGTCGTCGCCGGTCAGGTTCGCTTCGACCAACCCACTAGCGTATCGATCTTCGATCCAACAACGGGGGCAGTACCGGAGCTGACGGATCTTGCCTCAATGCCTGGGGATGTTGACCTGGACGGCATGCTCAGCTTGGCCGATGTCCGGGCCCTCGTGAGTGCAATCGACGAAGAGGGCACGGCGTTGGACCCCGACGCGTTCTCCGCCGCGGACATGAACCTGGACCGGAAAATCGATCAGCGTGACCTAGAGGTCCTGTCGCAGCTCGTGATGGGCAACGGTGATCCGGCGCTCTTGACCCCGAGCAGCGGGGTTCCGGGGACGCTCGTCACTCTCTACAGCTCTGCGCTGAACAACCTCGGGGAGCAAGTCGAGATCGATATCAACGGCCGCATTCTGAGGCCTGATCGATTCGTCGCTGGCCAAGTCGGGTTCTTGATTCCTTTCGACCTCGACACTCCAGGATCCCTCAACGTCGCGCCGGGCAGCCGCCGGCTCGACCTGCGTGTGGGCGGGGCCCAAGTTGGATCCTTCGACTTCACGGTGGAGTCGTACGGGAACTTGCCCTCCGACCCCGTCGGCATGTTCAGAGAGCTTCTTACCCAGCAAACGAGCATCCTCAACGATCTCGTGCCTGCTGTGGATGCCTTCCTCGCTACGCAACCCCAGATCGGAGCCGACTCACGTCTCGTGGCAGTCGATTGGCTCCGCGTCGCTACCGAAGAGTCGAGCGCTGGAACGGCTGCGTTCTTGCAGTACCTCGAGACTTTGGATCCCGAGCTACACCCGCTCCTAGCTCGAGCTCTTGTCGCAGCGGACGTCCCGAATGCGTTGGCCTCCGCCAACACACTCGTCGCCCGTGGACAGAACTTCCGGGGCGGCATAGCGGACCTGTCGACGCTTTGCCTTCTGGAGGACCTCATCTACTCCTGGGAACTCGTCAGTTCGGGATCGACGATTGTGTGCGGAAGCATGATCGCGGCCGCTGTTGGCTCGGCACTCGTTCCCGGCGTTGGGATCGCGACCTCCATCGGAGGCGTGATTCTGGCCGTCGAACTGTGGGCCCCTAGCGTGGCCCTGCAAGGGGTCCTCGACGTCGTCGTCTCTCTTCTTCCAAGGGTCGGAGATCGCATTCGACTCGACCTCGAAGGAACGCTCCCGCTGCGCGAAGGTGACAGCGTTGAGGTGGTTCCCTACATCGAGATTCAAGGACTGAGCCAGATCTGCTCCGCTGCCGTACGGCTTGGCCCGAACAAGCTGCTGGAGTGGATCATCGGAGGTGCCGTCCGCCGCATGCTCAACGCTGGCCCCTTCGCGCCGCTTGCCGCCCTGGCAAGGCTTGGATTGGACTCAATTTACAACCGGGTAGTGAACGAGCTCTCTTCGGCAGCCGCCGCGGTCATCTCAGTGACGCCGCTCGACGACATCATGCAGGGTATTGCTATCGATTTGTGCAACGGGTACGTCGGGACGACCGACGTGGAACTCGATGCCGCAGGCATCTTCAACCCCCCTGACCCGGCGATCGGTTCGCTCTCCTTCCCCGGCACGACCGGTACAGGATCACGTGCCCGCTACACCTACTTCTTCAACCCAGCCGTCCTGACACCCGCCGAGGGCATCCGGATCTCTGCGGCGGCCTCCTATTGTGGTCGCTTGCTTGAGGGTGAGGTCTTCGTCCCCGTCGGTGAGGCGGACGTCATCATCACCATGGGCGACAACGGCTTCGCGAACGATGACATCTTCGAGATCATCCTGGACGGGACGTCCTTCCTGACGACTTCCGTGCCCGAGCGCAATGTCTCGAAGAGTGTCCTGTTGCCCAACGGCGATCACACCCTGCAGATGGCAGGGCGCGCTGCGCCCGACGGTATCGGAACCTACTTCATCACCGTTGATGGGGGTGTCCTCCTCAACGGACCACCGACTTCTGGAACCGACCTGGTTCCGGGCGTCGTTCACACCTGGACCCTCCAAGTCGGGGGAGGCAACTAGCATGAAACTTCCAATGAAAACTCCACGTCGCGTTCTCCGCTCCTGCTTCAAGACCCTAGCTCTCGCCGTTGCGGCGGCGAGCCCGGCCATGGCCCAGTTTCCCGGTGACGTGTTCTTCGATGAACCCGTTCGGATGGCTTCGCCGGGCGAACAGATCGAGGTGCAAGTCCTCGGCTTCGTGGGCGCTGAAACGTTCGGCGGTGCCCGCTTCGCGCTCGTGGGAGATACGGATCTCCTTGAGGTGACAGACGCCCTGGGGATGGACTCGTCGCGGGAGCGTCGCGATGTATGGTGGAGCTCCCGTGAGGATCAGGTCAACGTCCTCTGCGTCGATCGAGAGG
>CALHGQ010000604.1 GCA_938030175.1 uncultured bacterium | reverse complement strand
ACTTCCTGGAAGACCTGGTCGTAGCCGCGCTGGAGGAAAGTCGAATAGATCGCGCAGACGGGCCGCATGCCCACTTTCGCCATGCCCGCCGCCATGGCGATCGCGTGCTGCTCGCAGATCCCTACGTCGTGAAAACGTGATGGATGCTGCTCGGCGTACAGGTCCATGCCGGTGCCCGAGGGCATACCGGCCGTGATGCCGTGGACCCGCACGTCTCGGGACGAGGCCTCAATCAGTGCACCGGCGAACGCCTTCGTGAAGGCGACCGGCTTGGGCGCGTCCGCGGGCGCTGGCTTCGGGGGCTCAAGCTTGCCGACGGAGGGCTTCTTCGCGCCGGAGCCAGGCTTGACGGCGTGGACACGCTCGGGGTGGTTCGGCCCATCGGGGTGGCCTTTGCCCTTCTCGGTCAAAACGTGCAGCATCACGACGCCGTCGAGTTCGCGAATGCGCTCGAGGGTCTTCACCATCCCTTCGACGTCATGGCCGTCGACGGGACCGACGTAGCGCACACCGAGTTCCTCAAAGACATGGCCGGGAACGAACACGTGGCGCAGGACCTCGCCCATGTCGTCGAGTGCGCGATCGACGCGCGGGCCGATGAGCGGAATGGCCTGGACAAGGCTCTTCGTTTCCTGGCCAGCGCGCTGCACGAGGCGGCTGCCGCGGATCTTGGTCAGGTACTTCGAAAGGGACCCCACGGACTTGGAGATCGACCACTCGTTGTCGTTGAGGATCACCAGGAGCTTCTGGCGAGTCGCGCCCGCGTGGTTGAGCGCCTCGAAGGCGACGCCCGCGCCGAGGGAGGCGTCACCGATCACGCTCACCGCGTGGGGCGGATCTTCCTCGTGGGCCATGCCCATGGCGAGGCCGAGGCCGAGGCTCACGCTCGTCCCTGCGTGACCCGTATGAAAGAGGTCGTACGGCGACTCTTCGGGGTGGGTGAAGCCGCAGAGGCCGTCGGTGCGGCGCAGGGTGTCGAAGCGATCCTTGCGCCCGGTCAGCACCTTGTGGGGATAGGCCTGGTGGGACACGTCCCACACGAGACGGTCACGCTTGAAGTCGAACACCCGGTGGAGGGCCACCGTCATCTCGACGACGCCGAGGTTAGAGCCGAGGTGGCCGCCGGTGCGTTGGACGGTATCGAGGAGGAACTCGCGGACCTCCTGACAGAGCTGGGGCAGGTCGCTTGAGGCAAGCGCCTTGACGTCCTCCGGACTGTCGATCGACGGCAGGATGCTCGCCTCTCGCTCGCCGCCCGCTTCCGCGGACTCTGCGTCGTCTGACCGCGCCGGATCGCCGGATCCAGCGGGGTTCGTCTTGTTCTGATTCGCCATGTATTCGATCCGTGGGCCCGGACGTGCTACCAACCATGAGCGTAGGCCCCGGGAGGCCTAAGAGCACCCCTATCCCCCCTATATCCGTACGGGGCTCCACCGCAGGTTCATGACGATGCGGAAAGGCGTCGGGGCTCTCCATTGGGGACCGCTGCCGCCCCATCTGGCCTTGATCAAGCCAGCCGCTTGGCCAGTCGATCGATGAGGCCCAGTCCAAGCCCG
The DNA here is from genome assembly GCA_938030175.1 of uncultured bacterium. Lineage (GTDB taxonomy): Bacteria > Planctomycetota > UBA1135 > UBA1135 > Saltatorellus. Next base: position 1,231 of record CALHGQ010000604.1, on the reverse strand, counting down.
CCGAGACCCGCTGCGTCGCTGAGCCGGCTGGCCTCCGCAGCATGCCTCTCCGCTTCGGCCCGGGCCCCATCGAGGCCCAGCACCGCCACCAGAGTGCCCTTCTGGGCCTCGGCGTCCTTGCCAGGAGTTTTCCCGAGCGTCGCCGCGTCGCCCGTCACATCCAGGACGTCGTCGACCGCTTGGAAGGCCAGTCCGAGCGACCGGCCAAATTCCCGGCAGACCGAGCGCTGCTGTCCCGACCCGCCGCCCGCGATGGCGCCGAGCTCCGCGGCCGCGGCCAAGAGCTCCGCCGTCTTGAGCCCGTGTATCCCCCGGATGGCGTCGGCGCCGAGCGCCTGGCCCTCGCCGGCAAGGTCGAGGGCTTGGCCGCCCACCATGCCCCCGGGTCCAGCGGCCCGCGCCAGGGTCAGGACCGCGTCTGCCACCGAGGCCTGGGGAAGTCCCTCCGCGAGGGTTTCGAACGCCACCGTCAGGAGCGCATCGCCCACGAGCACCGCGGTGGCTTCACCGTAGACCTTGTGGGTCGTCGGCCGGCCGCGGCGCAGGTCGTCGTCGTCCATGCAGGGCAGGTCGTCGTGCACGAGGCTGTAGGTGTGCACGCACTCGATCGCGATGGCAGCCGCTTCGATGCCACGCCGAGTCTCCTCGTCGTCGGCTTCACGCGTCGCCTCGGCGACGAGCTTCACCACGGCCGGTCGAATCCGCTTGCCGCCGCCCAAAAGCGCGTACCGCATCGCCTCCGAGATCTCCCGGGGCCCGAATGCATCGCGCTCCGTGAATCGTGCGAGGAGCGACTCGGTCCACTTCCCGGACTCGAGCAGCCAAGCTTCGATGTCTTCCATGGACGCGTTCAACCGGCGTCCACGCCTGCGTCAGGGTCGCCAGCAAACGGACGGGTGCCGTCCGCCGTCAGCTCCTCTACCTGGGCGCGAAAACCAGCCAGCTGCTCGCGGCAGCCCTTGAGGAGCGCCACGCCCTCCTTGTATTGGGAGAGGGAATCCTCGAGACCAAGCCCGCCCTGCTCCAGCTCTGCAACGATCTCTTCCAGCCTGCCGAGGCTCTGATCAAAACGTGGGGCCGCCTTCTTGGTGCTCTTCTTGGCCAGCTTCGGAGGAGTGTCGCTCATGCCCTATAGCTTATCCGCGATCGCGGGGGGGAATCCATAGTCGCGGGCCGCCGCGCGGATCCCGTCCCGCAGGGACCCCAGCTCGGCGTCCGTCACCCCCATGGC
>CALHGQ010000603.1 GCA_938030175.1 uncultured bacterium | reverse complement strand
CCAGGAGATTCACGGCTCTGCGCTCTTCACCTAACCCCAAGTCTTCCCGTTGAGGTCCGCTGGTGCGCTCGCGATGCACTGACGCAGCCAGGATCCCGCAATAGCGCGCTCAAGCGGGCGACCCCAGGTCATAAGACCGTGGGTTGCCTGCCGGACGCGGGGTCCGAACTCTCGCTGAGCTCCTGGTAGGCGATTTGTGCGGCGACCCCGCTCGCATTCTTGCTTGATGCGGGCGGGGTCCTTCTTAACGCCACCTGTAGGGGGCGCTGCGGTGCTAGAGGGCACTAGCGCAAGAGGTCCACGTCGAGGTGGAGGTTGGCGCCGCTACCGACTTTTAGTGCAAGCGCGGTGGCGCGACCATAGATCTCGGACTCGAAGCCAAGGCTGATGGTCGCGCTCGGCGCGACGATGTCCGCGAGGATCCGGGCGCTACTGCCCAGCTCGATCGCCCTCGTCCCTGCGTAGCGGATCGTGAGGTCCCTCGCCTGGATGCTGGTCGGTGCGATGAAGGCCTTGAAGCCAAGGCTGAGGCGCTCGTTGATCAGCAGCGTGACGGGACCGTTGGTGGAATCCGCCCAGATGAAGGCATTGCTGCCCATCTGGAGGTCATCGATGATCACCGTTGCGGGCCCGGTGATCGTGAGGCCCGAGTAGCTGTTCATCGAGAGCCGACTCAGCGTCGCACTGCCACCCAGGGTGGCGCTCTGGTTCCATCCGATGCTGGCGCGCTGGCCTCCATCGCTGTCAGCGGGCGCGATGGCCGGCACGTCGACCGGCGTCGAAAGTGAGATGGCCTCACCCGTGACGATCGTCGCATAGCCCGTGCTGACGGTGCTCTTCTGTCCAGCGCGCGCGTCCCCGTGGACGAGTGCGCCCCCCTGGAGATCGATGTCCCCGTTCGAAATGAGTGCGCCCTCTCCGATGCCAGTCATCGTGTCGAGCACCGGGTTGTACGTCATCTGCTCGGTGTACGTTCCAAGGCTCGAATCGTAGGCATCGATCAGCGCGCCGAATTCGACGGTCGCCGCCTCCAAGGAGATGAATCCGAACGACTGGACGTCCGCAAGCTCTGTCGCCATGTCCTCGAGCGGCTCGTAGTGATGGACGCCGACGCCCGCAAAAGCCCACTCCCCGAGCAGGTGTCCGACCAAGTCTTCCGTCGTCTCCTCCAAGGGAATCAGCCCCTCTTCGTGGAACGTCAGGTAGTCAAGATTCGCCCCGAGGTCGCCGGTTTCGAACGTGATGATCGAAGGGCCCATGGACATCTCGCCTGCGACGAGTTCGAGGAGGCCGTTCGGACCGTCGATCAGGTCGCGGTAGGCGAGCACGGCCATCGCGTCCACCTCGGTGGCGACGAGGTGACCTAGGGTCAAGAAACCCTCGCCTTCGATGTTGACCATCTCCTGGAGCGCCGGGTGGGAGTCGTACCAGAACGGCGTCGTCTTGATGAGCGGCAGGTCGCCGATGGCGTCCTTGGCAGAACGTAGCCAGGCCTGCAGGTCGAGGCTGGCAGCGGCAGGCTCGTCGAAGAGCCAGTTGCGCGACTCTCCGTCGACCTCGTAGACCACGCCGTAGGGGTGGCTGTCGTCCACAACCCCGTCGAAGAGCTCCGTCTCTGCGATGACGTCGAGGACGGCGAGGCCCTCGGCGCTGGATGTGGGCTGTCCCGGGAGGCCCGCATTGGCCGCCACGGTGAACCATGGGTACCCGATGAGGGCGAAGGTCTCGATTCCTGCCTCGGTCGCTTCGGCGGTGAAGCGCGCGAAAGCCTCCGTAAGCGCGGCGTCCTTGTAGCCCACTCCGGTGGCTTCCACCGCGAGGGTGTCGTACCCGCGGTGTCCCGCGAAGGTGAGAAGCTGCTCGCTGCGGGCTTCGTCGAGGACGATGGAGCTGTCCCAAACGAACAGCAGATGGCGGTCCTCCTTCTCCATCAGGTCGCTTCCGAGCGAGCGCGGGCCCGCGACCTCTTCGGCGACGCCCTCGTCGGCGCTTTCATCCACGGAATCGTCGACGCTCACGAGCTTGGTGGGCGCGTCGTCCTGGGCTGGATCGCCAGCCGCCTGGCGGCTTTCGCCAGGCAGGGCCGACGGCGAGTCCGTGTCCTCTGCGGGCAATCCGAGGCTGCCCACTCCGAGGAAGCGCTGGGCTTCGGCCGTTGATTCTTGGATCGCGATCTGGCGAGCGGCGACGTTCGCCTCGCTCATGCGGTTTCTGTGGGCCCCGAGGTCCTCGTGGGGCACGCTGGGAGCGGTGACCACCGTTCGCGTACGCGACGTCGTGGTGGAGGGAACTGCGGGCTCCCTCGGTGGCTCGACGTCCGGCTCGCTGGCGAGTTCACCGCCTGCGTTCTCCCCGGTGTCCGCCTCTTCGTCGGATGGGGGGACCGGGCTTCGATCCTCCACCTGTGCTGGTGCGGCGGGCGCGGCGATCCCAGCTGCGAAGGGGTCGTGCACTTCCCCCTGGGATATGACGCGTGACGTGAGCATCGTTCGCTCGACGTCCGCCCTGATGGACGCGCTGACTTCTGTGAGTCGCTCTTCCTGCGGTGGAGCAGTTGCTTGCTTCCCCGAGGTCGCGACGTAGACGCCTGCTGTTGCAAGCGTCACCGACGCGGCGACGTAGGCGAGTCGTAGACCCGCCATGTTCTCATTTCCCATTTTCCCCTCAGTCTCGTTCTCTCTTCGGCCCAGATGGATGTGGACAGAACCCCCTATGGGAAGTTCCAGGTCACCTTTCGGGTCGACGGATGTGCGTACTGGAGGAGATCCTGAGTCGAGCGCAGAATCGGGTATCGCTTTCTACCTTGGTGTCTCGATCAAGGATCAAAGCGCCTCGGTGTAAGGACGCATCAGTCCTTGAACTTCACCCGGACTTTGGTCTCGGCCTTGTCGCGCACCGTCACGCGCTTCTTGACCGTCCTCCCGTCCTGGGACGTCGCGAGCACCGTGTAGCGGCCGGGCGTCACGGGGCCTACCTTCTGCTCGGTGGTGGAGATGCCGGAGCCGAAGTTTCGGAAGATGTCCACGCTCAAGAGCCCCGTCATCTCGCGGCCCTCCTTGTCTTTGACCGAGAGCTGCGCGCGCACCGGCTCGTCCTCATCGTCGATCGTGGTGATGATCAGCATGCTCCCGTCCGCCAGCTCCAACTCGACGCCGGCGTCTTCGCTCTCCTTGACGATCACCCCGGTGACCTCCGGCGCGGCGGCGTCTTGGGTGCGCGCGCTCACGCTGTAAGTGCCGGGGGAAATCCGGTCGTAGGTGAAGCGCCCCGAGGCGCCGGTGCGCGTGGTGGAGAGGGTGTCAATGGACCGCCCCGACTTGTCCCGCACAAAGATAGTCGCTCCGGAGACGGGGGACCCGCTGAGGTCTTTGACGACGCCCGTGATGCGGCCCGCCCCTTGGACTTCGACGTTCACTCCGGTCGTGACGGAGGAGCGCTCGACGACGACTTCATCGAGGACAGCGCGGCCGTAGTTCTGGCCCTGGGAGCTGCCGCGGGCGCCGGGGCCGAAGCCGCGACTTCCGAAGCGAACGGTGTAGGTTCCCGGGTCCAGCTCGAGGATCTCGTAGTTGCCGCCCTCGTCCGTGGTAGCAGCGCGCGGGTCAAAGCGCGCAAAGGTAAAGGCCGCACGGGACTCGACCGTGACGCGTACGCCAGCCGCGGGGCCGCCGTTGGAATCGCGCACGCGTCCTGCGATGCCCCCTTCGGGCAGCGCCAGGTCCAGGCGCTGCTCTTCCCCGCTGACCACCTCCGTGAGGAACTGGTTGCGCTTCGCGCCGCGCTCGACGGAGACAACGTAGGCACCTGGGCGGTCGAGCTCGACGCGATAGCCGCCATCCTGGCCGATCGGCGCGCGCTTCAGGTTCGAGAAGAGGTCCTCGCCTTCGCGGGCAAGGGTGACGTTGCCGTCTTGCACGGCTTCACCGTTGAGGGTGACGGTCCCGAATAATTCGACAGGGTCGCGGGCTTCGGCGCCGAGATCGACGCTGACTTCTTCGCCGTCGGCCACCTCGACGTTCGCGGTGAGGTTCTTTGCCATCAGGTCAAAGAACGCCGATTGGCGATCGCCCGTCTGCATCGTGGTCATCATCTCGCGCTCGCCTGGGGAAGCGTTGACAACCCACTTGCCCGGGGCCACCCGGTCGAAGCGGAAGCGCCCGCCGGTGTCGGTCTCGACGGTCGACTCTCCGCCGAACATGGCGACGGGGCCGCCGCCGGTGGCGTACGTGACGCGTCGGTTGGGCCACGGGTTGCCGTCGTCGTCCCGCACGACGCCGCTGATCACACCGCCCTCGCGCAGCGTGAGGACGATGCCTTCGCTGTCGTCGCCCGGGAGAACCACAACCTCAGTCTCTTCGCACGGAGCCCAGTCCTCGCTCGACGCGACAAGCTTCTGCACGCCGGGTGCTAGCGCCCCGAGGGTGAACGTGCCGTCGGCGTCGGACTCAATCCCCGCCCTGCGGTTCCAGTTTCCGAACCCACCGGTGACGCGGCGGATCTCCGCGCCCGCAACCGGCAGCCCGTTCGGATCCAGGACGATCCCGCGAACGCTGCCAAGCCGGGTGATCACGAACTCCAGCGGCTCCCCCGACTGGGGCAGGGCCACCGAGACGGTCTGGTCTTCGCGCGACTCGAAACCGTCGGCTTCGACGCTGACCCGCCACGTGCCGGGGCTCGCTCCGTCCATCACAAACGCCCCGTCTTCTGCATCGGCGAAGCGCTGCCGTACGCCGTCCCCGGTGCCCGAACGGGACGAGAAACCCTCCCGTGCGGCCCGGATCTCGAAGTCCGTGACGGGCTCACCTAGGTCGTCGATCACGCGCCCCGTGACGGTGATCGTGGGGGCCAGGCGGATCTCCACCGGCTGAGCGGTCTTCGCACCCGCCGGTTCGACGTCGTCCAGGGATGCGGCCAGGGTCGTGGGGGCAGAGCTCGACTCTTCGCTCCAGGTCAGGGATGCGGCGAGGCGCGCCGTCGTGTCCGCCAAGGCCGTGAAGCGGAACTTGCCGTCCGGCCCAGCGGTCACCTCGTGCCGCTCTGAGTCGTCCCGTGGCCGACCCCAGCGCATGCCTCCGCCGCCAGCCGAGGCTGGCTTGGGCTGGCTGAGCCTGATCTCGGCGCCTGCCGCTGCTGCGCCACCTGGGAGGAGCACGCGGCCCGTGACGACGAGCCCCGGATCCATGGAGATGAGGACGTCCGTCAGCGCCTCGTTCGCGCCGAGCTCGATGGAGTCTTCCGTACGTGCGTCACGCCAGCCTTCCAGCGTGGCGGTGGGGCGAAAGCTGCCTGCCTCGAGTCCGACGAGGGCGAATCGGCCTTCGGCGTCGGACGTGGTCTCGCGGCGGGTACCACCCCGTCCGAACATCCCGCCCTCCTTCGCCGCCGTCACGAGCACGCCCGCGACGGGCCTGCCACCGAGGTCGACGACGCGCCCCGCCATGCTGCCTCCACGCTGGAGCGTCAAATCGTACGTGGACTTGGTGCCGGCGGTCAGCTCCAGCACGTCGCTGGTCATGGGGGCGAGACCCTTGACGTCCGCAGCCACTTGAAGGACGAGGTCCGGATTGACCCCGAAGAAGTCGTAGCTCAGGTCGGCGCGCAGGTCCGCACTTTGATCGACGAAGTTCATCCGCTGGCCTCGGCCGCGGCCCATGGTGCCCCCGCGTAGCGCCACCTTGCCGTAGGAGCCCGTCTCGTCAGGGGTGAGCGTCTCCGACCCGGGGTCAACGCGACCCGTGACCCAGGCGCCTACCTGGGGTTCGAGCACCGCCGAGGTGGCACCGCTCTCCAGATTGATCGTGACGGCCGCGGGCAGGTACAGGTACTGGCTCGCGAGCTGAAGTCGGCCCTCTTTCGCACGCGCGTCGAACAGGACCTCGACGGTGGCGGTTCGCTCTTCGAGGGAGGTCACGTCGAAGCGCACCTCTTCGTCGTTCGCCCTCTCCTCAAGGGTCCGCAGCGCGGCGTGTCCCGACGAACGCCGACGGCGAGCGCGGGCGAAGGACTCCGAGCCCCAGTCGAAGTCCTCGGGCGCCACTTCCTGGTCGGCCCAGGCGATCAGCATGTCGCCGCTCTCGTCCCCAACGCCCGGTGTGTTCGCAGGCCAGAGGATTTCGACCGTCACGCGACGGGCCGACGTGGGGTCGATGTTGCGGAGCGCGGCCCTTTCGATGGGGGCAGCGGTCGCCGCGGCGACGGTGGGCGCGACGGCCTGGGCCTCTGTCCGCTCGAGCCCCGAATCCACTGAGTCGATCCCTGGCAGGGGGCCGTCCTCCTCCTCCTCGGAGCCTGCGACTTCATCGGCCGTGCTCGTCTGGATGATCAGGTCGGCCGCGCCGCGGTCTGATCCCTTGTGGTTGTCCCCGGAGAGGACGAAGAAGGCGCCGAGGCCAGCAGCGACGGCTGCGGCCCCGAGGATCAGAAATTGTGGCTTCATGGCGGTGAGGAGGAGAGGTGGGAGAGGAACACCCAGGTCCAGGCCGACCGCGCCCTGGCGAACCCGAGGGGGCGGGTTCGGCAGGTGAACGGGAGCTGGCCCCCTACTTCAACACGATCGTCACTCTCTTTTCGCTCCCGCCGCGCAAAGTGACGCGGCGTTTTCCCTTTAGGCCGCCGGGGCCCTCTGCCGTCACCGTGTAGCGGCCAGGGGCCAGGGGACCGAAGCGGCGCTCGAAGAGCGGGTGGGCCTGCCCGTACTGCATGTCGGCCACGCCGATCCGCCTGGATACGTCGAATCCTTGTCTATCCAGGATCTGGACGCTCGTGAGGGAGAGCTCGTCGTCGTCCTTGGTCTTCAGCGAAGCGATCAGCACGACGCCGGGCTCCAGCAGCAGCTCCACGGCCGTCTCTTCGCCTGCAGTCACTTCAAAGAGCTCGCTCTCCTGGGTGGCCACGCTGCCGCTGCGTGCAAACGCGGAGTAGCGGCCCGGGGCAACCCCTTGGATCGTCGCTTCCCCCGCGGAGTTGGTGCTGATCATCGAGATCAGCTCGGTGTGCCGTCCTTTGTCATCACGGAGGAAGACGACCTGCCCGCTGGCCCCTCGTCCATCGCTGCCGCGCACGGTCACCGTGACGGTCCCCGCACCGGTCAGGCTCAGGTCCACGTCGTCGACCCTTTGGTCTTTGCCGACGGGGATCGAGTCGGAGATGACCCGCGAGCGTGGGTCGGGGGTCGCGCTCATGGGCGACTGGCCCCCAGCCATCACCTGGTATGTGCCCGGTGTCAGGCCCACGACTTCGTAGGTCCCGTCAGAGCCCGTACGCGTCTCTGCGTAGCCACCACCGTTCATCAGGTCCGTCCGGATTCCGCCGACGCCCACCACGCTCAGGCGCACGCCCGCCGCGGGTTCGCCGTCCTCGTTCGTCACCTTGCCTGAGATCGCGCCGCCCGGTAGCTCGATGTCTCGCCGGAATTCCTCCAGGCCGATGGGGATCAGCGAGGAGTACTCAGCGGCGACCTGTTGATGGGTCGCCCCACCCGCCATGGCGCTCACGCTAATGGAGTAGGGGCCCGCGTCGTCGAGCTCGACTTCGTACATGCCATCCTCGTCGGTCGTCGTGACCTTCATGGTGTCGACGGCAGCCTCGGCTCGGGCCATCCAGACGACGGTCACGTTGACGCGCGGTTCTCCGGCCAGCTCGATCTTGCCCGTGACCTTGACCGGCGAGGCAGGCGGCGCACCGAGGAAGACCACCTCCGTTTCGCCCTCTTCCACCGTAGCGATGGTCATCTCCATGTTCTCAAGCATAGAGGTCAGGCCCGAGCTATCGAGGTCCGCGGAGAGATCGGCGGTCGTGTCCATCGCCATGACCTGGTAGCGGCCCGGGGTCAGCCCCGTCTGGCGGAACGTACCGTCGGCCGACGAGCTGAGTGTCTTCATCATGTCCATGCTCAAGGACTGCACGGTGATCAGTCGGCCGCTCGCGGTGTGCCCTTCGCTATCGAAGCAAACCCCTTCGATGACGCCGCCGCGGCTCATCCGCAGCGTGACGTCCTCGACGATTCCGCCGGGGTCGACGGACATGGCGTCGCTCTTCACTGGAGCGAAGTCATCCGACGTGGCGGCGAGCCTGATCTGGCCAGGCACAAGACCCACAAGGACGAACTGTCCGTCCGCACGGGAGACGGTGGGCTCAGGGGTGGGCAGCCCCGAGAGCCCCACCCGCCACGCGGGGTCGTCGGACCCTTGCGAGATGCGGACCCCCTCGACGGGCTGGCCATCGGGGTCCAGGACAACACCCTTGATCGTGCAGCTTCGAACGGCGGCGACTTCGATGCTCTTCTCGGTCCCGTCAAACTCGACGACCACTTCCTCGGTGGTCACGTGCCTCTCCGAGACCAGTGAGATGCCCCACGTCCCCGCGGTCAACTGGTCGAAGCTGAAGGATCCTCCCGGACCCGTCGTGGCGCGCTCGAGATCCAGTCGGACGTTGCCGAGACTGCCCGGAACGATGCGGGCACAGCGAAGGGTCTCGCCCACGATGGGGTTCCCGAGATCGTCGAGGCAGATGCCGCGGAGCGCAGCGCTGGGCCGAAGCATGAGCTCGACGTCGGTCGAGCCTGGCCGAACGCCGTCCATGCGTGCGCTGAGCGTTTCGCCGCCGCTCGCATCCTCCTCGGTGGAGACCCGGAGAGTGAACGGCCCAGAGCCGAGGCCCCGCAGCTCGAAGGAACCGTCGTCTTGGACGGTGGTTTCGTTGAAGGCGCCACGGGTTGCTCCGAGAGCCCCTGGTCCGCCCACGTGGGCAAGGTCGAAGGTGGCGCGCACGACGAGCCCCTCCGCAGGCTGACCCGAAAGGAACTTCGCGAACCCTTGGATCGACTTGCCCTCTTCAAGGACGAGGACAAGGTCGTCGGTGTCAGCGGATCTTCCCGGAACGACCGGGATTCGAGCGCTGTCGAGCCGTCCAGGGATCGAGGCCCGAAGAATCACAGAGGACTCGGGAAGTCCCACCAGCGTGAACTCCCCGTTCGGCCCCGAGGTGGTGGTCCGAAACGATTCATCGTCCAAGCCGAAGGCTTCGCCGGGGAAGGCCGCGAGGACCTTAGCGTTGCCGACGCCGTTGCCCTCGGAGTCTTCGACGCGGCCGGACACTCCCACGCCGGCGGTCAGTTCGACCGTCTGGGTTTGCTGCTCTCCCTCGAAGAGCGCGGGAATCATGACCTCGACCGGAGCGAGGGTCTTGTGGAAAATTCTCGCGGACAGCTCGCCCCCGGAGGGGACACCTTCGAAGACCGCTTCGCCGTTGGCGTCAACGCTTCGGTCAGCGCGGTAGGCCGTCATGCTGGGCTTGCTCGCACGCATCCTTGCCGCGGTCTTTCCCTTGAGTTCGAGTCGAGCGTAGGCGCCTTCAAGATCGACGTCCGCCACCGACGTTGCGACCTTCAGCGAGAGGCTTGCACGGCTAGCCGGACGCAGCGTGACGCGGCGGTCGTCCACCCTCGCCTCGACGGCCTTGTAGGTTCCAAAGCCTCCACCGAGGCCGTGCAGGAACGCGCGCTCGCGGCTGCCGGGTAGCGTGATCTCGGCGATCCAAAGATCGGCGCCGTCAACGGTCCGGCGCAGGACAGGCGCGGAGTCGATCGCGTCGTCGAGGACTCCCTCCTGTTCGGAGCCAGGCCCCTCCAAGCCGTCGAAGAGCTGATTCCGGATGCGTTCGAAGGTGAGGCCCTCCAGCTCTGAGCTGAGGTCTTTCTGGATAGCGACGGGGGAGACACGGGTCTCGTGGGCGTAGACCATCAGGCCGTCCGACGGCTCGGCTCCCATCGGCCATTCGATGACGGCCTCGATGGTCCATGGGGAGCCAGCGCCCGCTGCGGCTAGCGAAGCGGATCCTTCCGGATCGGATTCCAAGGTCCCGGCGGTTTCCGCCGCCGTGCGCAGCCCCACGCTGCCCCCGGACCCCTCGGGCGCGGTGAGCGCTGCCTCCTGGCCAGCCCCGCCGGCCGTCCCTTCGTCGCCAATGAGATCGGCACTCACTCCCTCGGGGTCGTCCGAGGACGGCAGGAATCGAAAGACGCCGATGATCAGCGCTACGCTAAGTCCAACGAGGAGGAGGAGCTTTAGTTTCATATGGGGGATGGGTCAGGCCGAAGCGCGTCGCGCTTGTCGATCGCTGTGACTCGGCATGCGCCAACCCAGGATCGTCCGCCTCACCGCATCCCGAAATACGCTGCGGCTGCGCTCATTCGAGGCTGTTTCGGAGGGGCCGCGGGCCCGGGAGCCTACCGCTGCGCCGCTGCGAGCACTTCAGGGAGGCGGGGCGCCTCGGCGTACATCCGGGTGAAGCGCTGGATGGCGGGGGTGTCGTAGGCGGCCAGCTCGTCCACCCATCTCGGGGACACAGACTGGTAAAGGAGGCGGGCGCTGATCCGGTAGGGGCCGGCACCGCTGACGGGGATCGCGTACGGGACGTTGTCTTGCCCCGGTGCCGACTTGCCCGGGGACTCGGCGGAGGCTACAGGCTGGGTTTCGGTTGGGCTGTTCGCTCCACCGCCTGATTCGTCGACTGGTTCGCCATCTGGTCCGTCAGCTGGTCCGTCCATGGGGGGGGCTGTGGTCGGGTCGACGGCGAGAGCGTAGTCGCGATCGCCCTCGGTCCCCGCGGGGGCCGTGTTCCGAGCGTCAGGGTGGTCCGCTCGCCAGCCCCGGGGCAG
>CALHGQ010000602.1 GCA_938030175.1 uncultured bacterium | reverse complement strand
CCCCGCCGTGGTGGCCGGACGTGCCCTCCGCGGGAGCCTCTGGGACCTTGTCCACCGGGATGCCCCGCCGGAGGAGATCCTGCTGCGGGTCGAGCGGATCATGGATCAATCCCAGATGCTGGAGGACCTCGATCGGGCCCGGTACCACGCATCCCACGACGACCGAACGGGGCTCCTGCGCCCCCAACGATTCGACGCCCGCCTCCGCGAGCACTTTTCCGCCGCCCAGCGTCACAGGCTGGAGATGGCTCTCGTGCTGGTGGACCTCGACCATTTCGGCCAAGTGAACAAGGAGTACGACCATACCGTCGGCGATGAGCTCATCGCCCGCGCGGGCAGCGTCATTCGCATGAGCCTGCGTACGGAGGATGTGGGCGCGCGCATCGGCGGCGACGAGTTCGCGCTGATCCTCCCCTACACCCAGCGCGTCGACGCAGCCCGGGTAGTGACTCGCTTTCTGGGCCGCTTCCGCGCTCTCTCGGGGCCGCCGCCCCGGCGCTACAACGGACGCAAGGGGGGCTTCGGCCAGGGCACGATCGCCGTTTCGGCCAGCATCGGGTTCGAGACCTTCGACGGAACGGACATGCGCTCGCCGGAAGAGCTTCGCCACCGAGCCGAGCGGGCCCTTCGAATGGCCAAAGAGCGAGGTGGTAACCAAGGCGTCTACTATCGCAGCCTTCGGAGCGAGCACGAAGAGTCCGAGTGGCCTGCCACGATCCTGAAGCCCCAGCCTCCCCCTAGCAGCGCGGCCGACGCCGATGCGACCACGGCGTTCCTCCCCGCTGCGGGCGACCGCAGCCTGCTGCCGGGATTCACGGGAGACTCGCCGCTGGGCGAAGGGACGGAGCCGCTGGCGGACTCAGAAAGCGAGCACTTCGACTCCTTCAACGAGTGAGCGCGGCGAGGCCTGGGGCTCTCTGCTAGCGGACCAGCATCGGGCGCAACCAGTTGGCCCGGTCGAGCACGAAGTCGCCGGCAGGGTCCACTTCCAGGACGAGGGCCTTCACGCCCTCGATGCTGAGCGGAACCGGCCGAGAAGCCGCTTCGCCGGAGCGGAGGACCTCGCTCTTCCAAATTTCTTTGCCGTCCCCGAGGACGCGGAACCGCACGCTACCGCCGCGGGTTCCGTTGCTGCCTGACTCGTCGACGCCGCAGGCGAGCCGCAGCTCTTTCCACGATCCGTCGAGGTCCCAGCGCAACTCGCTCGGCGCATGAACGCCAAGGCCGCGCGCGAACTCTTGGCCGCCGACGCGAAGCAAGCCGCCTTGGCAGTTGCGGTCCACGCGCATCGGCCACTCAAAGCCGAGATCGTCCCCAAACGGCGACGCGCTGCCGCGGCTCGACGGGGCGAGGTCGCTGAGGAATCGGAACGAACCGTCGTCGAGGGCCACCTCCCGAACGATCGCTCCGGGGAGGCGCACCTCCGCGGTTCCGTCCAACCCCAAGAGGATGCCGTCACGGGCCGAGCCGATCTCGAGGAGCTGGCCGCTGAGCCGGCCGCCGCCCACGAGGGATACGGACACCGCCTCGCCCGCGGAGGGCTCCGCCTCCCCCTCCTCCTCGAAAGGATTGATGAAGAGCGCCGCGATCCGCGACCAGTCGTAGCTGCGCGACCCAACGCGCTGGTCCTCGAAGGTCACACCTTCATCGGAGAACTCCTCGACGAATCCGGTGGCTCGGTCGAGACTGCCCGCCGCGACGAGGTACAGCCGGTCGCCGTCCTCACCCGCCGCCGGGGCCGTGGTCACGCGGTCCGGAATGCGCCCGGCGAAAATGATCGAGCGGATGCCGTCGATCGAAAGCTGCAGGCGCACGCCGCCCTTCAGCTCCAGGTCAATGAGGTCGCCGCTACCGCCGCGGACCGCGCCCGCGAGTCGGTCCCCACCTGCAAGCTCAAGCGTGGCGAAGTCCCTCGGGGCAATGGGCGACACGGCTTGGCCATCATCGTCTGCCGTGACGTCCACGAAGCGAGCGAAGGCCGCCCCCTCCGCCTTGAGGCTCACGAGAGGCCCTGCATCCTTGGCACGCACGGTTTGCGTTCCGTCCAGCGCCTCGAGCACCACCCTGGGTCCAGCGTACGCCTGCGCGGCCTCCTGGGCCGTGGCCGTGGCGACGGCCCCGAGGGATGAGACCGCCCAAGCGATCGGCAGGAAGGCAGATCGGGAGCGCGAAAGGCAGTCGGAAGCGTGACTCATGCCACGACTATAGGCCTACTGGCGACGTGCCACCAGTACCACAGATTGGCCGGCTAGCGGGCCGCCGCCGGGGCCCACAAGGCCGGTCACCTTGTCGACGCCCCGAAAGACCCCGATAGAGCGCTTGATCCAGCGCAGCTGGCGATCCGTGAACGAATTCGAGAACGTCGATCCCTTCTTGAGGACGCGGCTCTTCAGGAAGTACGGGCCGACCCCTGCAAGGTTCATGTAGCGCGCTGCTCGGACCTCGAACCCTGCGCCTTCGACGAGCTTCATGAGGCCCTTGCGGCTGTAGCGGCGAAAGTGATCCGACGCCTTATCGACGCTGCCGTACAGCCACGCGTGCGCGGGGACCTTGATGAACAGCGTGCCGCCCTCCTTCAGGATTCCGGCGAAGCTCTTCACGAGAGCCCCATCGTCCTGGATGTGCTCCAGCACGTCGAGGCAGCAGATAGCGTCGACGTCCCGCGCGCGGAGCTCTTCCCGCTGGGCGTCGAGGTCCGTTTGGAGCACCTCGACGTTGGCGGCATCCTCGAAGCGGCGACGCAAAACCGCGATGTTCTTGGGGGAGAGATCCACCGCCATCACGTGCTCGGTGCGCTGGCGCAGAAGCTCTACGAAGTTGCCGATACCGCACCCCGCATCGAGCACTCGACTTCCGAGCGGCCCACCGTTCAGGGACTCGGCAAGGTCCAGGACCCAGCCGTAGTAGGGCGCGAGGCCTGCCATACGCTCGAGGGCCTCGAGATGAAGGGCCTCGTGGGGCAGCTTCTCGGCCGCACGCTCGTCGAGGTGTGGCTCCCGATGGGGCTCACTGCCGGGCACGGACGGGCTAGTAGGATCGGTCGCTTCGCTGGACATGTGGGTGCCACAGACTACCCCGCTAGCCCCCGTTGGGCGGAGCGGAAGGT
>CALHGQ010000601.1 GCA_938030175.1 uncultured bacterium | reverse complement strand
CCTCACTTTAGTACCTCCTTACAGCCCAAACTCATTAGCGTGTATTAGACCATTAAGACATCTAGAAACATTTGCACAAAAAGGTGCGACAAAGTCAGCCCGTAGCAACTGAGAAGGCCACTGCGACTGGTCGGGTCACTTCCTCATCCCCTATGTGCCGGTGGGCACCAGCGTCGAACTCTTGGCGATCGCAGAAATGGGGATGGGCGAAGCGGTCAGCACCCCGGAGGACCAGCGAGGATGGGGTCCGGACGCTGTCACCGTCAACGTAGGCGCGGGAGGCCAGAAGGGCATCGCGCTGAAGCTGACCGGACTGGGGACCAAAGACGGCCTAGATCTCAAGACCCGGGTTCGATACAGGGTCAAGTAGCGGCGTCGGACGGAAGCTGCCAAGGCACGCGCTGAGCTGCCTTGCGCCTTTTCCCCCTGCCTGACGTCACCGGGCTCGGGCTTGCGGAGCGACTAACGGAACATCACGCTCAATCCGTCCGTGAAGTTCCAGGTCGCAGCCCCGCCGACCGCGTCCCTATGCCATGCCTGGAAGTGCCAAGTCTCACCTGGTTGGACCGCGACCGTTCCCGTCGGCTGCGGGATCGCCGCTAGGTCGATGGGAAGGGAGAAGGTCCCTGCGCTGCCCGAGTTCAGGACTTGCCCGGGTCCAACGAAGCGCCCCACCGGCGAGCCGAGACAAAGGATCGCCGGGTTGCCAGCGGAGATGATGAAGTCGCGCGAACTGGAATTCAGGAAGTAGCCAAAGGCGTTCGGCGGCAGGTCGTCGGCACGGAGCACCACCTCGCCCAGCGCGATGTCGCTGCTGCCCGACGCGCTCATCTTGCCGTCGGTCCCCGTGGAGTTCATGACGGCCGGCGAGCAATACGTCTCTATCAAAATGTCGTCGTAGCGGGCGATCCACGGGTTGAGGCCCTGCAGTCCCGATGACCCAGGAGCCAGCACCTCTCCGCCGAGGTAGACGCCCCCCCGCCGGTTCGGAGCGCTGACGTCCAGCCCCTCGCTGTTCGAGGCTCCGAACTGGATGAACCCGATCTCGTTGCCTGCGGCGTCATAGTGCCCAAGCCAGTTAGAACCGTCGCTGGAGCCACCACCCCCGAGGCTCCCGTCGGTTCGACCACCAATGAACGCGCCGCCTGCCCCATCGGAGGCCGCAGTCCAACAGGTATCGTCGGCGGCGGTCCCGATCTGGCGAAGCCAGGTTTGGTTCCCGGTCGCATCGTAGTGCGCGATCCAAACGTCTGACTCACCCGCACTCGGCCCGGCGAGGCCGAACCTGGTCGACCCCCCCACGAACACGCCGCCCAGCTGGTCGGAGCTCACCCCCTCGGCGCGGTCGATTCCCGGGACCCCCAGCTGATCGCTCCAAGTCACCCCACCGGTCGGGTCCAAGCGAACAATCCAAGCATCGATGGAACTGGTGCTCGGCCCCGCAAGGGCACCCCGCGTTTCGCCGCAGAGCACCGCACCACCGGCGCTATCGAGGGTCATCGACGTGACGTCATCGTTCGCCGCGGAGCCGAACTGGGTGATCCACAGTTGATTGCCGGCTGCATCGTAGCGGGCCACCCAAACATCGCCCGAGCCGGCGTTTTGGCCCCCCAGCGATCCTCCCGTGGTACCGGCCACAAAGACTCCGCCTGCCCCATCGGGAGCGGCCGCTCGTGCTAGGTCGGATGCTGCGCCGCCGAACTGCCGGATCCAACCGAGTTGACCTTGCCCGTTGTAGTGGGCAACCCACGCATCGAAGGACCCGGCGTTCTGTCCAGCAAGGTCGCCAGTGGTATCGCCGGCAATGTAGGCGCCGTCGGCGCCATCGGAGGCGACGCCCCTCGGTACGTTCGCCACACCCGAGTCGATCGTCACGGTCCAAGCAAGCTCACCGGCAGGCGTGTAGCGAAACAGCTGCGCCACCCCCGCGGTGAACAGATCCACCGAGGAGTACCTTGCTTCGAAGACATTGCCAACGCTATCCGTAGCAAGGTCGATCGTTCGCTCGTAGTCCAGCGAAACGACCTCCTGGTACCAAACGCTGGTCTGAGCAAGGGTGAAGGGAGCGAGCACGACGCTGAGCACGGGAACGGTCAGCGAAGGGATGAGCTTGGGAATGAGCTTCATGATGGATCTAAGTCGAGGCGCTGGGGAGTCGGCGTGCCGTTGCGAGGGGCGAGCGTCGACGAGACCTACTTCGGTTCTGCGGATTCGGGATCAATACGAGAGGGCCTGGATCCAAAGCCTCCACTCATTGGGTGAAAGAGCGGTCTGCTGCACCGTCCAGAAGGTCTGGTCGTCGACTGGATCAACGCCCGTCACACTGTAGTCGCCCCATCGGCTCACGCCTTGGAAGTCGAGGAACGTGTAGGGTCCTTGGCCAGGACGGGTGAGGATCGGCGCGCCGGTCACGCCGGTGGGGAATGAGCCTTTCCGCCCCACGGCGTACGCGCCGGCGAACTCGGACGGGCTGGAACCCGTGAAGCCCAGCACCAGGTCCCCGGAAGCGTTCACGGCGATCGACGGCATGAAGAAGCTCCGCACGGGATCCGCAACCGTGCCGGACTGCACCAAGCTGGGCGTGCTTGGGTCGATCTGGTACCAGCGTAGCCCAGCACGCCCGCCCACATCGACGCAGTGGACGGTGTAGAGCGAACCGCTCCGATAGACCGCGTTCATCACCAAGGGCGTGCGCGCCGAGAGCTTGATCGACGTTCCCTGCTGGGGAGCGTCGGGGGCTCTTGCGAAAGCTGGAACGCCGACGAGTCCTTTCTCCACTAGCGTCGGCGCGGTCAGCGGACCTGTGACTTGACGGATCCGTAGATTCTGACTGCCGCTCCCTGAAACCAAGAACACGCCGCCGGAGCTCCCCGCCGTTACGCAGGGCTGAATCGCACTTTCCAGGGGAGTCGCGCTCTCGAGGGGAAGCGAGCGCCAGGCGGTCACGGTCCCGAGGGAAGGGATCGGGGCGAGGAGCGGCGCTTTGTCAACCGCGAAGAGCGACATGCCGCCGGGAGCCATGAACAACGCCGTGTAGATCCCGCGATCGTCGATGCCAAGCGTGGGGTAATCGGGGAACTTCCCGGCGTCCGTTCCTTGGGCGACCACGAACGAGGTTTTGAACCAGCTACCCGTGGGGTCGCTTGTCATGGAGTAGGCCAGGTACACGCGGGAGTCCCAGTCAGATGCGATCAGGACAAAGCGGTCTTCCTCCGCGTCGTAGGCGATGCGTGGGTCCCCGAGAATGCCGCCGGTGGCAAAGAACGTGGTCTGGGCCACGTCGAGAACCTTCTGGCCGGTCGACTTCAGGTAGATCGAGAGGTGACCGTTCGGGGCCGCAACGTAGTGGTCTGGCCCGGCCGCTCCGTTTGTGTCGGGAACGCTCAAGGTTCCCGTGTCGCCGCTCTTCGGGCCGAGGATTCCGGTGCCGGGCTGAAGCGTCGTATTGAACGAGTTCGGCGCGATGTTCGTGGCGTTCGGAACGCTTGTGGCGGTGGCGCTCGGCCCTTGGCTCAAGGCAGCTCCCGTGCCAGTTGCACCTTTGGGGCGAATTCCACCGGGCACACGCGCTGTAGCGTGCGCCTTGGCGTTGAAGTCCCCGCTCCCTACCTCCCAGTCGAGCCCAAAGTAGCCGCTGCCCGTAAGGCGCTTTCCAAATTCCAGGTCTTCAAAGTCGACGACGAGGGTACGGCGCCGCTCACCCTCTTGGACATCGAACGTGAGGTCGTCGAATGCAAACCACCCGGCGCCCTCGGTGACAGAGTCCGCCAGGAAGACGACACGGTCGACCTCCGGCAGCTCCAAGGACCACCAGGTCGGCTCACTGGAGAGACCGCGAAACGATGCGCTGCGGCCGACCTCGATCCCGTCCAGGTAGCCCACGACCTGAACGCCGCTGGTCGTCGCGCCCTCACCGCCGTGCTTCGCCATCCACAATCCCTGCAGGTGGACCGCGCGCCGAAAACCGATTCCAAGCCGGGTGTCCCCCCACGAATTGAAGACGTAGCGTTCACCTGAGCGGGGAGACAGAGCGTCCTCCCGCGGTGGCACGACCCATTCGCCCTGGGCGTCTTGGCGCGTGCGAGGATCGGTGGGCACCTCCGCTTGGTCGGCCCTCAGAAGAACGGCCTCCATGCTCTCGACGCGCGCGGGCCCGAGGCTCGCCGGGCTCAGTCGCTCGGCAGCGTGAACGATAGGCGGTGCAGCTTCCGCTGAAGCATGTACAGCCACGTCCTGGAAGGGCGCCGGCGCCATCTGGAGCAGCAAGGTGATCATCATCGCTCCAGTGTGGTTGCACTCCCCAGCTTTGCGCCAGATGCCTTCGGAAATCCTGGAGCGGCTCTGTCCCCGCGCGGGATCCGTGGGCCGTCAGTACGACTTCCAAGATGAAGCTTTGTCGAGGCTAAGCAAGTGCGTGCCCGCTCCGAGCAAACCTCCCACCAGCCCCGTGGCCACCGCTGCAGCGATCGCAAGCGGACGCGGATCTACACCCGCGCTACGAGCCGCCATCAAGATCAGTAGGACGCCTACCGGCCCCCCCGAGGCCAACAGCACCGACCTCACCTTGTGCATCTTGTAGGGCATGTGGTACTTCGACGTCGTGAGCACGTAGAAGAGAATGACCGCGAAAAAGACGAGGAGCAGTACCTGGAGAACGGAGTAGCCCTCCCCCCATGGTGCAGCTGCTGAGGCGAGCACGAGCAGAACGCAGCCGCCGCCCAGCCAACGCAGAACGGCGAGCCCGACCGTTCCCCACTGAAATCCAGTCGGACAAACAGCGCTGAACGCCGCCGAGACGAGTGGAAGGAGAGCGACGACCTGGAGGATCTGAACAAGGTTCCGCAGCAAAGCGCGGCCCGTTCCCGACATGTCCGCCATCGGCACGGGAGGGGCAACGAGCAGCGTCGCACCCAGGGCCAAAGCAGCGGAGGCCACGCGCAGGAAGGGCATGTGCACCGTGCTGCGCTTTGGCTCGATGAAGGAGCCGACGAAGCCCGGGAGCGCCAGCCCAGCCATGTACGCCGTGCCGAGCGTCAGGAGCCAAGACCAGGCAGAGAGTTCGCTCGCAACCAGCGGGCCACCGGTCCCCAGGATGGCGAGGCCCGTGAGGACCACGCCGCTGTCCAGCCAACCGCCGAGGCGGTGCTGCCTGAGCCGGGCCTGGCTCAGTGGGTCTTCGCTGGCGTCCTGCTCGGAGGGAGCCGCCGCTCCCACCGACGTGTCGGTTCCGGCCGAGTCCGAGCCGCTGCGAATCTCGTCGACCCGGGTGGCAACGTCAGACGCGAGCTGATAGCGACGTTCGGGCTCGCGCTCCAACGACCGAGCCACCACCTCATCGACGCGCTCGTCGACGGGAACTCGCTTTGACGGGGGCTCGAAGGTGCCCTGGGGAATCTGACCGGTGAGCATCTCGTAGAGCACGACCCCCAGGGAGAAGATGTCCGCACGATGGTCGACGGTTCGGGGTGCGTCGAGCTGCTCTGGCGCCATGTAACGGAAGGTGCCCAGCACCTGACTGCCGGCCGTGGCCTGGATGTTCTGAATCTCTGGGTCGAGCTTGGCGAGACCGAAGTCCACGAGCTTCACCTGGCCGCTGGCGTCCAAGAGAACGTTCTCGGGCTTAACGTCGCGATGCACAACGCCATGGTCGTGGGCGTACTGCAGGGCCCGGCAGATCTGGGGCGCGATCGAGAGCGCCTCGTCAGGGGACAGGTCGCCATCCCTGAGCAGCTCACGAAGGTTCGATCCGTCGACCGCCTCCATGACGATCCAAACGAGGGAGTCGCTCTCGCCGTAGCCGTGAACCGCCACGATCCCCGGATGTGAAAGGCTAGCCAACGCTTTGGACTCTCGTCGAAAGCGCTCGACCCACTCCTCCCGTGGGACATCGCCGGACGGCAGCAGGACCTTGATCGCCACCGGCCGGTCCAAGGTGGTTTGCTGGGCGCGGAAGACCGCACCCATCCCACCCTGCCCGAGGGACTCCCCGACGATGTACTCGCCTCCGACCGCGGCCTGCAGGGCCACCCGAAGCCCCTGGATATCGGCAGGTTCCAGGCCAGCGGAGGCTCTTTTGAGAGCCGCACGGGCGTGGTCGAGGGATGACGTAGGGCTTGGGGGGGTGTCCATAATATGGCTGCTCTGGTTCGATGGGACGAGGGTCTACCACCAGCACGGGAACGCTAGCCGCGCGTTACAGGCGCAACACGAAAAAGATCACTCACGCTACTCGAGCGCTCTCCGCAACACCTCAAACTCACTGGCCTCAGCCTCCGCCAGCTCCCCGTGTTTGGGGTCCTCATCGATCCCCACGGTCTGCCGCACCTCTTGCCGAATGAGCTCGGCTAGTCGCTTCCTGAGCCGGTGAATGGCGACCCTGAGGGCCACCGGCGAGAGCCCCAATCGAGTCCCAAGCCGCTCCCGGTCCGCGGCCGTCATCTCGCCGTCCAGCGTGGACTCAAGGCATCGGAAGAGGTCCCCCTGCCGCTTCCGCAGGCACTCCTCCAAGAGCTGGGCGCGGGCGGAGGCGATCACGTGCAGCGCCCAGGCTCTCTCGAAGGCTTCCTCGGGTGACTCCCCCCCCACCGCGGAGGGTCCGAACCGACTCTCCGCAGCGTCCGCGTCGAGGGACAGCAACACGTCTCCGCCACCGCGCTTCTGCGCCGTAGCCCGTGAGTGTTCGTCGCGAGCGTAGTTTTCGATCGCCGTAAGAAGCCAGGAGCGAAAGCGGCTTCCCCCACGCTCGCTGCTAGGGGCAACCTTGGCGAGGCTCTCCCGTTCCAACAGCATGCAGAGGAACCCTTGCACCGTGTCAGCCGCATCATCGGGCGACTGGCCTCGGCCTCGAAGGAACGCGAACAACGGTGGCCAGTAAGCCTCGCAGAACTCGGCGAGGCCTCGGCGGCGACCGGCAGCGTCGTCACTGGTTGCCCGCGCGATCAAAGACCAACGCGTGCTGTGGAAGGGGACAGGCTCCATGGGCATTGCACAGCGTACCCGATGACTTGAATGGGCATAGGGCACGGCCCCGACAGCGCGTCGAGCGTGCTGAATCGCTCGACCCAACGGCCCAGGATTCTTCGACTTCACCCCGAAGCTCATCGAGATTCTGGGCCCGTTTCGCCTCCTCGGACACGCCGCGGGACCTAGGGAGAGCCGACGACTTCTGGGCCCAACCCAACTGTGCCTAACCCCTCTGGGCCCAACCCAACAGGGCCCTACCCTGCCAGCGAGTCACCAGCCGACGCACAAAGAAGACTACACGAGCCGCGCGGCGATGCCCCACGAAAGCCGTCCGGTGGACTCGACCTCCACCTCGCAGCCGAGCTTCGTCAGCGTGGACTCGGCGGCTGAAACGTCCCAGAAGAACTCCTCCTCCACCGCGGCGACGAGCCGGCTCTTGCCTTCTCTCGACCAGCGATCTAACTCGCTGGCCCGAATCGCTGCGCTCGCAAATCCGAGGTCGCCAATCACGATTCTTCCTCCGGGTCGCATGCGTCCGGTCAGCGCTTTGAGGAGCTGATCCTTCTCTGCCGCTTCGAGGTGGTGCAGCGCGTACGTGCTCACAGCCACGTCGAGGGGACCGCGGCCGTGTGCCCACGAGAGGAGATCGTCCTGAACGAGCTCAAAGGCCGGTACCTTCGTGGCAGCCACCCCGAGCATGCCGGCCGACACGTCCACGCCGACCGAACTCCGCGCCGGCGGCAACCGTTGCGCAAGGTTGCCGGTCCCGATGCCCAGGTCGACGACGCTCTCACTCACGTCGAGTCGCGCCTTCTCGACGACCCAGTCCAGCGTGCGCGCGTAGCCGTGACGAAAGGGATTCGACTCGTCCTTCACATGGCTGTCGTATCGCTGGGCCCAGTCGTCGTGATTGAATCTGTCTGCGTGTTGGCTGGTCGTCATGACAGCGCTACCCCTGCTCTGAAGAGCACCAAAAGAATCCTCACGTCGTCACCGGCGTGCCAACCGCGTCGGCGATCCGACTCAGAAGCGTCGCGGCGCGAATGGGCTTCTGCAGCACGCCCGACAGACCCGCTCCCCGGAAGCGGTCGAGAACGCTCTGCTCGGCGTAGCCGCTCATGAGCAGCACTCGGACGTCGCTGCGGACGGCCTTCATCTCCTGGAATGCTTCTTCACCGTCGAGGCGCGGCATGTTGAGGTCCAGCAAGACGCAATCGATCGAGTCGCAGTGCTCGCGGTAGACCTCAACGGCTTCTGCACCATTCACGGCCGTTCTCACCTCTATCCCCGCATGTTCGAGGATCCGAGTGACGGCCTTGAGGACGGCAGGCTCGTCGTCGACCACGAGGACGCGCGTTGCCGCCAGCGTGCTCGGAGCCATCTCCTGTCGAACCTCGGACGCCCCCTTCCTACACCGCGGCGCCAAGAGGACGAAGGCGGTTCCCTTTCCAAGAACGCTGCTCACGTTCAGATCCCAGCCGTGGGCCTTAACGATCCCCATGACCGCAGCGAGCCCGAGCCCTCGACCATCGGCCTTGGTGGAAAAGAACGGGTCAAAGATGGTGGCGCGCGTCGCGGCGCTCATGCCGCAACCGGTATCGCTGACGGTGATCTCCACGTATTCGCCGGGGGTCATGCAGGGCTCGAGGGAGCGCTGCTGAAGATCCTCCTCAGAGAGATCCACGGCCCTCGTCGACACAACGACTTCGCCTTGATGGTTGCCAATGGCCTCCGCGCCGTTGGTGATGAGGTTCATCAGGATCTGTCGGAGCTGACTGGCGTCCGCAACCACGTGCAGATCGTCCGCGAGATCCAGCCGAAGCTCTGCCTTCTTCGATAGCACGATCTGGAGCAGCTTCGACAAGTCGCGAATCACGGGGCCGCAGTCCAGTGAGTCAGAGGTCACATGTCCGCGACCGGCGTAAGAGAGCATCTGATTGCAGATGCTGGTGGCGCTCTCCGACGCGTTGATGATGTCGAGCAACATGGCTCGTCCCTTGTCGTTGACGGCTCCCGTCGCGATGGCGAGCTCTACGTTGCCAACGACGACCGCCAGCATGTTGTTGAAGTCATGGGCGACGCCGCCCGCCAAGACACCGAGCGCTTCGAACTTCGCGGTCTGCCGCAGCTGAAATTCGAGGCGTTCGCGCTCGACCGCAAGGCCGACCATGTGGGCCGCAATCTCAAGTCCGTCCATCTGGTAACGCTTGGGTGCGCTTGGGACGTCGCTGTAGAGGGCCAGCGCACCAAGGACATCACCGTTGGCGCTACGAATCGGCTGCGACCAACAGGCCTTGACGCCCGCGATCGCCGCTTCGGCGCGGAGGTCACGCCAGAGTGGATCTTCGTCAATGTTCTCGACGATCACAGGAATGTTCCAGTAGGCCGCGGTGCCGCAAGACCCCATCGTTGGACCGTAGGACATCCCCTCGATGGCCTCGTTGTACTCGTCGGGGAAGCTCGGACCTGCTCCAACCGTGACGCAGGTCCTGTCAGCGTTCACAAGGAGAATCGAACATCGATGGCCGGGGTTTTTTCCTTCAACGATGAGCGCCATCCGTCGCAGCATCTGGCCCATCGAGTCTCCCTTCGACCGAGTCAGAGCAAGCTCTGAATTCGTCGGAACAAGGATCGGGCTCGGTTGACCGATGACTTGCGTGGCTCCGTCGTCGGTTCGCACCGTCAGGGTCAGGGGCACCCAATGGCCCGAACGCGTCGAGTGCCGCGCCCTAAGGACCCCTTCGCCGGCGTCCAGCACGTATTGCACGTGGGGCCTGTCATCCGGATGTAGCCAGTGAAGGAGCGGCTCTGCGGCCAGTTCCGCGGTGGAATAGCCGAGCTCTCGTCCGAGGTCGGGACAGACCCGTGTGAAGCCTGCAGCGGCAGCCCGTACGAGGAGCTGATGGGGACGGTCGGCCATAGGAAGAGCGCAGGGACTTGACGCAGTGGGGTTTGGCGCGGGAAGCGAGTGAGACGATTCGCTGCTAGGCGTTTTGCCTTGGCGTCCCGCTCCGCTCTCAGAGAGGCATGAGAGCCTACCATTGGCCAGCGATTCCTATGGTTGGGTTGTGTATGCCGCGTGTGTCGGCCCGCCATCTTCCTGGCCTTCTGAAGCAAGATGGTAGCCCCGAGACCCCCAGTGGAATCTACTGTCGGGCGTCAGGTCATCCTCTGCCTGCCCTGCCCCCTCAATGCCTGACGCAGGCGCCAGCGCCGTCGAGTGGAGCGCTCCCACTCCTTCGCAGCGTGAACTTTGGACGGACCAAAGATTGCTTCGGTGAACGACCAAGACACACAACTCGACCACAGTCCTGTCCTCGTGGTTGACGATCACGCGTTGGTTCGGAACCTCGTCGTCCGAATTCTCGAAAACGCCGGCCTCACGATCGTCGCCGTCGAGTCGGGGCTAGAGGCGCTTGAACTCGTCCGCCAGAGCCCGCTTCACTTCGGGTGCGTTCTCCAGGACCTCTCCATGCCGGCCATGCGGGGTGAGGAAGTGATCCGGCAGATGCACGAGATCAACGCCGACCTCCCGGTGGTGGCCTTCAGTGCCGAGGATGAGTTCGCTGCCGCCGAACGACTCGCCGGCCTCAACGTCGCTGGCTACCTGCAGAAGCCGTTCGACATCAAGAAGATGGTGAGCACGATTCTGCGCCTGACGACGACCGAGTCGAGCTGACGGCCGACGCGTCAGCTCGGCCCTCGTGGACCAAGACACCGGAACTCGGGCCGTTGATGGCCCCCGCCGTGTTCGCCCGCAGCGAAGACTACTCCCCGAGGTCGAGATTGATCCGAACGATCCCCCTGGCGTGATCGGAAAGGTCGATGTGGCAGTTGAAGTAGGTGAGGCCGTCGTACTTAGAGCGGTCGAGAACCGCGCTGCACAAGAGGCGCCTCCCCGTTTTGAGAGCGCCCCCTCGGCTGCTCCACTGATCGAGGGTCGTGCCAGCGCAAAGAACGGTATGCATCTCCCACTTGCGATCGTCGAGGAAGACATCCAACGACTGCTCTGATGACTCGACCGTAATCGTCATCCCGAATTCTTCTAGCTTGGCAAGCTGCAGCGACGCAGGCCACCCATCGACCGTTCCCAGGTCAGCGAGTTCCACGACCTCTTGGTTGAACTCGAAGAGAGCGTTGCTTTCAGCCCCTTCGGTGCGCGAGATCGCCCAAGCCTCCTGGTCTGGCACTAGCCCGAACATCCCCACGGTTAGCAGTTCGTCCGAGCGCGGATCTCTCTTGAACGTCATGCTCTTCGCTTCATCGCCCAACACACTGAAGATCGCACTTCGATCGGCGGTTTCGATGGAGAGAATCGAAGCAGGGGCATCGGCGACACGCGCCCGAAGAGCCTGGGCTCTCCCGTCGCGAATCACGTAGGCATGGGAGCTCGTGATCTCGGATTGACGGGGCTGGCACCCCGCCAGAAGCCAGATCGCGGCTAGGGCTAGCAGCATCACGCGCATGTCGTCGGAGCTACCCGCGTCCCGCAGTGACCCGCGGCGTGGAGCGTTGGACAACACCCAGCGCGACGCCAGCGGCGACCGCCAGGCCCATCAGCAGATAGCCCGGCATCCCGTCGCCATAGAGGAGATGGCCGGTTCCGAGCAGCGCGCCGTAGACGGCCACGCAGCCGAGGAACATCGACAGGAGTCCCCGCGGCACCGGCCACGGTTCGCCGGCCCCCTCAGCTGGCTGGAAGTCTCTCCAGCCAGGACCGCCGGGTCGGACCGTGTCGACGAAACGCTGGAGCGTGGCGCGGTCTTCTTTGGGCGTCACGAAGGCCGCAGCGACCCAAAGCAGCGTTGTGGCTGCCGCGCCGCCCGCGAGCTTGACGTGGCTGCTGAGTGGCTCGCCGAACAACCACTCGTCCCCGAACGTTGTCAGCCCAGCGATGACGAGGGAACCCACCATCGCGACGATCTCCGTCCAAGCGTTGATACGCCACCAAAACCAGCGAAGGATGTAGAGACCGCCGGTTCCCGCGCCAAGAAGCAAGAGCAGCGTGAACGCCTGGCCTGCATCGGTCAAAAGAAGGCCAAGGCCGCTACCCAAGAGGAGAGAGAGCGCCGTCGCGATCCGCCCGACGCGCACGAGCTCGTAGTCCGACGCGTCGGGTCGAACGAAGCGGCCCCAAACGTCGTTGACGAGATAGCTCGCGCCGAGGTTGAGCTGGGTGCTCATGGTGCTCATGAAGGCGGCCATCAACGAGGCCGTCACGAGCCCGAGGAGCCCTGGGGGCAGCAGGCTCAGCATCGCCGGGTAGGCGAGATCGTCGCCGACCTTGTCCGCCGGGATATCAGGGAAGGCGGCGCTGATGTCCGCTACCGTTGGGAAGACGATGAGCGACGCGAGGGCCACGAGGATCCATGGCCAGGGACGCAGCGCATAGTGCGCGACGTTGTAGAGGAGCGTCGCTCCGACCGAGTGACCTTCTGTCTTGCCGGAGAAGATGCGCTGGGCGACGTAGCCGCCGCCGCCAGGCTCGGAGCCCGGGTAGTAGGCGGCCCACCACTGGACCGCGACCGGAACGAGCAGCAGCGGCACCCACACTTCGCTGTCGCCAAAGTCGGGCAGCATCGCCGTCTTGGGCGCCACGAGCGGGTGCGCAAGAAGCCCCGACAGCCCGCCGACCTCGGGCAGTCGCAGGATCACCACGGCCGCCCAAACCGATCCGACCATCGCCAAGATGAACTGCACGAAGTCCGTCAGGATCACGGCGCGCAGGCCGCCGAGCCCGCTGTACGCGAGCGTGATCGCGCCTGCGACGAGCAGCGTCAGCCAGCCGTCCCACCCAAGCAAGATCCCGCCGAGCTTGATGGCCGCCAGGCTCACCGCCGCCATCACGACGACGTTGAAGACGAGGCCGAGGTAGATCGCGCGGAAGCCCCTTAGGAACGCCGCCGGCTTCCCGCCGTAGCGAAGCTCGTAGAACTCCATGTCCGTCAGGACGCCACTGCGGCGCCAAAGCCGCGCGTAGATGAAGACGGTCAGCATCCCCGTGAGCAGAAACGCCCACCAGGCCCAGTTCCCGCTGACACCGTTCTTGCGCACAAGGTCCGTCACAAGGTTCGGCGTGTCGGCCGAAAAGGTCGTCGCGACCATGCTGACCCCGAGCAACCACCAGGGCATATTGCGTCCCGCTAGGAAGAAGCTGCTGGGATTCGCAGACGCGCGACGGGAGGCGTAGAGGCCGACGCCGAGGGCGAGGGCGAAGTACGCGGCGATGATGGACCAGTCGAGGGGGGTGAGCTGCACGGAGGCGAGGATAGCGGTCCGGAGCCATACGCCGTACCCTTGGCCCCATGGGAACTTGGGGCGAAGGGCTATACGACAACGACGGTGCGCTCGACGTGCTAGGCGATCTGTTCGACGAACTTGATCCCGAGGAGTCACCCGCCCACTTCGCCGGCTCGATCGCGCTCTTGGCCATGATGAGCCCCGCCTCGCTCGGCTGTGAGGACTGGCCGGAGCGAATGAGTAGCTCGGCGCACCTTAACGCGCTCGGCGCAAACGCCCGAGAGACCATCGAGAAGATCGCCGCTGACCCGGACGCCGCCACCGAAGCCGGCTCACGCACCGAGGAGGCCACGCGAATACTCGGCAACTACTGCAACGGCCCGAGATTCGAGGTGCTCTTCTCCGAACCTGGCGTCAGCCAAGTTGTCGACGAGTTCGCCTCCCAGGCCGCAGAAGCACTCGATGAGCTAGCCAGCCAAGACCCCAGCGACCTGTACGACGTCTCAGCTGAACTGGCGCCCCTTGGGATCCTGATCGAGCTGAAGAGTCAGATTGCGCCAGAGAGACTCGGTCGATGGCGCCAGTACTTCGACGTCTGCAACAGCGCGACGAACGAGGAGCGAGACTTCTTCGACGACTACGCGGGTCGAGTGAACATGGCGTTCGACCTGCTGTTAGAGCGCTCCTCGTAGGTCTCCGATCGAGCGTACTTTCAGGGCCTGAGCTGCAAAACGAGTTCCGCCTGCGTTCCCTCGCGCACCTTCAGCTCACCCTCTGCCGATCTTCCGTCGTAGGCCTTCGCGCGCACCCGGTACGTGCCGAGGACGAGAGGCCCCAAGGCGTAGCTCTCGGGGTTGTCTCCCTCCGTCATGTAGCGCGCGGGGTCGAACATCTCGAGCGTTCGGGAGAACTCGTTGCCGCTCGAGTCCCAAATCCAAAGCCGCGCATAGACGGGCTTCTCTCCGTCGAGTACCTGGATGGAAGCACGCCCGCCGAAGCCGAGCTCTACGGTGACTCGCTGCGGTTCCTCCGATCCAATCTGGAGCGGCGCCGAAAAGGCACTGACGGTCTCGCCCGATTGAGCGAAGAAGCGATAGTCCCCGGCAGTGAACGAGCTGAAGCTCATGATGCCGTTCACGTCGGTCTCGCCGGTGAGCCCTGGCAGGTAGAGATGGCCAGCGCTGTCCTGGGCGTAGACCTTGGCACCCGACACGGGCTGACCATTCCCATCGAGCACAAGAACCTCCGCCTTGCTCGTCTCGCCGGTCTTCAACTGCAGGCCGCTGACTTCCCCGTCCGCCTCAAGCTCGATCCCCTCGACCACTCCACCTGGGTCAAAGACGTTGGCTAAGGCCACCCGATAGCTGCCCTGGGGTAGTCCCTCGAAGGCGAAGTCCCCCTTCTCGTCGCAGCGCACGTTGCGGGAGAGATATATGACCTCCGTGGGGCTGCGCCCTTCGGGCCGACAGCTGACGGAAGTTTTCCTGAACTCCCCCGACTCGATGCCCATCACCCGCCCGGTGATTCGCCCTACCGGAACGTGGATGTCGAACTCCTGCTCTGGCTCTTCGGTGAGCTCCAGGGTCAGCGGGATGATCTGGGTAGGGCCGAGCGAAACCATGACGAGCGCGCGCCCCGAGCCAGGGAATTCAAGCTCATACTCGCCCCGTTCGTTGGCCTTGGTGCGGGATCCCGATGCGAACGCGCCGCCCCCCTGCATCGCTCCCCAAACCGACTCGTTCGGTAGCGCCTCGCCAGCTCGATAGACCGTGCCGCTGAGCATCACCGCGTCCGGGTTGATCCCGCCGAGCTGCACCCTCGCCGTCTCTCCTTCCACCACTTCGACCGAGGCCCGGAGCGCGTCAGGCCCGCCCGGGCCATCTAACTCACTCTCGTTCGCCTCGAGCCAGTACGTGCCGGCCGCCACATGGGGGAACACGAACTGACCAAGGTTGGAGGAGGCGGAGGACCGCTTGTCTTGATCCCAGTGGAGCGTCCGGAGCGCGACGTAGTAGCCCGCAAGTGGCTGCCCCTCGCGATCTTGAACCTCACCTTCGATACGGCCCCCAGCCCGCAGCCAGAGCTCGATCGAGACTGGCTCGTCGAACTTGGCGACTCCGCGCACGGTCTCGCTTGCTGCGTAAATCTCATCCTTCGCCACGGACTCGAACACACCCGGGTAGACGTCGAGCGCGAATGCTCCCGCCTCATCGGTAACAGGCGCGCTGAAGGCTCCGTCATTCTTGAAGCTGACCTCGACGCCGACACGAGGGTCTCCGTTGGGATCAAGAACGACCCCTTCCACCCTGGCGAGGCGCTGCAGCGAAAGAACCAGCGGCCCAGACTTCTGGGGCAGTCGCAGCCTGGTCTGCTTCGCCTCCTTGTGGCGATCGGCAACCGGAACGATGCGCCAACGACCCGCGGGCTGCCCCTCCACGCGGAAGTCTCCCCCATGGAACGGTCCCAGCTCTACGGACTCCCAGTCGTTGCCCACGCCTCGGCGCTTGAACTCGGCGTGCAACCAGAAGGTCTCTACGCCAGCGCCTGTCTCGTCGATCACGCGGCCGGCGAGCTGGTGCCCATCTTCTTCGCTTGGGGCCGCCGCTGCTACGCGATCGCGTGCTCCGCGTACGGGAGTTGAACCGCCCGGGGTGGAGACAGCCCTTGCGTCCTTGGTATCCGGTTCAAGTGGGTCTGGGGCATCGGGTTCCGGCAGCTCGACCTCGTGGGAGCCGGACAGCTCAGCGGCTGAAGCAGACCGTTCGGTCGTAGGCCCGGGCCGAAGTGAACGTGTGGCGAGGAGGACCATGGCCACGAGCGCGATCGACAGCAGGAAGAGACTGGCGAGCTTCTTCATGCCACCGACTCTAACGGCGCGCCGAGTTCACGAGGATGGCGCGACTCTGTCAGTCCTTCGTAGGACGAAAGCACATGGCAAAGGCGTCGTTGGACCGAGCACACGCACGGTCGCGGTCCACCGCTGCGCCTGTAATCTCAAAGTTCAAGCCGAGTAGAGGGAAGCTCAGCGGCCCCCCTCTGCCGAGTTCCCTTACCGAGTCCCCTTGCCGAGTCCCTCGGCACTCCCGACTGCCGCCTACTTCTCATCGCGCTTGGGCGCGATCCTGTATTCGAGCAGCGGCGGTAGCCCAAGCTCCTTACGTGCCTTGTTCGTAGCGTCGATGTCTTCCACTTCGGGCGGAAGGGTCTCACCTGTCTTGATGTCGATCGCGAAGCCCGTTCCGTAGAGCTGGACCTTGCCTGAATGCTGGAGCTTGCGGTCGTAGATCGCCGCAAAGGCCTTGGGTCGCATGCGACCCGCCTGCGCCTCCTTGAGAAGAAGCGACTGAAGAGGCAGGTAATCCTCCAGCTGTGCATGGATCAGAATCGGCTCAGGCGACGGGAAGTCAACCTCGTACCGAGCTGGGTCCGGATAGCCGCTTGCCTTGATGATCTCCGCGAGCCGCGTAACGTTCGCCTTGTCGATCTTGTTCTGCTTGGCCATGAGCTCCTTCTCCAGCTTCGGATCGAGCGCTATTCCCTCCCGTTCGCGCCGTACCCACTCTTTCATCGTGGCATCGTCGTCGAGAGCGTCCAGTCGCGCGAGCTCGTCTGGGTCCACGGTTCCCCACTGCACCGCGCTACGGTGGAGTTGGTCGAGC
>CALHGQ010000600.1 GCA_938030175.1 uncultured bacterium | reverse complement strand
CCTGACAAGGCGCTTGAAGCCCCCCATAGCGAGCTATTCGGGGCCCTTCAAGCAACGCAGTCAGGGCTTCGAGGGGCGCTGTTGGAGAGTGCGGCCTTCTTCAACGGGCTGCTAGAGCGCGACCTCCAGCGCCCAGTCGCTAGCGCCCTCGAGGCGAACGGAGACGCCCGTGAGCGCCGCGCCGCTCTTCATCTTGATCGGGCGCCAGGTGTCGCCACCGGGACGGTCGCTCATCCACCTCTCGGTGGCCGCTTCCCAGAGAGCGGTCGCGGCCTCCGCCGCGTGCTCTGCATCCTCCAACACCGTGCTGAACGTAGCGCGGCCGCGAATGGGCGCTCGGTCCTTCATGACGATGGCCGTCGACCCCGACACCAGCACGTTGGTCGGGCCCTTGATCGCCGAGGCTGGATGGATTCGGATCGCTTGGGGGGGTCCCTCTGCGCAGGACACGGCGCCGGTTAACCCGCCGCCGAGGCGAAGGTGCACCCGTGTGGTTCCCTCCACCCAAAGGGACGCGCCCTGCGCCTTCGAGTCGGGCGCCCCGGGGGCCCGCGGCGTGGTCAGCGTCGCGGGGATGCCGGCGACGGTGAGCTTGGACGACACGAGCTGGAGCAGTTCCGCGCCGGTGGTGCCGGCCGCGACATGGAGGTGCAGCACAACGCTCTTGGCGACGTCCCCGGCGATGGAGGCGATCTCGATCTCGACGAGATGGGCAAAGTCGCCCTGGCCCTCGTCCGAGTGAGGAGCCGCCACCTCCCCCGCAACGCGCAGTTGAACGAGCCCTTGGACGGCGGCCGCCGGAGCGGATGTCGCCAGAAGGGCGGAGGCGAAGAGGGTCAGCGCGCCCAGGACGGAACGCAGAACACGCGGCACGAAAAGCAACGGTCGGGTCATGGCCAGAAGAGGCGAAGGCCTCATGGGAATCGAGGGAGGGAGTCGTGCGACGACTCAACCATGTCCTTTATTCCCGTATCCCCCGTTTCGGGGTGCTCCGCGCCCAGTCTAGGTGAACGCTGCTTTCTAGCTGATCGCTGCTGCTAGCTGAAGATCAACCGCGGTGACCACCGCCACCCTGGGACCGCCCGAGATGGGTGGTTCCCCCGCCAGGACTTGAACCTGAAATGACTGTACCAAAAACAGCTGTGTTACCAATTACACCACAGGGGAGTGCGCCACCCGCTCCGAGGAGCGTCGCGCGGGCGGAAAGAATAGCACCCGGTTCTTCGAGTGCCAGTCCCTCCCCCCCCAATTCTTGATCAATTACCCCAGCTCCCGTGAGCCTTCCAGCAGGAGACCCAGCGCCTTGTTGGACGCCCAGGAGCGGACCCTCTGACGGCCCAGCGGAGGCCACCGTCGCTCGAGCGTGCGCACCTCGACCACCCCGGGAGCTCCGTCGGGCCCTGGCGGCTGGCGCAGGGCCAGCGCGAACCACACGAGCCCCACGGGCTTCGCCTCGGTGCCCCCGCCGGGTCCCGCGACGCCCGTGACCGAAACCGCCAGCCGAGCCCCTGTGCGCTCGAGGGCGCCCCTTGCCATCTCGGTGGCGACGGCCTCCGAAACGGCACCGTGATCCGCGAGGGTGGCCTCGGAGACGCCGAGGAGCTCCACCTTGCGCGCGTTGGAGTACGTCACGAAAGAGCCCTCGAAGACCGCGCTCACCCCGGGTGCTTCGGTGAGCGCTCCGGCGACGAGCCCGCCGGTGCAGGATTCGGCCACGGTGAAGGTGAGGCCCGCCTTCGCAAGACGGGCTCCGACGAAGGCCCCGAGGCCAGCGACCTCATCCCCAAGATAGCGGTCCGGGAAGGCCCCTCGAATCGCCCCAGCGCGCTCGGCGGCCATCGCGTCGGCTTCGGCCTGGGTCGCGGCGGTCGCCACGCAGCGCACGGAGAGGACCCCCTCCTTCACCGTGACGCCCACCAGGGGATTTGCGTCCCTGGCCATCCACTCACCGACGGTCTCGGCGAACGTGCTCTCGGGAAGGTCCCCAAAGTGGAGCGTGGCCTTTGAGCGCTTGAGCTCGTCCGGCGGGTGGCTCTCGAGCCACGGTGCGATCTCGGCGTCGAAGACCCCTTGGAGCTCCCCGGGCGGCCCTGGCCCCACCATCACGACCGCGCCGGAGGGGTGGACGGCGCGGAAGCCGGGCGCGGTCCCGAAGCCGTTAGGGATGCGCTCAGAGCCCTCAGCGATCAGCGCCTGTCGACGGTTGGAGTCAAGGATCGGGCGGCCAGCGCGGATGAACCAGCCCTGGACCTCCTCCCAGGCTTCCTCGGATTCGTAGAGCGGGACACCAAGCGCCTTGGCGACGCCGTGGCGCGTCACGTCGTCGAGGGTGGGGCCGAGGCCACCGCTGACGAGGACGAGGGCGTTCTCTTCGCAAAGCGAGTTGACGGCGGCGGCGATGTCGTCCTCGTCGTCCCCCACGACGATCACCCGCTTGACCTGGCGGCCAAACTCCACGCAGCGGTGGGCCAGGTACGGCGAGTTCAGGTCCGGGTGAGCACCGACCAGGAGCTCATCCCCCACCGCGACGATGCCGACGCTCGCTGGTGCAGGCGCGCTCACGTCGCTACCCCGGACTCCGTCAGCTCGTCCTCGGGAATGATCGCGGGGGGCGGCGTCCAGAACATCCGCGAGACCCAGTAGCCGATCTCCCAAAGCACGATCGCGGGCCCCGCCAAGAGCAGCTGCGTGAACGGGTCGGGGGGCGTGAGGAACATCGCGATCACGAGGGCGGCAATCGCCATGTGTCCGCGGTACTTCGCGTAGAGCTTCGGGTCCACGAGGCCCGTGCGGCTCAGCACGACCTGGGCGAC
Organism: uncultured bacterium; assembly: GCA_938030175.1. GTDB lineage: Bacteria > Planctomycetota > UBA1135 > UBA1135 > Saltatorellus. The sequence continues at coordinate 18,857 of CALHGQ010000600.1, read as the reverse complement.
GGGGAGCTGGAACACGACGCCCAGCGCAAGCGAAAGGCCGCGCAGGAACTGCATGTAGTCCACGAGCTCCATGTCTCGCCGAATGCCGTCCGTGCCGATGCCGTCCGCCTGCAGGAAGTAGATCGCGTTGGGCACCATGTAGTAGAAGCCGAACGCGACGCCCACGACGAAGAGCAGCAGCGTCACCGGGAAGAACGAGTACACGATCCGGCGCTCGGCCTTGTAAAGCCCCGCAGCGATGAACATCCACATCTCCCATAGGAAGATGGGTCCCGCCAGGAAGACCGATAGCAGCACGGCGATCTTGAGCTTCGTGATGAAGGGCCCCGCCGCGTTGATGGCCTGCGGCTGCTCCGGAAAGCGTAGATTCTTCGCGACCCTGAGATCATCGGCGTGATCCTCGATGAACTGAGCCTTGTCGAAGCCTGCCTCTGCGCGAGGGATCTCGAGCGCCGGTGGAAAGAAGTAATCGTCCCAGCTGATCTCGGGGTCCTCAATGACCTTGTCCAGGAAGACCTTGGAGAGATCCTTGTCCAACCACTCCGCGGCTTGGCTGTAGGGAATGAGGATGAACTGAAGCGCAGGCCCTCGGTAGATGTAGAGCACGATCACCGCGACCAGGAACGCCGCCGTCGCCCGCATCAGTCGCGTCCGCAGCTCGTTGAGGTGCTCCCCCAGGGTCATCCGGGAGTCGTCGATGGACTCACCGTTTCCCGCTGCTGCATGGGCCTCGGTGGAGTTCGGATCAGAGGAGTCGGACATCGCGCGGGAATTCTAATCGAGAAGGCGCCCCTCCCGTATCCCAGGAGGGGCGCCTTCTCTTGGCTTGCGGCCGCAGGCGGCCGTCAGTCGCGCGTTCTCAAGCGCCGGAGTTCCCGCGTCTTCTAGCGCCGGAAGTCCCGCGTCTGCTAGCGCCGGAAATCCCGCGTCTGCTAGCGCCGGAAATACTGAAGCACGTCGCGGACCGGAATGATCGCCACGCCGCGGTCGATCGCCTCGGTGTAGACCGGAAGGCTCTCGGGCTGAAGCGGCTCCTCAAGGGGCTCGCCTTCCTCGTCCACGAACATCGGGCCACCGACGATCAGGAAGTTGGTCGTGTTCGAAAGCTCGTCCTGGACGTTGATGCCGATCTCCTTGAAGAGGAGAAGCAGCTCCGGCTTGTTGTAGGACCCGGTGATGTTGCCCGCGAAGACGGCGTTGCGCTGGCCTTTGGCCTCGTAGAGCGAGTTGTAGATCAGGTCGCCCTGGACGACCGGCTGGCCGAGGGGGTCAGCGACGTCGTAGACCTCGACCTCGGAGAACTTGACGCCCACGTTGGTGACGCGGCACTTGGCCTTCGGCTTCGTGATGTCAGCACCGGGACGGCCGCTGACGATGTTGAAGACGACGCCTTCCGAAAGGCGGTCCGAAGCGGACAGGTTGATGATGCCCATGTCGTAGGCCGACAGGACCGCGCTGATCTCGCCGTCCGGCTTCTCGGAGCGACGCTCGATGTCGTTCAGAACGCGGTTGATGTTCGCCTGCTGCGACGCGTTGGACTTCTTCGACTCCTCGAGCGCACGGGCGCCGAGACGAACATTGTCCGAAAGCTGCGTGACCTCGTCGGTCTTACCGTCGAGCTTGCTGCGCTGCTCAGCGGTCGCGTCTTCCAGGCGGGTGATCTCGCTCTTGAGGCTGTCCTCAAGGTCGGTCTTCTCCTGGGTCAGCGTCGCGATGCGCTCGTCCTTGGCCGCCTCGATTTCCGACTTGGCGGTGCGCTCTGCGGCGACTTCGCCGCGCAGGGTCTCGATGGACTTGTTGAGCTCGGCGATCTGAGCGACCTTCGCCTGGTAGGCCTTGGTCATCTCAGGAAGTGCAGCTTCGAAAGTGGTCACGCCGCCCATGTCGGGGAAAGCGGCCTTGGCTGCCTCAAGGGCGCCCTTCGCGGCCTCCACGTTGGAGGGGATCGTGGCGAAGTCCGTGGTGAACCCGAGGATCTCCGAGCGGTCGGCCATCTCGGCGGCAGAGCCCTCGAAGCGGGCGTCGGCCTCAGCCTTTTCGGCGACCGCCTTGTTGTACGAGGTCTCGACCCCGGAGGCGTCACTCTGGGCGATGTAGGCGTAGCCCAGCGCGACAAACATAAGGACGATCGCAACGATCATCCACACGGCGCTGATGCGGGCAGCCCCGCGGCGGGACGAGATCGGGAGGGAGGTCTTCGTGCGCATAGAAAAGCGTGCTGGTCTGGCCGTCGGCTGCGATTCGGGGAGGCCCTTGGGGCCCGAGAGGGTCCTTCGGGACGGGTCGGCGCGACCCAATGGGTCGCTCGCAGGGGTGGGTCTGACCGGTGAAGTTTGGGTGGTATTGGGGGGAGGCCGCTGGCACGACGGCCAAACGGAGACGAAGAGATAACCGAGGGGCGCTCGCCGGACAAGGGCGGGGTGCCGGTCCCTGCATGTTTCTGTGCCTAGAAGGCACCTTTTCTGTGTTCAGATCCGCAGGCTCACCTGCCGGCTGAGCGGTCTGTAGAGCCCTCCCCCCCATCGGTTTCCCAACTAATCGCCTGGGATTTGAACAACCATGTACGACCCCCCCATTTCCGCTGGGCCCCCAGAAGGCTCTGAAGGCCCAGGAGGCCCAGACGGCCCCGAGAGCCCGGACCGCCCGGCGATGCCCACCGTATTTGGTGTCCTGGGTGGCATCGCCTCGGGCAAATCCCACGTCTCGGGGCTCCTGGCGGGCCCCGGCGGGCTGGTCTTGAGCGCTGACGAGGCCGCCCACGCGGCCCTTCGATCCCCGAAGATCATCGAGAAGCTCCTGGAATCCTTCGGGCCGGACGTCCTCGACGAAGAGGGCTTCCCCGATCGAGGGGCCCTCGCCAGCATCGTCTTTCAGGATCCAAGCGCCAGGAAGCGGCTCGAGGAGTGGATCCACCCCGTGGTTCGTGCGACACTCCACGCAGCGCTAGAGGACGCCGCCGCTCGCGGCGTCAGCCGCGTGGTGCTCGACGTACCGCTCCTCCTGGAGAACGCCGCCGAGCATGGCCTCCTGGCCCTCTGCGATCACCTCGTGTTCATCGAGACCCGTGAAGCAGACCGCGACGCGCGCGCCGTGGAGACCCGCGGCTGGGCACCCGGAGAGGTCGCGCGCCGCGAAGCGGCCCAAATGCCTCTCGACGAAAAACGCCAACGGGCGGACATCGTGATCAACAACCGAGGCGACGTGGAGTCGCTCACCCAAAACGTTCGCGCGGAGCTCGTCCGCCTGAACCTCATCGACTAGCACCTATGGCCCAGCCATTCACCCAAAAGAAAGCCAAGAAGCGTCCCTTCAAAAGCAAGAAGCCGTTCTTCAAGCAGAAGCAGGCCGAGAAGAAAGGCACGGGGGTCTACGTCGACTTCGATGAGGTCCCCAAAGACCTGAAGGCCGACGAGATCGAAGATCTGATCGACGAGCTTCCGAAGACTCGCAAGAAGAAGCTCCCCGAGCACGAGTTCGTGAAGTTCCAGGAGATGAACCTCGGCGAGATCCACGAGGTCGCCGAGGAAGAAGGCGTCGAAGACTTCATCGGTCGCAACCGACGCGACGCCCTTTGGGAACTTGGACGTGCCTGGATCTCCCGTCGCGAGCCGATCTTCGCCGAGGGTGTCCTCGACGCCCAGGCCGGTGGACACCACTGGCTGCGCGTCGCCGCCAACGACTACACCCCCGCCCACGAGGACGTGTACGTGCCGAACTCCCTCATCGAGGAGTTCCAGCTAGAGCGCGGCATGACCGTGCGCGGGCCGCTACGCCCCACCACCGAGGGCGAGAAGTACTTCTGCTTGAAGACCGTGGACACGATCGACCTCGACGACCCCGAGGAGGCCCTCGGCCGGCCGGAGTTCAAGGAGCTCGTGCCGATCTACCCCGAGGAGCGGATCATCCTTGAAGGTACCAAGGACAACCCGCTGGAGATGCGGATCGTGGACCTCATCACCCCCATCGGCCTCGGCCAGCGGGGTCTGATCGTCGCGCCGCCGCGCACGGGTAAGACGGTGCTGCTGCACATGCTCGCCCAGTCGATCGTGCACAACAAGCCCAAGGTCAAGCTGATCATCCTGCTCGTGGACGAGCGCCCGGAGGAGGTCACGGACTTCACGCGTTCGATCCAAGGGGACAACGTCGAGGTCGTCTCCTCCACGTTCGACGAGCCCGCGTCGCGTCACCTGAAGGTGGCCGAGATGGTGATGGAGAAGTCGCGCCGGCTCGTGGAAGCGGGCGAAGACGTGGTCATCCTCTTGGACTCCATCACGCGCCTAGCGCGCGCGGCGAACATCGAGGCCCCAAGCAACGGCAAGCTCCTCTCCGGTGGTCTTGAGGCCACGGCCCTGGCCTTCCCAAAGCGCTTCTTTGGCGCCGCGCGGAACATCGAGGACGGCGGATCGCTGACCATGCTGGGCACGGCTCTCATCGAAACGGGCTCCAAGATGGACGAGGTGATCTTCGAAGAGTTCAAGGGCACCGGCAACATGGAGATCGTGCTCGATCGCCGCCTGTCCGACCGGCGCATCTTCCCGGCGATCGACATTAATCGTTCGGGCACGCGTAAGGAAGAGCTCCTCTTCACGCCCGAGGAGATCGAGCGCGTCTGGGTGCTCCGCAAGGTCCTCAACGAGATGGACCCGGTGGAAGCCATGGAGATGCTCCTCGCCAAGATGGGCAAGACGAGCGTCAACGCCGAGTTCCTGATGACCGTCGGGTAGAAGGCTCACCGCCCTCCCCCCAACGAAAAGAACGCCGCGGCAGGATCCTGCCGCGGCGTTCTTTTCGTTGGGCGTTCAGTTAGCTGAGCGCCGTTTCGAACGAGGAGGTTCCAGCCACCTTCGCGCGCGACTTGGTCACGTCCCCGAGCTTGTCGAAGGCGAGGCAGATGTGCTCAAGGGTCTCGCGATCGCCCGCCAGGCCGGCCTCCAGCACCGTGCGCCAAAGGCTCACAAGGTGGTCCGTCGCGTCCGCTCGGGTCGTCAGGTGCTTCCAACGGAGGAGCAGGCGGTTCCTCTCCACCACGCGGCTGGCGAGCTCTTTCGAAGTGCTCTCGTAGGACGACTCGAGGGCGCCCGCCCCGCTGGTCCCCGCGAGTCCGTGGACCGCGTGGGCCTTGGGCACCTCGATGAGAAGCCTCCCACGCCTGCGCGCAGACAGCGAGAAGTCGACGTCCTCCCAGGAGAACGGCTCGAACAGGGGGTCGAACCCGCCGGAGTCCAAGAACTCCTGGCGGATCATCATGAACGCTGACGAGGGCAAGTACGAGGCGAGTCGCGGTGCGTCCTCGGAGCCGCCTCCCTGGGGCTCGACGACGGGCTGTCCTTCGAAGACGGTCAGGCGATCGTCCACGAGCGTGAGCGTGCCCATGGTCTCGGCGGCGACCTCCGGTCCGGCACCCGCGTGGGTGACCCGCGGACTCGCGGCGAAGACCGCCTCGGGCTTCGGGGCGATGGCGCCCGGCTTCAGGAAGGCGCGCGTCAGCTCATCGAGGGCGCCCTGCCCGAGGGCCACATCGTCGTGAAGCACAAGGACGAGCGTGTTGCGCGCCTCCTGCATGCCCTTGCGGACGGCCGCGGCGAATCCCAGGTTGTCCTCGGTGGACACCACGCGCACCTTGGCGCGCCGATCGCCGTCTTCGCCCCCGAGGACCTCGGGGACGCTTCCGCTCGCCCGGTCAGCGCCGGAGTCGTCGATGACAAGGATCTCGTCCGCCGCGATGGCGCGGGCCTCGACCTCACGCACAGCCGCCGTCAGCGATACGCCGAGGCGCGACTCTGACCCGAGGGTCGGAATCACGATCGACACCGACTTCGAGACGGATCGCGCGCTCGCCTTGGCTCCGGCTTCAGGCGCGGCGCCCGCTGGCTCGTTCACACTGCTCATGAGTTCTCCTCGTCATCATCGGCGCTGGCGGAGACGTCCGCGGTGGACGGCTCCTCTACTTCGGTCTCGGACCCTTCCTTGGCGGAGGAGGGAAGAGGCGCGGCCTGGTCCTCCATGCTCTCGGGATCCAACTTGGGCTCTTGCTCAGGGTTGGAGTCTTGGCCGTCGTCGGCCCCTGCCACCGCACTCTGCACCCCGTCGCCGACTTCATCACCCTCCTCGGGGCGCGTCGAAACCGCCGCGAGCGCCGTCATAGACAGGACGACGTCCTCGGGGGGCTTGCCCCAGGTGCGCAAGCGCTTCGCCAGCGGCCCGGCCAGGAATCGCACCCGCATGGAGTTCGCGGATTCGACGGCCTTCTCCATTTCGGAGCGGCGCCAGCCGAGCTCGACGGTGACCCGCTCCAGGCGCGTGGAAATGCGAGCGAGCTCGGTGGGACTCTGCTGGTTGGCGTCGGAGACCTCGACCGGCTCGTCTTCGGACTCCTCGTCCGTCGCATCGACCGAGGCAACTTCTGGGCCTGCGGACTCCGAAAGCGTATCGATCAGCTCATCGGCCTCTTCGGCGACGTACTCATCGGCCCGCCTCAGCGCCTCCAGGTCGCGCTCCAGCGAGACGCAGTAGGCCTCGATGGATTCGAGTTCCTGCACGATGTCGCCACCGGCGTCGGCCGCAGCCTCCTGGGCTTCGTCGGAGTCATGCTCGACGGCGTCGCGACGCACGAGGCGCTCGCGAACAGCGCGGATCTCCGCGCTTCGAGTCTCAATCGACTGCGCTAGCTCGTCGCGCGCCGCCTCCGTGGCCGCCAGGGCGGCCTTCGCCGACTCCACCTGCATGGCCACCTCACGGTACATGCGCTCGGACTCCTCGGCTTCCTCGACCAGCTGGGCCTTCTCCGCCGCAGCTTCCTCTCGCACGCTCGCGATCTTGGCTTCTGCGCCGTCCGCGACCTCCTTGGCCGCCTCCAACGCGCTGACGGCGCTGGCCGTCTCCGTCCGTGCCGCATCGGCTGCCGAAACCGCGTCCGCGGCCTCTTTGGCCCGCGCCGCCACTTCGTGCTCGTACTGCTCGAGCACCTGCTGGAGATCGGCGATCCTGCGGGACCTCACGGACTCCTTGGCCTCCAGCGCGGCTTGTGCCACACGAAGATCGTGAAGGGCACGCGCCACTTCCTTGCGCGTCGCACCATCGTGCTCGGCGCGGTCGCGGATGCTGCCACCGCGGGCCACCACCCGGGCCAGGAGCTCAGCGTCCGAGTCCTTGAGGCCAAACGCCTGGCGCAGGCGGGAGATCCCGGCCTGGGCGCGCGCGAAGAGCTCGGTGTTCGAAAGGGCCCGCAGCGTGGCGATCTGGTCCTCGACCTCGACGAGCGACGCCAGACGCTTGGGGTCGGACTTTCGACGCCCACCGAACGGCTCTTGGCCCGAGATCCCCTCGGGCTCGCGATCGCCGTTCCGCGCCACGTGGGTCCGAGCCCGCTCGACGGCAACGGCGGCCTCATAGAGCGACTGGTACGTGTCGATCCACTCGAGCGCTTCGTCGTCGACGCTCTTCGTGTTGGCGTCCTGCTCGCTCTGGGCGGCGCTTCGCATCGACTTGAGGGCGGTCGCGCCGTCGGGGGCACAGAGCTTCGTCAGGGCCTCCGCCAAGGACTCCGCGCTGCCGGGCGCCACGAGCACGCTCGCGGTGGACGGAGCGGCCTCCACGACGCCGGGCATCCGGGATGCCACGACGGGGACGCCTGCGGCGAGGGCGATACGCAAGGTCGAAGGAGCCACCTCGCCCCAGATGCTGGGGACGATCAGCAGGTCCGCTCGATCGAGGGTCGCCACGACGTCCACGGACCGCCCACGGGACCAGACGACATCCACGTCGAGCTCGTTAGCCCGCGCGTGAATTTGAGCATCGCGGCGATCCTCCGTCCGCTCGAGCGCAAGGCGCAGCGAGAACGACGGGGCCTTGGGGGCGCTCCGCACTTTTGCGACGGCGTCCAGCAGCACTTGGACCCCTGCGGAGCGCTCGGTGGTCCCCATGAAGACGAGGCGAATAGGCCCCTGATCTCGGTCGGGTGACGAACCGCTCCGCGAGCCAGCCGATGCACCGGCGAAGTCGATGGAGGCGTATCCCCCGCCCACGGAGTCCTGGGTCACGGCGCCCTGGGACGCCTCCGCGTAGACCGATGCGATCACGGCCTTGTCCACGCCCGGCGCGCGGAAGGTGAAGGCGCGACCGACGGCAGCGGAAAGCTCCCGCGAAAGGAGACGCGAGGCGGCGAATCGGCGATCCACCCCGGAAAGGGCGATGCGCTTCTCGGCGCGCCGGATCTCGATGGACTCGCGGGCGGCGCGCAGCTGCGCCGCCTCGGTGGGCACGGTGAGGTCGCCGTTCAGGAGCTGCGGAAGACGCGCGTCGTACTCGGCGCTCTCCGGCTCGACGCCTTCGGCGGCAAGGATGCGCTCGGCGCAAAGTGAACGGGCCTCTGCCTCCGTGTCCCCCAGCTCGAAGGGACTCATGTCCAGCGAGGTCAGCGACACTCGGTCGTGGGCAGGCCAGGTGTCGTGGGCAGCGTAGAGGGTCGAGATGCGCCGCACCTTCGCTTCGCGAACGATGCCGACGCCCATCGGGTCGAGGTTCTCGAAGTGACAGACCATGGGGCGCTCGCGCTCCAGGAACGCTCCAAATGCCTCGGCCACTCGGGCCTGATCCGGCTCCGCCTCCAGCTCGATGGCGGTGACCCCGAAGGTCATGCCCGACACCGGCTCAACCAGCTCGGACCTACGCTGCGCGTAGGGAACGAGGCCTGAACCCGTGGTCCCGGCGAAAACCTCTACTTGGACGCCAGCGCGGGCGAGCGCTGGCGCAAGAGAACGGACGTGGGACGCTAGGTCGATAGGTGACCGGGCCCGAAACGCGGCAGTGACAAGTGCGACTCGCATCCCTGGAATATAGAGATGCGGGGGGGGCAATCCGAAGAGAGAAACCTTCGGCTAACCCCTAAAGCATGAATGCTCCGCCGTTCATGTCGATTGTCTGCCCGGTGACCCCGTGCCCGTCCTTCGAAACCAGCCAGGCGATGAGCCCAGCAACGTCCTCGGGCTGGCCCATCCGGCCAAGCGGGACGTCCTTCATAGCGAGGGCGTGGGCCTCATCCACGGTGATTCCCATGCCGGAGGCCATGCCTTCAAGGCCCTCCCGGGCCATATCCGTGTCCACCCAGCCCGGTGCCACCGCGTTGACCTGGATCTCCTCGGCCGCCAGCTCGGCAGCCAGCGCCCGAACCAGGCCTCCGATGCCGGACTTGGACGCGCAATAGCCGCTGTAGCCCACGACGCCGATGCGGGCGAGGATCGAAGCGATCGCCACCATGTGGCGCCGGCCGCCGCGCTCGGCGGCGACTTCCTTGGGTCGCAGATGGGCCTGGGCCGCGCGGAACGTGTGGTAGGTGCCCGTGAGGTTGGTCGCCACAAGGTCATGGAATCGATCGGGCTCGTCCGCGGACTGGAATCCGGGGCCGTTGGAGCCCCCGATGCCAGCGTTTGCGATGACGATGTCGAAGGGCCCGAGGGCACCGGCGGCGGTCCCAAGGCAATCCACCACCGCGTCCGCATCGCGGATGTCGCAGGACATCGCGTGCAGGAGGCCGCTGGCACCGCTCGCACGGGCCTCCGTCACCGTCTCGTCGAGGCGAGTTTGGTTGCGGGCCAAGAGCGACACGGAGGCACCCTCTCCCGCGAGCCGCAGGGCGATCGCGCGCCCGATCCCGGTACCCGCTCCGGTGACCAGGGCGTGCTGCCCAAGGAGCCGCTCCGAGAGCAGCGGGCTACCTGACGGTGTACCTGACATGGACGACGTCACTAGGACGTCGCTCCCGCGCTGGCGGACTCCGCGTGGCTCTGGTTCTCAAGCCACCGCTCGGCGTCGATCGCGGCCATGCAGCCGGTGCCCGCCGCGGTGATCGCCTGACGGTACACGTGGTCCATCAGATCGCCGCAGGCAAAGACGCCCTCCACCGAGGTGTACGTGCCGTTCTTCACGAGCACGTAGCCGTTTTCGTCCATGTCGAGCTGCCCCTTGAAGAAGTGGCTGTTCGGCACGTGGCCGATCGCGACAAAGAGGCCGTCCGTCTTGAACTCCGTCTCCTCGCCCGTGTTCGTGTCCTTGAGTCGGACGGCGCAAAGCTTGCCGTCGTCGCCGGCGATCATCTCCGTGGGGCTCTTGTTGAGCATCCACTCGATCTTCGGGTTGGCCTTGGCGCGGTCGACCATGATGTTGGAAGCGCGGAACTCCTCACGCCTGTGGACGATGGTCACCTTCGAGGCGAATCGCGTGAGGTAGTTCGCTTCCTCCATCGCGGAGTCGCCGCCGCCCACGACGACGACCTCTTTGCCCGGGAAGAACGCACCGTCACAGGTGGCGCATGCGGAAACCCCGTGGCCCATGAGCTTCGACTCGGACTCGAGGCCGAGGAGGCGCGCCGATGCGCCCGTCGAAAGGATGACCGCGTTGGCTTTGTACTCGCCGAAGTCACTCTTGAGCGTGAAGGGGCGCTTGGAGAAGTCGAAGTCGATGATCTCCTCGAACTTGATCTCGGTGCCAAAGCGCTCCGCCTGCTCTTTGAACTCCTCCATCATCTCCGGCCCGAGCACGCCCTTGGGGTAGCCGGGAAAATTCTCGACGTCGGTCGTGATCGTCAACTGTCCGCCGGGCTGCATGCCCTGGAAGAGCATGGGCTTCAGGTTGGCCCGTGCGGCGTAGATGGCGGCGGTGTAGCCAGCCGGGCCGGAGCCAACAATGATCACGTCGTGAACTTCAGTCATGGATTCGAAAGGGTCGGATGCAGGCCGCGATCTAGTGTCGGGCGCTGGACAGTGTGCTTCAGGAGAATCGGTGTCGCAGTGTAGACCCCGTCTGGCTGATCACAAGGGATCGGCCGGGTCTGGGACGGATCTGTGGGCTTCAGCGAATCGTCGCCATAGGATCTGGGAATGACAAGCGACGACCCACGTGGAGCGGATTCCGGTCCTGAAACCGCGCTGGCCGCGCATTGGCGCCCCCTCCTGCGGGAGCTTGCGCGTGAGATCCGCGTGCCGGTCCGGAGGACGCTCCGCGAGGCACAGGCCGCGGAACGGGGCCAGGAGGCGCGGCTCGACCAGGTCACCGAGGTGGTTGGCGAAGGGGCAGGCGACATTACTTTTGCGATCGATGTCGTCGCCGAGGACGCCGTGGATCGCTGGTTCCGACGGGTGGCGGCGGATACGCCCTTGTCCCTCCTCACCGAGGACACCGGCTGGCAGCACCGGGGCCCGAGTGCCTCGGGTGGATGCGAGGAACTCCCCGGCTTCGATCACGGCGGGCCGCGGATCGCCCTCGACCCCATCGACGGCACGCGCAACATCATGCATGACCTGCGCTCCGCCTGGGTGGTCGTATCCCTCGCGGCGCCGGGGCCCGGGGAACCCCGGTTCGGCGACCTTGTCTACGGCGCGATCTCCGAGATCCCTGACTCACGCGCTGCGGAAGCCCGAGAGCTCGACGCGGTCGCCGGCCAAGGGGCCAACCTGCGCCGCCTCGGACTCCAGTCCGACGGAGACGAGCAAGAACTCGCCGACGGTCCCCTGCGAACCGACCAGGAAGTCCGGCTCGATCGCGGCTACTTTCCGTTCTTCGCCTTCCATCCGTCGTGCCGCGCCGACGTCGCGGCGCTGGGCTTCAGCGTCATGCAGAGCGTCGCGACCGAGCACCCGAGCATCGAGCTCGCCACCGTGTTCGACGACCAGTACATCTCTAGCGGCGGACAGCTCGCGCTCCTCGCCCTCGGCGGCTATCGCTCCATCGTGGACGCGCGCTACGCCGTCGGTGAGAAGACAAAACGACCGACGCAAACGGCGAAGCCCTACGACATGGCGGGCGCCGTGCTTGTCGCCGCGGAAGCAGGCTGCGTCGTCCTCGCACCGGACGGCCGTCCCCTGGACTTCCCCCTCGACGTCACGACCCCCACCGACTTCGCTGGGTTCCACAATCGGGGAACCGCCGACGCGATCCTCCCCCACCTCATCGCAGCCCTTCGATCCTGAGGCACTGCGCTTCTTCGGGCCTGCGCCCCTAGGAATCGGGGGCGGGCACCCGCGAGACGTCGAACCGCGCAAGCGCCCATGCCCCGAACGCGGTAAGGAGCGCCAGCAACAAGCAGCCGGTGAAGACGATCCACGCGCCCGCGAGGTACAGCGCCAGGTTCGGACGGCCGTAGCCGTTATCCGCCACGAACTCGAAGAGGAAGTAGGCCCCGCCCACCGCCAGGAGCAACGTGCCCACGAGGAGCGCCATCCGCAGCATCACCAGGAGGAAGCCGCGCCCGGTGTGCTGGAGCGCGCTCCCCTGACCCGGGATGAAGCGCACCGGAAAAAGCAGGAAGACCGCGTTGTCCACGGCGGTCCAGACGTAGGCGAGGAACGGCGTCATCCCGATGACGACCCAGAGGTCGGGGCCGAACTGACGCAGCACGATCGCGCGCACCAAGAGCATGAAGGTGACCACCAGCGCCGTCAGAGTGACGCCCGGCAAGAGGGTGCCAACGAACACTCTCCACGGAGTGATGGGCCATGCGCGCATCGACTCCATTCGGTCGAGGTCCGTTCGGAAGTCCGCGCGGACTCCGCTCGCCAGGTACACCGTCGCGAGCAAACCCAGAGTCGCCGGACCGCTCACGGGGGTATCGAAGACGCGGATGCCCACGACGATGCCCACGATCGCCACGGCCATCACGATGAAGAGAGTGCCCCGGGCCTGGCGCATCAGCCACGCCGTCCGCACCCAGATCACAGCCCCCATGGGACTACGACCCGCCAGCCACGGAATGCGCCAGCCCTTCGCCTTCCTGGAGAGCCCAAAGGCGCCGGCGCCCCCCTGCCCGCCGCGCATGCGCGCTAGCTTGCGCTCCATGTCCTTCGATGTCCTGAGCGACGACTCGCGGAAGTCGATCGGCATACGCGCAACCGCTTCGAAGAGCACCACGAGGAGGCCGGCGATGGCGGCGAGCCAAGGCAGGGCCTGGGGCACCGTGGGGCTCGCGATGGCCTTCGCCCATGGGAAGAGTGGAAGCGTGGCCGTTCGTACCACGGGCGAGGACGCAATCCCGTTGAGTCGCACAAAGACGCCTTCCGTTGGAAGCTCACTGGAGAGCGTTTCGTCGGGATAGGAGGGCACACCGAAGGGCTCGTCCGCTGAGTAACGCGCCCTCCTCAGATCCCTCATCCGACGCAGCTCCGCCTCGGTGGAGTTTTCGATCCCGGGCCCAAAGCTCAAGAAGCCGAAGAGACCGAGGATGCCCAGCGCGCCGACGATCCGCAGCGCGGTGGGTGGAATCCTCTCGAAGAATCGCTCTGCGACGCCCCCGGTCCTCGACGCGAGGAGCGAAAGGGATTGGCCAAAGATGCTCGCCGCCGGAATCGTGAGTGCAAGCCCAAGCGCAGCCGCCCATGGGGATGCGAACCGGGGGCTGAGGAATAGCGCGACGATGAAGGTGAACGGCAGCGCCATCAGCATGGCTCCGAACATGCGGAAGCGCACGATCGAGCGCCGCGCAACGGGCGCGGAGAAGAGCCGCTCCAGCTCGGACCGCGGCATGTAGACCCCGCGGAACGAAAGGCTGCTGAAGGCGACGAACGCGAGGTACGCGACCAGGCCGAGGCGCACGAGTTCGACGGAAGGCGGATCCACCGTGCGCTGCACGTACGAGCTGCGGAGGACGATGGAGCCGACCCAAAGGACGAGCAGCGCCACGCCTACGAGAAGCGAGATCGCGCCGCCGAGGGTTCGCGCCCGCCGCCCGAGCAGCCTGACTCGCCCCTTCATCTTGAGCCGCCAAAGGAGCCAAAGCGGCGGGCGGGAGCTGTCCGTCACGGGCTTGTCTCGCCAGAGTCTTCTGGACTCGCCGAGGCGCGAGGAGATTCCGCGCCGGTCGCGGCGAAGAAGATCTCCTCCAAGGAATCGCTATCGGACAGTGAGACGGACTCGCGCGCGTCCTGGATCGTGCCCTCGAACACCTTACTGCCCTCATCAATGATGAGGATCCTGTCGGCGAGCAGCTCGATGAGCTCCAGGAGGTGCGACGAGAGCACGATCGCGGTGCCCTGATCTCGCAGCTCTTGGATGGCCGCGCGCGCGGAGCGGATCCCCCGCGGGTCGAGCCCGGACAGGGGCTCGTCCAAGAGGCAAACCGCGGGCTCCGAGAGCCATGCGGAGCAGAAGCTGAGCTTCTGGCGCATTCCACGGGAGAGCTCGGACCCCAGGGCGTCCGCTCGATCGGCGAGCTCGAAGCGCTCCAAAAGGCGCTGCGCCTTCGGCTGCCAATCATCCACCGAGAAGAGCCGCGCCGTGAACTCGAGGTGCTCATGCACCGTCAGCACGTCGAAGGGCGCTGGATCGTCGGGGACGTAGGCCAGCCGGCGCTTCGCGGCCATCTCATCGGCCGCGATGTCATGCCCGTCGATGACCACCCGTCCCTGCTGGAGCGGTAGGACCCCGGCGATCGAGCGAAGGGTGGTGGTCTTCCCCGCTCCGTTTGGACCCACCAGCCCCAGAATCTCCCCGCTTCCAACGGAGAACGATAGATCGTTCACGGCGACGCGGTCTTCAAAGCGTCGCGTCACGGAGTCGCAGATCAACGGGGGCAGAGTCATCCCCCCTAACATACCAGGGCACAGCCCCCGGCGAGACGGCGGGTTCTCGCCAGAGGGCCCAGTGAACTCAGCGCGCGGAGGCTAGCACCGACCCGTTCGAGCCGTTGATCGCGTCCTTGAGCGTGAGCGCAAGCGCATCGACGCGGCGGGCCATTTCCCGGAAGTTGATCGCTGCTGGAACGTCGAACGCCGTGCGAAGCGAGATGTCGCGGTTCGCGCCCGTGTCCGAGAACAGCACGCAGGGAATGCCGGCGTCCTGGAAGGGAATCTGATCTCGCTCGGGAATCCCGAAGAACCAGTGGGGCGCCGCGAAGCCTCGCGCCGGAAGGTCTGTGGCGCTGGACCAAGAAGCCAGCGTGCTCTCGACGATGTCGCGCCCCGTGAAGGACCCGTAGACGCCGACCCAGTCCATGGACTCCGGGTGCGAGAGGTACCACGGGAATTGACTGTTCTGACCGGTTTCGCCGGGCTGGAAGCAGCCGAAGGAGCCCACGATGTAGGCGGCGTCGATCTGGCGGCCCGCTTCTTCCTGGGCGTCAAGCCACACCTGCGCGCCCATGGTGCTGCGTCCGACGTGGGGCTTCTCTCCGGTGCCGAAGAAGGCGATGATGACCGTCGGTCCGAACGACTCGTCGCGGAACTGACGGGTCAGCTCCATGAGCGTCGCGACGCCGGTGCCGGAAGCATTCGCGCAGGGGCTCTTGCCGTACGAGTCGTGGTGCGTGCCGATCAAGATCGTCCCAGAGCCACTGCCCTGGCGAACACCGATCGTGCTTTGGAAGTCGTTCTGAACGACGGTGTAGCGATGGTTCTCAAGGGAGAAGCCGTTCCTCTGGAGTGAGGACTCGAGACCCTCTTGGAACTGCACCTTCTTGACGCTAAAGCGCGAGGTGCGTCGACCGATGTCGTCGCAGATCCACGCCATATCGCGCTGCAGTCGCTCCGACACGACGCGATGGCTCATGTCGTGGGACTCCAGAGCGGGGATCCCGATCTTGCCCGGCGTCGCGAACTTCGACATGTGCCGATAGGTGGCGAAGGTTCCGATCACGAGGACCAGGACGATGACGAAGTTTCTGACCTTCGCGTGTTTGGAGCTGCGTGCTTGCATGGAACGGTCGACTGAGATTGCTCAGTGGGTGGCTGGACGGATGGTTTCCGTTCAGGTCCTCGACCTCTGGGAAGCGCCCAGTGCAGCCCGATCGGTCCGATTACGGGATCGGCTCAAATCGAGGCGCCCCGCGGCCCCCTGGGGCTAGCCAGGGCGTCCACGGGGCGATCATGCCTTTTCGGAAAGGCCCCGCTCTTGGGGCCATGCTTAGGGTCGATGGGACCGTTCAGGCCGCAGCGGCGCGGGTGCGCTCTGCGGGTTGACCCGCCATCTTCATGAAGCTGTGCCTCCAGCGCGACCGAATCGCGTCGTAGCAAGGAAGACGGTCGAGCCCAGGCGTAAGGCAGGTCTTTAGACCCGTCGAGCACTGGGTGAGGCCGCCCGCGAAGCGGGTGGGGGCCAAAGGCCCTCATCTGACGCAGCTACGGCGTGATTTGGGTGTGCTGGAGGTGCAGGGTCATGAATAGGGTGGGTCGAATCAGCGTCGCCTACTGGGGCGGCATGAAGCCGCGAATGACGCGCGGACGGGCCACGGTCACGGCCGCCTCGACCTGGTCGAAAAAGCCGGTGTAGAAGGAGCTCGGGACGGCGCCGAAGCTCGCGTTGATCGGGCCCTCGGACGTACCTTGGACGTTTTCAGCCTCCACTTCCACGAGGGTCCTCGGCGCGCGGCGGTGCATGTCCACCTGGCGAATTTCGACGCCCACGCGGATCCAGGTGCGGCGCCCACCGGGAACCTCTGGCTCCTGAACGGCCATGCCCTGGGTCGCGCTCACAAAGGCGACGTCTTCGCCGCCGGAGTGCACGTCGTAGCCCATTTGCTCCAGCGTGCGAACGACGATGGGCCGCACCTCTTCGGCTGTGCCCACGAAAGTGCGCGCCTTGAAGCCGCGGTACTCTTCAATCGGGGCGGAGAACGGTGGAGCCAACCCAGCGCAGGACCCTAGGAAGGGCACAAAAAACAGGGCGAGCGTCAGCGCTCCGGCCCACGAAAACAGGCGAGGGGCGCGGGAGCAGAAGTGGTTTCGGGTCATCTTCGTGTGGGTCATAGGGCACCGACCAGTTAGAAAGGCGGTCTCGGGGGCGGTCGAATTCCACAGGCCGAAGCGACAGCGCTCCGTCCATGCACCCAAGGGCGCATGGCCTCCTCTACCTGTACAACTCTCCCCTCCCCACCAGCATCCTTGCGATCTGGATGGGCGAATGGAAGAACGGTGTGTTGAAGTATTCGCTATGAGCGCCTCTGACCCCCATCCAAGCCAACTCGATCCCGAGCGGCGCCAGGTCGACCGGACCCAGGAGCAACACCCCGGGACCGACGCCGACCATCCGCCCCCACCGACGCCAGAGAGCGCTGAGCGGGTCTCTGGCTCGGACGTGGATGTCCTCGTCATCGGAGGGGGGATCCAGGGCGTGGGAGCGGCCCAGGCGGCGGCTGCAGAGGGACATACGGTGGCGCTGCTGGAGCGTAGCGAGGCCGCCATCGGCACCTCCAGCAGGTCGAGCAAGCTCATCCATGGCGGCCTCCGATACCTGGAGACCTATCAATTCCGCCTGGTTCGGGAGTCGCTGAACGAGCGCAAGATCCTCCAGCGCGTCGCCCCCCACCTCGTGCGGCTTGTCCCCTTTTATATCCCTGTCTACAAAGGGATGAAGCGCGGGCCGTGGATGATCCGGGCCGGGCTGACGCTCTACGCGCTGCTCGGGGGCCTTCGAAAGTCCGCTCGCTTCCGCAGCATCCCCCGGTCCGAGTGGGCGTCCCTCGACGGGCTCGACACCCGCAACCTGCGCGCCGTCTTCCGCTACTACGACGGGCAAACCGACGACGCCGCGCTCTGCCGCGCGGTGCTCGCGAGCGCGATTGAGCTGGGGGCGCTCGTGGACGCGGGCGCCAAGGTGATCTCCGCCAAGCGGGAAGGCGAGCGCTGGAGGGTCCGCTTCGTGCGCGGCGGGGTGGAGCAGGAGTGCCTCGCCAAGGTCATCGTCAACGCCACAGGGCCGTGGGCGAACCGCGTCGCTGAGCTCGCTGATCCAAAGCCACCGATGCGAGAGATCGACTTGGTCGGTGGTACGCACATCGAAGTTCGCGGAACGCTGGAGCAAGGGATCTACTACACGGAGGCCCCCGAGGACCAACGGGCCGTCTTCTCCATTCCGTGGAAGGGGCGCATCATGGTCGGAACGACCGAGCAGCCGTTCACCGGGAACCCTTCGGAGATCCAGCCCACCCGGGAAGAGATCGACTACCTGCTCAACGTGCACCGCCGCTACTTCCCTGACTCGAAGGGCGAGCTGCTTTCGGCGTGGGCGGGCCTGCGCGTTCTTCCGCGAGCGGAGAGCGACGCGTTCTCGAGGCCGCGCGATGTCACGCTCGTCGGCAACGGCGAACGCCCCAGCTGGGTCGGCGTGTACGGCGGCAAGCTCACCGGCTACCGCCACACCGCCGAGGAAATCCTCGACGTGATCCGCCCCTCCCTCGCACCGGCCAAGCGCAAAGCCGACACCGAGGAGCTACGCCTCCCCGAACTGGAAAGGGTGACCGTCTGGACGGATGGACCCGTCTAGCCAGAGATACAGCCTGGACGGATGGACCCGTCTAGCCAGAGATGACGCCTGGACGGATGGACCCGCCTAGCCAAAGATGACGCCTCGACGAATGGAACGGTCGAGCCAGAGCTGACGGCCGGACCCAGGCGGGCACAAAAGAAGGACGGCCGCAGGAGTCACACTCCCCGGCCGTCCCAATGAATCTGCTGACCGGAGTCCTAGACTTCCGCAGCTTTGATGGTCATGTCGCAGTTGACCACCATCAAGCAGCCGAGGCGCGCGCCTTCGTCGCCCGTCGCCATCTCCACGGTCTCGGCCTCTTCGTCTCCCACGGCGGGCAGGTCTGCGCCGCCTTCGGTGACCACCAGGGCACAGGTCCCGCAGCTCCCCACCGTGCAGCCGAAGTCATGCGGAAGATCGTTCTCCTGGCAGAAGTCGATGAATCGTGTTCCGTCGGGAACCTCGTGAGTCTCGCCCGTAGCGGCGAAGGTGATCTTTGGCATGTCTGGGGGTGTCTCTAGGCTCAAGCGGAGTGA
Organism: uncultured bacterium; assembly: GCA_938030175.1. GTDB lineage: Bacteria > Planctomycetota > UBA1135 > UBA1135 > Saltatorellus. The sequence goes on along the minus strand of CALHGQ010000600.1, from coordinate 96 downwards.
TTGACCCGACGTGCGCTGGTCAGCGCTCGGCGGGCGCACCATGATGGACTCCGATCCCCCGGGAGAAAACCCCCGACATTGGCTCAATTCCACGGT
>CALHGQ010000599.1 GCA_938030175.1 uncultured bacterium | reverse complement strand
GGCTTCACGCTCCAGTGCTGCGCGGGAGAGCGGAGCGACGCGCGGGACCTTGACGGCGACCGATTCATCGGTCAGCTGATCTACGCCGCGGTAGACGGTGCCAAAAGAACCACCGCCTAGCACGGCGTCGAGGCGGTAGCGCCCGTCGAGGATCAAGCCGACGCCCGCGAACTCCGCGCTCGTGCCGAGGTCGACGAGGCTCGGTGCTTCGGGAAGCTCGAAATCCGCCGTGACGTGGGCCACAAACAGCTCCTCCGCCAGCGCAGCCACGGCTTCCGGCACGTCGTGCGCTTGGTAGTAGCTCGCACGAACCTCCGCGGACTGCCCGAGAAGTTCCTCGAAGAGCCCCTCGAGTGAGACGTCAGCTTCCGACACGTTGAAGCTAGGCCTCAGTGGCAGAAACGCTGTTGCCCATGCTCCGCGCGAGCCACGCGCGGGCGAGCTCCCAGCGCCGCTCGACGGTCTTCGGTGAAACGTCTAGGACGTCCGCGACCTCAACGACCGTGAGTCCGCCGAAGTAACGAAGCTGGACCACCTCGGCCGCGAGGGGCGCGGCCTCCTCCAGCTCGTCCAGCGCCGTCTCAAGGTCCAGCAGATCGAGGGCCTTCGCCGCTCCGTCGGGCCCTTCCATTTCCGTCGCCGTGGCTTCGTCGAGGCTTAGACCGGGCCCGGTCCCGCGCCGCTTCAGCGCAGAGACAGAACGAGCCTTCTCAACGAGGATGTCGCGCATCGCACGGGAGGTGTACAGGACGAATTCCCGCTCGCGGGATCGGTCAAGCTCGTCCCGACCTCGAACTCGCAGGTAAGCCTCGTGGAGGAGAGCCGTGGGCTGAAGCGTCACGTTCGACGGCAGGCTCGACATGCGCTGATCCGCGATCGCGCGCAGTTCTGCGTAGCAACGCTCAAAGAGGGCGTCACGGTCAGCTCGCGTTCGAGCCGGGGAATTTTCCGCCTGGGGCATGTCAGGGGGGAGTTTAGCAGCGTGGCCCCCCAGAAGAACTCCCAAATCGCTCGGCCATCAGAACCACCGATCCCGCCCCTGGACAGGCCCTAGGGGGCCACTGCGGCCTGGGCGGCCTCGTATTCCTCCAGGAACTCAGTTGCCAGGCGAGCCATGGTGAAGTGCCCCATGAGTCGCTCGCGGCCGGCTGCGCCCATAGCCCGTGCCGACTCGGGATCCCGCAGGAGGGTCGCGATCCGTTCCGCGTAGGCGGGCACGTCGAACGGATTCTCAATGAAGCCCGACGTTCCGTGCTCCACGACCTCGCGGCTCCCCCCGAAAGTCGTCGCGACCACCGGCTTGGATTGCTCCATGGCCTCTAGGTTGACGAGTCCGAACGTGTCGAAGCAAAGGGACGGCGTGACGAACACGTCGGTCACCGCGTACGCAAGCGGGAGTTCCTCGGGGCCGAGCCAACCGGTGGGCACCACGCGGTCGTCGACGCCCAGCTCCTTCGCCTGCGGCGCGAACTCGTCGTCGTAGATCTTGCGCTTGCCCATGACGATGAGCCGGAGCGCCGGGAACTCGGGCGCCAGCGCCTGGAGCATGACGAGCAGCTTGCCGACGCCTTTCTGTTCGTGGAGCCGTCCCCCAATGGCGAGCACCTGGGCCCCCACCAAGCCGTGCTTCTTCCGGAACCCTTCCACGTCTGACTCTGTGGGCACCGTCGGCGCGGTCTCGAGTGCGTTGTGCACGGTCCGATGTACGGGCAGCCCGTTGGCGCGCATCACGCGGCCGAGCTCCTCCGACACCGTGGTCACCCGCTGAACTTCACGCTCAAGGACCGCCTTGATGCGGCGATTGCGGCCGGGACGAAAGCGGAACCGCTGGCACGGGATGCACTTCCCCGCGTACGCCTTGACGTCATCAAGCTTGCCGCCGTGCTCCTCGCCCCCGTGAAAGCAGGTGAGCTTCTGGTAGCAAAACGTCATCGCGTCATGGGACGTAAAGACCACCGCGGCCCCCGCCGCGCGGGCCTGGGTCAGCGAGTGGTAGCCGAGATGCGTGTGCACGAGGTGGGCGTGTACGACATCGGGGCGCCACTCGGCCAAGACCGCGTTGAGTGGGCCTTCGATCGCCTTGTTGCGAAGCGAGACCCATGCTCGCCAACGGAGCGGGTAGTCCGAGTGCAGCCGAAACACCGTCATGCCCTCGATCTCCGTGGGCGTCGCGTCCTTCGCGTCGCGCACGGTCGCCACCACCGCGGTCTTGTGCCCGCGGGCCCGAAGCTCACGCGCGAGGCCGTACATCTGCCGCGTGCTCGACCCCACGCCGGGGTCCCCGATCTCGCAGAAGAAGAGGATTCTCATACGGACTTCTTGTTCAGCGCCGCGTCGTAGATGCCGAGGACGGTGCGCGCGTTTTCTTCCCACGAAGACCGTTCCGCATGGGCCCGTCCGCCCACCTCGAGCCGTTCACGGAGCCCGTCGTCATCCAGAAGCGAATCCAGCGCGGCCAGCACGGCCTCAACGTCCTGGGAGACCAGAAGCCCGCTCTCTCCGTCGACGATCGCGTCCTCGGCGCCCGAGTCCAGGCTGCCGATCGCCACCGTGCCTGCGGCCGCGGCCTCCAGGTAGACGATCCCGAAGCCCTCAAAGCCGCCGTCCGCCGCCGTCACGGGCGTATGCAAGAACACGGTCGCGCGCTGCAGCAGGTCGATCTTCTCAGCCTCGCTCACGTTGCCCACGAGGTGCAGTCGATCCCCCACGCCGTGCTCATCGGCGATCCCTTGGAGTGAGCGCTCGTAGTCGTCGCCTGAACGGTTGCCCACCAGGAAGTGATGGAGTTCGGGGTCCCGCGCCGCGCGCTGGGCCCAGGCCTTGATCGCGAGGTGATGCCCCTTGCGCTCTTTGATCTCCCCGATCCCGAGCGTGTAGCGCTTGCCGTGCCATTCACGCGCGCCGCCGGTCAGGACCGCAGGCTCCACGTAGCTCTCCGCGTCGACCGCGTTCGGCACCACCATGACCGATTCGGGCGGCAGCACGTTCTCGGGCACGATGCCGAGAAGGCGCTTGCGTGTGAAGCGCGAGACCGAGATCAGCGCGGCGAACCGCCGGTACGCACCCAGCGCTCGGTCGCGGTGCCGACCGGAGAGTACGGGCTGAATGGTGTACGTGCCGTGCCCCGTGGCCACGCACGGGATCTTCAGCTTGTCCGCTGCGTCAACAGCGATCAGGCTATGGGGAAAGTCCTTGATCGCATGGATCAGGGTGGCGCCCTTGGCGGCCTTCTTCGTGTTGCGCGTGCCGATCAACCGCCACACAAGAAACCTCGAAGGCGTCATGTAGTAGAAGTAGTCGGGGGGCAGGGCCACTTCCACCTTCCAGTGGGAAGGCACGTCCGCGGAGGTGGGTCGATGCTTGCGCGCCAGGAGCACGTGCACGGACAGCTCCGGACGCAGGGCTTCCATCGCAGTGATGAGCCGCACGGCGTAGCGGCCGACTCCGTCTAGGTCGGAGAGCGAATCGGTGAGAAAGACGACCTTCATGGGCGAGGGCGTGCACCTTGGGACTCTTGGGCCATGAAGGCAAGGATTCGCTGGGCGCGCGCCTCCCACGTGTGCGATTCCACGGCGAGTCGTGCCCGCCGGGCCATCTCAGCGCGGCCGTCCGCGTCCTCGATGAGTCCAACGATCCCCGCCGCCAGCGCCGCGGGGTCCTCGGGCTCCACGAACTGGGCCGCTGCGGACTCCCCCACGGCATCGCGCAGGCTGGGAAGATCGCTGACCACAAGCGGCAGCCCAGCGGCCATCGCCTCGAAGACCTTCAGCGGTGAGGTGTAGTGGGAGCTGATCCTTGGCGTCTTGCGATTGGGCACGATGCCCACGTCGGCCGCCGCCAAGTACGCAGGGATCTCGCCTGCCTCGCGGAAGCCATCGATGCGAACGTTCGCCTTGCCGCGTGCGCGCTCACGGAGCGCGACGATGTCCTGCTCCATCCCGCCGACGATGAGCACGAGGGCGTCACCCAGGCGATCCGCGGCGTCGACCAAGACGTCCACCCCCTTCCACTTCAGAAGTCCCCCTGCGTAGAGCACCACCGTGCGCCCAGGGTCGAGTCCAAGGCGGCGACGGGCTTCCGCTCGCGCGGGAAGCGAATCGGCGAGCCCCGCATCGACCGCGTCGTGCTCCACCGTCATGCACCTCTCCGGCACCCCGAGCCCCAAGAGATCGTCGCGCACGCCGCCCGAGATGGCCACCACCCGTGCCCCAGCGGACACGGCACTGAGCAGCATGCCGCGGCGGGTCTTGCCACCGGGGACGCGGTGGATCTCAAGGGCGAGGCCAGGCCGTCCACGAAGGCCGTGGCCCACTTCGACGTCCCTAGCCAAGCAAAGCGCACCGCGAAAGTCACGGCGGACGGCCTGGACTGCGCTGCGCCCAAAGGTCCACTCTTGGAGTCGCGCAGGGAAGAACTGGGCGAAACGGGGTACCGTGTCGATCCAATCAGAGCAGCGCGCGGCCCGAAGGCCAGGGCTCTCCTCGTTGGGATCGAAATCCATGAGCAGCCGGCGCCAAACCTCCGCACGGTCGAGCTCTGGCGTGTCGCGGCGCCGAGCGTGGATGACCGTCGTTGCCGCCCCCGCCCGCTGGAACGCGCGCGCGGCCTTGGCAAGCTGAACGGACTGCGCACGCTGGGAGGGCATCCTGGCGTTCGCGACGAGCACGAGCCGGAGCTGTTCCGCGGACGGCGACGGCAAGACAGGGTCAACCGGCATCGACATCACCGAATCGGTAGCGGACGTGGTCCTGGACCTCTTCGAGCATCACGGCGTGGGTGGGCGCTCGGAACCAGAGATTCCGAACTCCACCGCGGTCGGTGCAGCGATCATCAACCTCCAAGCCAGAGGCGGTCCCTCGAAAGGCCCGCTCGATCTGCCCGCCCATCACCGTGCCATCGGGACGGGCGAAGGGCCCCGTGAGTGAGACCCCGTCCTGAGTCACCTGGAGGCGAGCCCCGCGATCGAATGACGAAGACACGGCGCTAGAGCCGAAGTCCAAGACCCCACGCCTCAAGGCGTCGATGGGCTCGCGCAACGCACCGAGCTTGGCGAAAGGTGAGTTTCCCGCGCGCCAGCGATTGCGCATCAGCCAGCCGGAGAACCTGAGGTCGGTGGACCCAGCGCGCCAGCCACGGGCTGGACTCGGCGTGCCAGCCCCGCCGCTCCACGCCCCGGCAGGCCGACGTGCGAAGCGGTCCGCCAGGAACAGATCCCGCCCCGTCGTGCGGCTGAAGACTCGCAGTAGGCCGCCGCCTGCTGGGCTGCCATGGAAGGCGTTTCCGGGCGGCCGAGCACCTCGGATCCACGCGATCACTTCCGGCGTGTCGATGCGTGCGAGGTCCACGTCCTCGAAGTGCTGCACCGTCACGTCCGCGGGCGGCGTCCACTTGGGCTCCGAGAAGACTTCCTCCAGGGCATCGAGGCTTCGCGCGATCCAACAGGCGTGGGCCGCCCAAAAGAACGGGCACTGGTAGCTCCGTCCACCGCCATCGGCCCCTGGATCGTGGCTTCGAAGCTGTCCGTCTCCGTCCAGATGGCGGAGCCAAGCCTGCCAAGAGGCACGAAGCGCGTTGGCCGTTCTGGGCGCCCTGGTCCTGCGCCACTCGTAGCTGAGCGCCGCGATGTCGAAGGGATGGGATGCGACCTCATAGTGACCGCCCCAGTACCAGGGCTTCGCTTCCACCGACCCGGTCTTGACGCCGTCGGGGCCGAGCAATCCATGGAGAAACTCCATGCCCCCGGAGAAGCCAACGTCGAGGGCCCTCCCGCGCTCTTGACCGAACGCGGCCTCAAGGGCGAACGATGTGAAGGCCGTCACCCTCGACTGGTAGTAGGCGCTGGCGTCAGCAGCGCCGGGGTGACCCGCGCCCCACTTCACGGGGTGATAGGGAAAGCTCCCGTCGCCCCGTTGCTCGGCGTTCAAGCGCTCAGTGCCCACCTCACACACGTAGGCCAACACCTCGTGCCCGCTGACGCGGTAAGCCTGCGCCGCGCCGGTCATGGCCCACGCGCACTGGGCAGGCACGCCCTTGTCCACGATCGC
>CALHGQ010000598.1 GCA_938030175.1 uncultured bacterium | reverse complement strand
TGACCCTCCCTGCGAATTTCGGACACCCTAAGTACCGTGATTCACGGCAGGATGTCAGAGATGGTTAGAAGGAAACGACGCAGCTTCACCAAGGAGCAGAAGGAGAGCGCAGTGGCGGCCTACCACGCGTGCAAGAACTACAACCAGGTCGCGCGGGACCTCGACCTACATGCCTCAGTGCTGCAGGCATGGGTAAAGCAGGACAAGGTCGACAAGACCGGTGGCACCGCAGACGAGCCAACAACAGACGAGCGATCAGAGATCGCAAGGCTCCGACGTGAACTCCGCCGAGTGGAGCAGGAGCGAGACTTCCTAAAAAAGGCCGCAGCCTTCTTCGCTCGGGACGAGGATCCGCATACGCGCTGATCGCGGTGGAGAAGGCCAACTACTCAATCACGATGATGTGCCGCATTCTGGGCGTGTCACGGAGCGGGTACTACGCATCAGCGAAGCGGGATTCCATCTCGAAGCGCGAGCGGAAGGACATGGAGCTGACGGAGAAGATCCGGAAGATTCACGAACGTAGCCGCGGCACCTACGGGAGCCCGCGGATCCACGCGCAACTGAAGTGGGACGGCGAGCCCGCTTCCAGAGAGCGCGTTGAACGCCTCATGCGCGAGGCGGGAATCGAAGGGAAGGTCAAGCGCCGCTACAAGGCGACGACAGATTCAAACCATCGAAGACCTGTCGCGCCGAACCTGTTGCAGCGTGACTTCAGCACTGAAACGCCTGATTCAGCCTGGTGCGCAGATATCACCGCTGTTCCAACAGCGACGGGTTTCACCTACTTGGCAGTGATCATCGACGTAGCTACACGGCTTGTCGTCGGATGGGCAGCTGACACGAATATGGAGACGCAGCTCATCATTCGCGCACTAGACAACGCACTAGCATGGCGCGAGCCGGCGGCCGCGATCATCCATCACTCGGATCGTGGATCGCAGTACGCCAGCTATGCGTATCGGGATGCGCTCACGGCGCATGGCATCACGATCAGCATGAGCCGCGCTGGCAACTGCTGGGACAATGCGATGATGGAGAGCTTCTTCGGCACGTACAAGCAGGAGTGGGCGCATCACCATCGATGGCGCGGCCTGCGTGACATGCAGGAAGCGACGCACGACTACATTGAAGTGTTCTACAACCGGTAGCGGTTGCACTCCGGCATTGGCTACCGCACGCCGATGGAGGCGGACGTAGCCGCCGCGGCATAGGCCACATTCCATCCACAAAGTTATTAGTCTCCTCCCCCAAACCCCCTCCTCCCGGGACTACGCCCCGGACCGCCCCGCTACGCACCAGCCAGCTTGGGCTGGCTTCGCGGGGCTCCCCAGGAACTCGAGGGGCTACCGCCCCTCGGCCTCCCCGTAGAGGAGGGCGCATGAGGATGCGCGCCCACTACACTTCAGAGATTCGCAGCGTTGCGGATCATTCGTAACCCCAGTGTCCGTAGAAGCCGGGAAGGTCAACGTCTCCGAACGCTACTGAGCAGTACGGTACCGTAGTCATTGCCGCCACTCCCGCTTCGACAGCTGACCGTCCGGCCAGCTGTCGAAGCGGGAGTGGCGACAATGACTGCGATACCGTACTGCCACAAGGCCAGCATCGGCAGGTCGATGGCATAGCATTTGCGCCGGGCCTGCCCGCTGGTGCTCCTTCCCATCCATCCCCTAGCTGCTCCCTGAATGGCTCTCGCAACCCTCGCCCTTACTCTCCTCGCGCCTTCCCCAATGGCCGCTCAACTTCCTGTGGGGTCTCTATTGGGGCCCGGCGGTGGAGCTCTCAGTATCGTGGACATCGAACTGAGCGGAACCGAACACTGGTTACTCGGAACCGAACGGCACAGCACCACGGGCGAGAGGCAGGCGGTCGTGGCCAGGATCGACGGAGCCGGAGTCTTGAGCTGGCTGCCTCCGATTCCGGATTCAATGCTCCCGAGTTCCCAGGTGTCGTCCCTTTTGGCGGTGGGTGAAAACCAGATTCTCATTCGAGGTAGCGGCAACGCCTACCGGACGTTGAGCGTCACCCCCCAGGGCTGGCAGGAGCAGCTCATGCTCACGCCTACGGTGCTTGGTGGACCGGCTCACTTCACAAACGCCGACATCTCTGGGTCGACGATCGTCTTCACTCACCCGGACTATTTCCCGAGACCGCTCGTTTTCGATACCACCCTTGGGACCGAGCGCGGAGAGCTCCCGACATTGCCTGGCTCGATCATCCTGCAGATTGCCGTCGATGGCGATACGGCCATCGTTCTAGAGGCGGCCCTGGGCACCCTGCACATCGGAGTCTTTCGCTCCGTCGGGGGAGTGTGGACGCGTGTGGGCGAAGTCGAGAGTCCCAGCGGAACTTGGTCGGATACGCAGTCTGGCCTTCGCGAGTTCGCATTCGAGAACGGTGTAGTGGCCGTGGCTACAGAATCGCACGCGCCCCAGAATTCTTGTTCAAAGCTCTACTTCTTCGAGCAGGATCCCAACGGGGATTTCGCGCTGGCGGCGGAGTTTCAATCGGCGTCGCCGTGCGCAACATCCGAGACGAGCGGTATCGCCTATCGAAGTATTCGGCTAGTCGGTTCCGAATTGGTTGCGGTCGACGATTTCGAGCAGCGCGCGGACCGCTTCGAGCGTACGCCTCAGGGATGGGAACGGCGAGAGCGCGT
>CALHGQ010000597.1 GCA_938030175.1 uncultured bacterium | reverse complement strand
GAACCGAACCTCAACATCTCCGACGCATTCGGTAGCGGGGTTGCGCTCGAAGGTGACCTACTTGCGATCGGGAACCCGCAGTCCACTAACCCCACGATGTTGGGGGTCGTCTACGTCTTCAGGCACGTAGCGGGGCAATGGATACGGGAGGACGTTCTCCATGCAAGCGATGCTTTCGTGCGAGCCTTCTCCGCATGCGGCTGTCGGGAGAATACGGGGTTCGGCCGCTCCGTGGACATCCAAGGCGGCCGGATCATTGTGGGGGCGCCATTCAGTCCGCGCGGTATCAACCCAACAGCCTATGACCAGTTGCTTGGTGCCGCCTACGTCTTCGAGCGACATGCGGGCGAGTGGGTGGAAACGACACGCCTCTATGCCAACCCCGTGATGGTGGGGAACCGCTTCGGCGTGGCCGCCGCAATACACGGCGATGGCGCATTGGTCGGCGGGCCGTTCGTGCGCGTCAGCGGATTCTCGACGGGAGCTGCCTACGCCTTTGAGCTTCCATTCGGGGAGACGGTCTGCAGTGGCCAGCCCAACTCTACAGGCCAAGGATCCGAGCTTGTGCTGACGGGGAATCGCCTGGCCAGCATGATGGATCTTCGCGTCAGCGTCAGCGAGCTTCCAAGTCAAGCGACGTGCCTCTTGCTCGCCTCGACGTCGACTGGCTTCGTCGCGAATCCCGCGGGCTCCCAGGGCAACCTCTGCCTGAGCGGGCAGATCTCACGCTTCGTACAGCTGGCGGGCACCTCGTCGTCCACCGGCCACTATGTGGTCGATCTCGACACGACCCAGATCCCCACGCCCCAAATGGGCCCGCAGACCATCCAGGCCGGCGACACTTACGTGTTCCAGCTGTGGCACCGCGATGCCAATCCGTTACCGACGTCGAACTTCTCTGCCGCGCGCTCGGTGACGTTCAGGTAGCACGATTGGCGAGTTTGTCACCCGCGTAGTGTCTTGCTGCTCAGCCGACGGCCTGACGGTACGCTCACACCTGTTATCCTGCTCGCCTGCTGATCGCTTCCCTCCCGACTCGCGTCGTGCTCTTGACCGACGTCGGCTGGGCAAATGAGTACCGAGTACGGTACCGCGTCTGATTCCGCCACTCGGCGCGCTTCGAGTGGGTGACAGAGTAGCGCAAACGAACGCGGTACCGTACTGCCAAGCGCATGGTGCGCTCCTATGAGAAGTGGTACTACGCGATGCCCCAGCGCTTGCGTCGTGTCTACGAGCGCGCTCTCTACTACATCGAGAACCCGCAGCACGGCAAGAAGCGAGTGGGCCGAGCCATCGGCCTCGTCCCGCCGCCGCAGCGCCACGTGGTCACGAACCACCACTGATCCTCAGCGCTGCCCAGCCCTCACTGCGGCAGCACTCAGGTAACGAAAAAGCGCCCGGCTCCATAGACGGAGCTGGGCGCGCTTTTTTCGGGGACCGTGCAGGTCCCATTCCCGCCAGCCCCACTGGAACCAAGACCCGCAAAACTCCAACCGGGCGACTCCCGACTTGCAGCTCAGTAGTCACTACGACGCTTGGCACGTCGGCGAAATCGAGAGCCGTGAGCCAATTGGCTTGAACGGCAACCGCTGCTGATCGGGATCGCTAGCGGCGCGGTACTGCCCTCAAGGAGAGTCTAAGTTGGAAGCGATCCTTGGTCGTAGGACGCCACCGCCCCAGCCGGCGGGACGCAGGTCTCTTGTGTTCAAGATGCTCTTCAATGCATCGCTGACCTCCCTGAGGTAGCCAAGGTTCCGATGAACCAGCTCGCGGTGTAGTGCGGTCAGGAACATGGCGCGCCGTGGATAGATGCCCATCAACTTGGCTGTATCGAGCCAGCCGAGGGATCCCATGGTCATCGTGAGTCCTGTGCGGGCTACGTGGGCAGCATGGATATCTGGTGCATCCAGTGTCATCAGGTGGAGCGCTTCGGTATCGAGCTCGCCGGCGAGCGCGAGGAAGAAGGGCACTGACGGTAGGAAGCTGACGGATACACCCGCCCGCACTGACGTGTCGGCGGCTTCTCGTACGATCCACGCGCGCTCCAGGCCTGTGTGTGCGATCGCAAGATCCGAGCAGTAGCCGTGGGCGCCTCTGCGGAGTCGATTGCGAAGCAGCCACTCGAGGCTCAAGTCGTGGTCCCGAAAGTAGGACGTGACACTCGCAAGGTACCGGCGATTGTCCACCCGGTCGTGCCTCGACTGGCGCTCCCACGCAGGCAGATGGGCGCCACTCCGTAGCCCGGTCGTGACTGCGCGGTGGAGCTGACCCTTGGCGGTTGATAGATGGGCGGGCGGACAAACAACCCAAGCCAAGTAGCCATCCTCATCCCAGGCGAATCCGCGCAACTCGTTGCCTCTCTTAGGGCAGCCAAGGTGTGAGGGCAAGCTGGTCAAGCACTCTAGGCGCGTCGAGCTAGAAGGCCGCGTTTCAGAGTGCCTACGCGTCGACCGACCGACTAGGAAGTGACACGGGCGTGACCCGACAGTGGGAAGGAGTCGAGGGGGCTCCTTCTCGAACTCCATCTGGTCTCTGAAGCCCGCTTGTGCGATTGGTGGTGTGTCCATACCACTATGGAGACCGATCGACCTCCGCCCCGGTTGCACGCCTTCTCAGGTTTCCTCACTCGGATCCCGTTCTTCACGCACTGCTCGCTCCTGGCACGAGTCCTTTGATCCTCGACCCTCAGCGACGCGGACACATCCGTCAATCGACACCTAGAAGCCGACGTAGGTTTAGACGCCGAGAATTGACGTCGACAAGAACGTGCCGGAAGGCGCGATCCTCTCTCCCTCATACGTGAGTCGGAGGGGCGGAACGGTAGACGCTACGGGTCGAAACTCCGGTTCCCGCAAGGGAGTAAGGGGTCGAGTCCATTCTTCGGTACTCCGTTAGCGTCAGCTTGCTTATCAGGTAGTAGGTACCGCGACATCTCCATGACGCTGCCTGAAACCGCTCGCCGGGGCACATGGTCTTCGCGTTCTAGGGAGCCGCGCTATAGGCTCGCCTTCATGTCTGCTGAGCGATCTAAACCTGTTCCTGAACCCGCCCTACCGACCGGACTGTACGAGTCAGTTCTGACGAAGGCTCTCCAGCGCAGGCTAGGCGATGCAGCCTACGTCGCGGAGGAGGTGGATAGCGCCGACGCCGGCGATGTGCTGGGCCGCTTTCTTGGTGAGGTCTGTCATCGCGCAATGGAGGCTTCGGAGAACCCCGTAGAGCTAGCCTCTGCATTGCTGGCCGCCATCACGCGCACCCTTGGACCGGAGGCTCTGCCGCTGGCCGACGAAATCTCAGAGCCGCTTGCGGAGCTGTTAGAGATTCTGGACCCTGCACGTGCCACGCTCGGTGGAGCCGCATCCAAGCGCCCCGGCGTTCCGCTGGGCGCCCACGACGTATTGATGAACTTGCGGGACGAGGCGCGCATTGGCGAAGAGCTGAAGCGCGAGATTGCCACCGCTGACCGGGTCGAGCTCCTTTGCTCATTCCTCATCTTCTCGGGCTATCGTCTCTTACGCCCGGCCATCGTGGAGCTCAGGGAGCGCGGCAAACCCCTCCGAGTCCTCACGACGACCTACATGGGCGTCACAGAGCGCCGTGTTCTTGAGGACTTGGTCGCTCTCGGGGCAGAAGTCCGGGTCGCGTACGGCCGCCGCACGAAGCTGCACGCGAAGGCCTGGATTCTCGGCCGTGAGACGGGCTACTCAACCGCCTACATCGGTTCATCCAACCTCAGCCACTCAGCGCTCATTGACGGCATCGAATGGAACGTTCGCCTAGCCGCCACGCGGGATCCTGTTACGTTCACGAAGCTCGAGGGCGCTTTTGCCCACTATTGGCGCTCCGACGAGTTCGAAGAATTCGACCCCGAGCGCTTTGAGGCTGAGAAGCGATCTATCGAGGGTGGGGGAGCCCACGTAGCCTCCAACATCCTGACGATTGATCTGAGGCCCTACGCCTACCAAGAGCGGATCCTCGACGAACTCCAAGTGGACCGCGCCATCCACAAGCGCCAGCGGAGTCTGGTGGTCGCAGCGACGGGCACAGGGAAGACGGTCATCGCAGCGCTCGACTTCGCCCGTCAGAAGCGCGAGTCCCAGGACACGACCCTTCTGTTCATCGCGCACCGAAAGGAGATCCTGGAGAAGAGCCGAGCCACATTCCGCCACGCCCTGCGCGACCCGAACTTCGGTGATCTCCTCGTGGACGGCGAACGGCCCTTGGCCCTCACGGCGGTCTTCGCGTCGATCCAAAGCCTCACGGGAGACCGACTGACGGCGATCCCTAGGGACCAGTTCGACTGGATCATCGTCGACGAGTTTCACCACGCCTCCGCGCCCACCTATCGCAGCCTGATCAAGCACTTCGAGCCGCGGTTCCTTCTCGGGATGACGGCCACCCCTGAGCG